>DATLWF010000237.1:0-25239 GCA_035576605.1 Blastocatellia bacterium | reverse complement strand
AACCACACAACGGTTATGTACTAAGAAGGAGGTTGCGATGAGCGACCTTGATCGTCAGAGAAACAGCTATTCCCAGTCTGAACCATGGTCCGTTCGTGGCGGAGTCGGCGCGCAACCGCTCACCGCTGCCGACGCGAGCGTAAGCGACCGCATCGCCTTCATCCGCAAAGTCTACGCGCTGTTCTTTGCGGCGACGCTGTTCGCGATCGGTGGAGTTTTGCTTGGGCTCGCTTTTCCGCCGCTGATGGTTTTCGCCGTTGAGCATCCGATAATCATGTTCATCGCTATGATCGGAGGGGTGATCGGTGCGCAGGCGGTCCGCCACGTGCCCGGCGTCAACCTCGCAGCCCTGTTCGGATTCACAACTTTGACCGGCGCTATCATCTCGCCGGTGCTGTACGTGATCAGTAGGACTAACCCGGGCTCGATTCTTCAGGCAGGCGTGATGACAGTGGCGATCTTTGGCGGGCTGACAGCATATGTGTTTGTCTCGCGGCGCGACTTCAGCTTTCTCCGCGGAATGGTGACCGTAGGCCTGGTGGTGGTAATCGGGGCCGGGTTGATCAACATCTTCGTGGGTTCGCTCGGTTTGGGCTTTGCAATCTCGACAGCGGCGCTTCTTCTGTTCGCCGGCTTCGTCTTGTACGACACATCCAACATCATTCGACGGTATCCGACGAACGAATACGTCGCGGCGGCGTTGTCACTGTATCTGGACGCGTTCAACATATTCCTCGCTCTGCTGCGGATATTGAATAGACGATAGCGCGGGTCTGGGTGCGGTAGGAGTGTTGCTCACTTGCAGAGATCGGCGTTCGGGTGATCCAGGCAAATCATCTTCTTCAGGCCGTCAATGACAATCTGCTGTCGCCTGCTCTGCTCCTGTTGCTGGCTCACCTTATGGAGCTCTTGCTTCAAGGAGTCATTTTCCGCTTTCAACTCTTTGAGCGCCTCGAGCAATATCAGGGGCAGCTTGTTGTAGCGGACCACCTTGTAGCCGCTCTCATCTTCCGCCACCAGATCAGGCATAACCTTCTCCACATCCTGAGCCACCAGCCCGAATGATTGTGACGAGCCGAGATGACGCTCAGGGAATTGATCCGCTCGCCAGTAGAAATGAACCGGCTGAAGTCGGACGAGCTTCTCGAGAAGTTCGGGAAACGGGGTTATGCTGCGCTTCAACCTGACATCAGATGAGCAGGCGCCGGCGATGACGGTGCCATCGGCGTCTTTGACACAGCCCGTCGTTCCGGTTCCAACGCGGATGTCGCCCGCGACGTGCAGCTTATCGCTGGGTGCGTTGGTGCCGATGCCGACCTGGCCGGTGGCGGTGATCCTCATGCGCTCGGTCGGGCTAAACGCCGACCCCGCCGTAAGACCGGTATCGGTAAAGAAGCGGGTAGTGCCACTGAGGTTGTCAATCCGCGATGCCGCGGTAGATTTAGCAATCCAGTTAGTGCCGTCGAACTTCGCGCCGCCCGATAAAATCGCCTGGGTGGATGTCGTACTGACAAGGTATCCGCCCGTATCCGTCGTAGTGTCACCGAAGCGGATCTGTGTGCCGGTAGGGTCGACGATATCCAATCTGGAGAGGGGAGCGGTGGTGCCGATGCCGACATTGGTGCTTGCGGTCGCATTATTTGTGCCGCTGATTGAGCCGAGCACAAGCGAGTTGCTCGTCGTCACCAAGGCCTGGAATCCTATGGCCGCGGCGTTGGTCGTTCCGTCGACACTTTCGGCATGTGAGCCCAGCAGGGTATTGCCGGAGTTAGTCATGCCCAGTGCACCGCCCCCGCCTGCAGAAGCCCCGAAGAAAGCATTGTCGGAGCCGGTCGTGATGTTAAAGCCTGTCCCTTCTCCGAAAAACGAGTTGGCATTCCCATTGATTACGCGGCCGGCGTCTGGGCCGAAAAAGGCGTTGAAGTTTGCGTTGTTTGCGTTGCCGGCGTTCCACCCGAAGAAAGCATTGTCGTCGCCGATCGTGTTGCTCGCGCCCGCGCCCACTCCCGCAAACAAGTTGTTTAAACCGGGGTTGCTCAACACGCGAAAGGCTCCGATGTTATACTGATTGGCCTTCACCAGGCCTGCTATAAGCGTCCCTTCTACCGTGCCGTTGCTGACGTCGAAGTTTGCCGATGCTTGCAGTGAGCTGTTCTGATTCTGAATGTAGTTCGCACTCCCCGCCGGCACGCTCGCCACAGGTATCGTGCCGCTGATCTGACTGCCCGAGATGTTGCCAGTCACCTGCGAGCCTTGGATGTTTTGAATCTGGCTAGTGGTGACGCAGTTCACACAAGCTACCGATAAGCCATCCGCTACTGCCGCGTTCATGCTGCGAATCGCGTATGGATTGGCGGTCACCGGCTGGCGCGGACCGAGCGTCATAAACGTCGAGCCGCTCGTCTGCTTGACGGCAATTTCAAGGAAACGGGCCGAGCCGTCGAAGCAACTCGCGCACACACCGAAATCAAGCTGCACAGTGAAGATGCCTGCCGTGACAGTAACGTTCGAGACTGTGACAGTCGGTCCTTGCTGCGTACCTGTACCGACTGTAGCGGTGTCAAACAGCTTGAGCTGGAAATCATACTGGCCGGTTGCAGGGTTGCCGCTGTCTGTGAGCTTGCCTTGATAGGTGAATGCTGTTCCCTGCGCCAGCGCTGTGCCAGCAGCATTTGGCGCCGGCAGCAATATCACTGAAACCAAAAACACATACGCCCAGAGTTGAGGAAGAACAAGCATTCTTTTCGACATGACTTCGATCTCCTTATCCTTCGTAGCTCGTGGCATTGAACGAGCGTAATGATGCGCTCCTTTCTCCTTGACGAAGCGTCACTCTTGCTTTCCTTCAAGGAAGTCTTTCCCTAAAGACTCATCGAGCGGGGCTATGAGCGACTCCGATGACGCTGCCTTTTCGCCGCCGTCTCTCACTTGCTCCTGCCCCTCGTCCGATGGTGGACGGATCACCCAGACTTCACTCTTCTCAGTTGTAATGACTGTCCTTTTCTTCATGAAGACCTCTTCGTGTAATAGCATTAAAGGTTGGCAAGTCGAGAATCGAAGCGGCAATGGCTATTGCCTGAATCGAGCTCCTGGCCTTAGAATGAGCGGCGGCATCAGTTTCCTTTCCGGTTTCTCCCCGCCGGCATGAGCTTGTAGTGCCTTCGCAACAGAAAGTCCTTAAGATTGGTCTAGATTCTTCTAAAGGTGTTTCTAAAGGTGGCTATCCCACGGCCTATCAGACACTTCTACGAATTCGGAGACTTCCGGCTTGATGCCGATAGGCATCGCCTCATTCGTGATGGCGAAGTCGTACCATTGCCTCCAAAGGCAATTGAGGCGCTGATCGTTCTCGTCCAGCACCCGGGAAAACTCTTAGAGCGCGAGGAGTTGATGCAGGCGGTGTGGTCCGACGCCTTCGTCGAAGACGCTAATCTCACGGTCGCCATCTCTCAATTGCGAAAAGCACTTGGTCAAACCGGCGAGGCGCTCGAATACATCGAGACCATCCCGCGTGTCGGCTATCGCTTCGTTCGCGATGTAAGAAAAGTCGAAGGGCAGCCCGCGCCTCTAATCGTCGAGAAGCACACGCGGTCAAGGACGGTTATTGAAGAAGAGATTGTTGTCGATGACAAAGACGAAGCGAGGCGGGCAAATGAAGCAGCAGCAATCCCAGGACAGTTCTTCGCGAAACCTGTAAGTGCTAAATCGCCGATAGCATTGTCCTGGAAGGTCGAGTTGGTTGCGGCGCTGGGTGTTGTTGTGCTGCTGACCGCAAGCGCGCTGGTTCTGCATCGATACCTGACTACACCCAAAATCGAAGTGGGAACTGGGCCGATTAGTTCCGTTGCAGTCCTCCCGCTTAAGAACCTGACCGGCGACCCCGAAAATGAGTATCTCAGCGACGGATTGACTGAAGGTCTTATCAACGCGCTCTCAAAGATCGAAGGACTGAAAGTAATTTCGCGGGGCTCGGTCTTCGCATTCAAGGGAAGAGAAATCGATCCACGCGATGTCGGGAAGCGACTGGGGGTAACGACCGTTTTGGAAGGCAGCGTTCTCAGGGACAAAGATTCTGCGCGCGCAACCTTGAGGCTCGTGAGCGCCGAAGATGGCCGCGTGCTCTGGGCCGGTGACAGCGCCGAACACTCTCTCGGGGACGTCTTTGCATTGCAGGACGAACTCGCTCGGGGCGTTACGATCAGCTTGAGACCGAAGCTCGGCGGAAGCGAAGCCCGCCAGATCGTCAAACGGTCCACAGAAAACCCTGAGGCGTATCAGCTCTACCTGAAAGGCAATTACTTCTGGAACAAGCGCGGACCGGAGGCTGCGAAGAGCATCGAGTATTTGCGCAAGGCCATCGAACTCGATCCCAACTCTGCGCAAGCTTATGCCGTTTTGGCCGCGGTTGACGCCGCCACGGACTCTATCCCGTCACCTGAAGCCGAAGCGTTGATCGACAAAGCGCTGCAACTAGATGACACACTCGCTGAAGCGCACGCGACGCTCGCATTCATCAGAATGTTTCATCATTGGGATTGGGCCTTCGCCGAAAGGGAGTTGGACCGAGCCCTCGAGCTGAATCCTAACTCAGCGGTTGGTCATCACTGGAAGGGCGTGTACCTATCGATAAGAGGAAGATTGGATGAAGCCAAGGCCGAGATGCATCGTGCTTCGGAACTCGATCCCCTCTCGCTGATTATCATTGCCGATATTGGACAGCTTCACTACTTCGCGCACGAATATGATCAGGCGGTTGACTATTGCAATCGGGCGCTTGCCCTGGACCCCGACTTTTGGGTGGCCCACGAGTATCTCGAAGATATCTATCGCGCGAAGGGCATGGACCAGGAAGTGCTGAATGAATTGCTCAAGATTAACTACCGCGCCAGCACTCCTGAAGAAAAGCAGCGCGTAAGGGAAGTCTTTGCTCGGGGCGGGATACGCCCAGTCTTCATCCAATGCCTCAATTCCGACTTAAGCCGTAACGATAATGAACGCAATCCTGTCGTGATAGCGAAATTCTATTGCCGTCTCGGTGACAACGAACATGCATTGTATTGGCTGGAGCGCGCGCTAACTGGGCAAAGGGTATTTTGGGCCGCCTACATCAAAGTCGATCCGATTTACGATCCGCTGCACAACGACGCGCGCTTTAGGGAAGTCGTGAACCGATTGGGTCTCGCGACGTGAACTAACAATACTTTGATGAGAGGGATTCTTTGAGTTCTTTCGCCGTCCGGCAGCACTGCTTCTGGTTTGGTAAGTCCCAACTATCAATGTGACTGCCCGCTTGACGCGAAGGGCACCCCGCGTATAATCAATCGTTTAACCAACTCAAGCCTCCGCTGACATGCTGTAATGGAAGACTTCCGCATACTCCTCAAGAACGTCAGACCTTACGCCGGAATGTTCGCCATAGCCTTCGTCTTGATGACGCTGGTCGGACTGTTCGAGGCCGGCCGCACCGCGCTGCTGAAATCAATCATCGACATCCTGTCGGGAAATCCGAATGTGGTTAACGTGGGACTGGCGGCGCGCATTGACGTTAGCCATTATCTGCCGTCCGGCGCCAACCCCTTGCCGATCATAGCTGTGCTATTGGTTCTATTCACGGCTATACGCGGGTCATCCGAGTATCTCTCAAATGTTCTGATGTGGCGGATTGGAGTCGGGGCAGTCGTCGATCTGCGCCAGCGATTGTACGATCATATACTTCAACAATCGAGCGAGTTCTTCGCTGAGCACCCGACCAACGCCCTGACGGCTCACATAATCAGCGATGCGGAGAAGGTACAGGTCGCGGTTTCGACGCTGCTCGCGGACCTTTTGCGCGAAGGTCTGACCTTTCTCGCGCTGCTCTCTTTAGTGTTCGTGCTCAACTGGCGATTGACGCTTGGGGTTGTTCTGGTCGGGCCGCTCATTTACCTCCTCACAGTGAGATTTGGCAGAAGGCTCCGCCGCATCGCGCACTCTACCCAGGAAGGTACTGAGGACGTGCTGGACATCGCTCAAGAAACAATCTCGAGTTATCGAATAGTCAAAGCGTTTGGGATGGAGAAGTTCGAGCAGCGCAAGTTTCGAGAGGCGTTGCTTCATCTGGCGCGCACGCAAGTCCGGGCTGCGCGCGTCGTCTATCTGTCTTCGCCAATTCTCGAGCTCCTGGGGGTGTTGATCGCGGCGTGCTTCCTGCTTTACGCGCGCCAGGTCATAGCGGCGGGCGCGATGACCATCGGCACGTTTGCGGCATACATAGTCGCGATGCTTCAGATGTACGACCCAATGCGCAAGCTTTCGCGCATTCAGAACTATTTTCAGCAGTCGTTCGCAGCGACCTCGCGAATCTACAAACTCCTGGACACTCACACCGAAAAGCGCGACCGGCCTGATGCAATCGAGTTGCCGCCGCTCGCAGAACGAATCGAGTTTCAGAGAGTCTCGTTTAAGTATCAGGATTCGAACGACTGGATCCTGAAGGACGTGAGCATCGACGTTCAGCGCGGCGATGTCGTGGCTCTGGTCGGGCTGTCGGGCGCGGGCAAGTCTACGCTGACGAATCTGCTGATGCGATTTTACGATCCGACCCGCGGTGAGATATTGATCGACGGCATGGACATTCGAGGCGGCAAGCTCGTGAGCCTTCGAGCACAGATAGCGCTCGTGACTCAGGAAGTGATTCTGTTCAACGATTCGATTCTCAACAACATTGCCTATGGCGGAGCGGACTTTGATCGCGAGCGGATCGAGGCCGCTGCACGCGCCGCCTACGCACACGATTTCATAAACGAGCGCGGCGGGTACGAAACGCTGATCGGCGAACGAGGAGTGAAGTTGTCAGGCGGTGAGCGTCAGCGGATTGCGATTGCTCGCGCGATCTTGAAGGACGCGCCTATCCTGGTGCTGGACGAAGCAACGTCCGCGCTCGACACGCAGTCCGAGCGTTGGGTTCAGCGAGCGCTTGCCAATCTGATGCAAGGCCGAACGACTATCGTGATTGCGCATCGGCTGACAACTATCCACCGCGCCGACAAGATTGTCGTGCTCGATCGCGGGCGAGTTGTAGACGCCGGAACGCACGATCAGTTGATGTCGCGCGGAGGAATCTATCGCGAGCTTTATGAGCTGCAGTTTTCGGATGAGCTTTTAGGCGAAGAAGGGGAAGCAGTCCGTAGTCCGTAGTGAGCGTTGCGCCTTTGCGGATCTTTGCGTCTTTGCGCGAAAACCATTCTCCGAGAGCTAGGTTTCGCGCTAAGACGCAAAGATCCGCAAAGGCGCAACGTTCACCACTGACTACG
Source organism: Blastocatellia bacterium (assembly GCA_035576605.1). GTDB lineage: Bacteria > Acidobacteriota > Blastocatellia > UBA7656 > UBA7656 > Onstottus_A. The sequence continues at coordinate 17,947 of DATLWF010000237.1, read as the reverse complement.
GACCACGGACGACTGACTACGGACTATTATGATCAAAAGTATGACCGGATTTGGCCAGGGAAGCGCCGAAGGCGACGACTTCCGAGTGCGAGTGGACATCCGCTCGGTTAACAATCGCGCGATCGACGTACATACCCGGCTGCCGCAGGAACTGTCGAGCCTCGAGGTGACCTTAAAGAAGCAGGTTCAGGCGGCGGTTAAGCGTGGACGAGTTGACGTAACCGTGTCGGTCGAACAATTGAAGCCGGCCACGTTCGAGATCAATCGTCCGCTTGTATCGGGCTACCTCATGGCATTGTCCGAGCTGAAGCGGGAATTCGGGCTCGAAGGCGATCCGTCGCTCGAGCTGATCGCTAAGCTCCCGGGCGCTTTGCAGGTATCGCAGGATTCCGGTTCGCTCGATCAAAAGCTTGTCTCCGGCGCGATCGCCGCCCTTTCCCAGGCTCTGGTGTCGTTGACCGAGATGCGTGTCGTTGAAGGTCAGGAGCTTGCGGCGGAGCTTACCTCGAGGCTCGACAACATCGAACGGCAGATGCCGGCGATCGAGAACGAAGCCGCGCGCCTGCCGGCCGTCTACCGTGAGAAACTGATGAAGCGCCTTCAGGAAGTGGTGGCGGGTGGACAAGTGGATGAGACGCGGATCGCACAAGAGGCGGTGATGCTGGCAGACCGCTCCGACATAAGCGAAGAGATCGCGCGCCTCAAGAGTCATGTCGCGCAGATGCGCGACCTGCTTCGCAGCACGGACGAAGCGGGCAAGCGGCTCGATTTCATCTTGCAGGAAATGAATCGCGAAGCGAATACGATACTGTCAAAGTCGAACGACCTTGCCATAAGCGATGCGGCCATAGTAATCAAGACCGAAGTAGAGAAGCTCCGGGAGCAAGGTCAGAATGTCGAGTGAGAATACCCAAGCGGCAGGCACTCAACCCGAGCGCGGACTTTTGATGGTAGTGTCGGCGCCATCGGGGGCGGGCAAGTCATCTCTTGCGGAGCGCGTGTTGAAGCGCGTCGAGGGCTTGCGATTCTCAATCTCGTATACAACGCGCGAGCTTCGCGGGACAGAGCAGGACGGGATTGATTATTACTTTGTCACGCCGGAGGACTTTCGCGAAATGCAGGTGCGTGACGAGTTCCTCGAATCCGCCGAGGTGCACGGCCACCTGTACGGCACACACGAGAAGCCGGTTGAAGAACTCCTCTCACAAGGGCTGGACGTGATGCTCGATATCGACGTTCAGGGAGCGGAGCAAGTGCGTCGGCGAGTGCCGGAGGCCATCCTCATTTTTATATTGCCGCCCTCTTGTGAAGTCCTCGAAGCTCGACTCCGGGCGAGGAACTTGAATGCGCCTGCGGACATCGAGCGCAGGCTTCGAAATGCGGCCATCGAGGTCCAGCTTTACGAGCGATTTGACTATGTGGTTTTGAACGACGATCTTGATCGCGCGCTGGCCCAGCTTGAGGCTATAATAGTCGCTGAACGGTGCCGCCCTGACCGGCAGAGAAATCGCATCGAGTCAGTGATAGCTACCTTTGGAGGTGAGTCGTTTCATGCCTGAAGCAGACAATGACGAAGATTGGACTACGGAGATCGACAGCAAGTATCGCCTTGTGCTGCTTGCCGCCAAACGGAGCAAGCAGCTTCAAAGGGGGGCAAGGCCGCGCATCTACAGCTCGGCGAATAAGACAACGCGCGTCGCCATTGAAGAGGTGAGGCGGGGCCTCGTGCGGTATCAACCACTCGTCAAGCTGATCAAGGTCGAGTAACTGCCTCAGTTCGTAGTTCGGCCTTCAGGCGGAAGTTCGTCGTTCAGAGTACCGACTTTAGTCGGCGCTTTTGTTTGAGCAATTCCAACGAGCGACTACAGCCGGTACTCTGAACGACGAACTTCCGCCTGAAGGCCGAACTACGAACCTGGAACCGTTAGGTGAAGCAGATGATCGTTGCCCTGGGTGTAACCGGATGCATTGCGGCCTATAAGTCCGTCGAAGTTCTGCGTGGCCTTCAGAAACGCGGGGCTAGCGTCAGAGTCGTGATGACCCGGCACGCGACTGAGTTCGTGGGTCCGCTTACGTTTCAGTCAATCTCCGGATTTCCGGTGATCGCCGAGATGTTCGCGCCGACTGACGACCCCGAAATCAAACACATCCAGGTTGCTCAGTCGATCGATCTTCTGCTGGTCGCACCGGCAACCGCTAACGCGCTCGCGAAGTTCGCCAACGGTATCGCCGACGATTTCCTCTCCACTCTGTACATATCCACCACAGCGCCGGTGCTTGTTGCGCCGGCGATGAACGTCGAGATGTGGGCGCACCCCGCGACTCGTGAGAACGTTCGCCGGCTGCGGGAGCGGGGCGTTCAGTTCATTGACCCTGAAGAAGGCTACCTGGCCTGCCGCACCGTAGGCCCCGGTCGCCTGGCTGAACCGCATGAAATCGTCGGCCGGGCGTGTGAGATCCTCGGTCTTACGGCGGCGGCGAGCTCGAATGATGATGTGGTCGCGCTGGCACAGGACCTTCGCGGCGAGCGGGTGCTGATCACCGCCGGACCGACACAGGAAGCCCTCGATCCGGTTCGCTTCTTGAGCAACCGCTCGTCGGGGAAGATGGGCTTTGCCGTGGCAGAGGCCGCGCTCGCGAGAGGTGCGGCCGTGACCTTGATAGCTGGGCCGGTGTCGATCGCCTCACCAAGAGGAGCGCGCACGATTGCTGTTCGTTCTGCAGCGGAGATGTACGAGGCAGTGAAGGTCAACCTCGATGACGCAACGATGGTTGTGATGGCGGCAGCCGTCGCGGACTATCGCCCGGCAAGCGTTCATCAGCAGAAGATCAAGAAGAACGGCAGCGCGCTGGTGCTCGATCTTGAGCCAACCGATGACATCCTCGCTGCGGTGGCCCGCGATAGCGGTTCTCGTGTTGTGATCGGCTTTGCGGCTGAAACTGAGAACGTCATTGAAAACGCGAGGAAAAAGCTCAAGGAGAAAGGCGCAGACTTGATCGTCGCCAATGACGTGTCGGCTTTGGACTCCGGCTTCGACGTTGACCACAATCGAATCGCCCTGGTGTCATCGGAGGGTGTGGTCGAGCTGCCGCTTCTGTCAAAGCAGGAAGCAGCGGCAAGAATCATCGATGCGGCGATGAAGATAAGAAGTGTCCGGCTCCTTCCAACAGCATAGCTTCGCAACAACCGACCGACAGTGGATTCCAATCGTTCCCGGAGGCTCAAGTGATCTCCATCCCAATCCGCAAATCTCTCTCATTTGCGCTCGTTTTTCTCATCATTATCGCCTGCCAGGTGTCGCCTATTGGTTCTTCCTCGCGGGCGGACACGCGACCTTCAGAAGATCGCGGCGCGATGGCGCTGGGCCAGGCGATCAAGCGCCTTGGAGTTGTGGGAAGCGTGCTTCACACCGGCGCTCATCCGGATGATGAAGACAGCGGATTGCTCGCTTATCTGGCGAGAGGACGGCAGGTGCGCACGGCTTATCTGTCGCTCACTCGCGGAGACGGCGGCCAAAATGTGATCGGTCCCGAGCTGTACGAGGCGCTGGGAGTGATTCGAACCGATGAGCTGCTGGCCGCACGGAGGCTCGACGGCGCCCAGCAGTTCTTTTCGCGCGCATTTGATTTTGGCTTCAGCAAGTCGCGCACTGAAACTCTTTCAAAATGGGATCGCGAAGCTGTGCTTGCCGATATGGTCCGGGTCATTCGGACATTCAGGCCGCTGGTAATCGTGTCCGGCTTTAGCGGGACTCCAAACGACGGGCACGGCCATCACCAGGCCGCGGGGTTGTTGACGCAGGAGGCGTATCGTGTTGCGGCCGACCCGTCACGTTTTCCCGAGCAGATCAAGGAAGGCTTGAGACCGTGGCAAGCGAAGAAGCTATACCTGCGTTCGTTTGACGGCGCAGCAAGTCCTCGAGAGTTTTTGCCCTCGTTGGCGACGCTCTCACTGAACACCGGCGAGTTCGACGCGTTGCTCGGCTGCAGCTACTACGAGATCGCGGCGCGCGGGCGCAGCCAGCACCGGTCTCAGGACCAGGGGACAATTGAAGCGCGCGGCCCGCGATTCTCGAGGCTCCGGTTGATCGACTCGAAACTCGGGCCAATCAAGAATGAAAAGGATATTTTTGATGACATCAACACGGGATTAACCGCGATTGCTGAATACGCGGGGGCTGCGGCCCCGAAACTTAGAGAACGGCTTGCGCAGGTTCAATCGGCTGCAGATGAAGCGATGGTTAAATACAATCCGCTGGCGAGAGCTTCGGTCACAGAAGTAATCGCGCGAGGTTTGATGAAGCTGCTAGAGATTAGCAACGGGCTTTCCGCGCTCGGTTTGAGCGAATCTGAGATACTTGAGACCAATTTCCTGCTTCAGCAAAAGAAAGGCGACTTCGTGGACGCGCTCCTGAAGTCCGAAGGCATAATCGTTGATTGTCTCGCTGATGACGAAATCGTCACTCCCGGTCAAACGTTCACGGTAACTCTGAGCGCGTTCGCAAACTCGGCTGCGAAACTCGGCCGGTTTGGGTTAGTAACTCCCGCGGGCTGGACGGTGGTTCAGAAGGGAAAAGAGAAGGTCACAGAGGTTGATGGAAGGCTTGTTCTGCAAGCCGAATACACCGTGACCGCCAGCACTGATGCGGAGCCGACGCGCCCTTACTGGCTGAACAGCGCGCGAAAAGGGGACATGTTCGCGATCGAGAAACCGGGCGAGGGCGCGACCGGGATCGAGCCGGTTTCTCCCGCTGCTATCGAAGCATTCGTGGACTTCAAGATTGGCGAGCCATCGGTAAGAGCCAGCCAGGAGGTTGAGTATCGTTACGCCGACCGAGCTCTTGGTGAGATTCGCCACGAACTCAAAGTCGCGCCCGCGGTATCGGTCAACGTCTCGCCGGATATTCTTGTTTATCCGAAATCCTCGACCGCCGTCGAGCGCCAGGTGACCGTATCAGTGACTAACAATCAGAAGGGAGGCGTGCGCGGGTCGCTGGCACTTCAGAAACAGAGTGACTGGCAAGTGACACCGGCAATCTCCAACTTTGATCTCAAGCGCGAGGGCGAGCGAGCGTTGTTCACGTTCGTCTTGAAAGCGCCTGCCGGAAGCGGCGAGACTACGCACCAGGTATCGGCGGTTGCAACCATCGACGGGCGCTCTTATCGCGAGGGCTACCAGGTTGTTGCTTACCCTCACATCGGGTCGCGATTCGTCTATCACGAGGCCCGAGCCCAGGCCGAGGTGATCGATGTAAAGGTCGCGCCGGGTTTGAAAGTCGGCTACATCGAAGGCGCGGGCGACGACTTCGGCGCGGCGCTGGAACGCATCGGGGTTGATGTAAAGACTATCGATTCGAAGGAACTGGCGTCTGGAGACTTGAGCGTGTACGACGCAATCGTCGCGGGTATTCGAGTCTACGAGGTGAGACCCGACGTGATCGCCAACAACGCGCGATTGATTGAATACGTCAATCGCGGCGGGACGTACATCGTTCAGTACAGCAGGGGAAACTTCGAGACGGGCGGCTTCGCGCCTTATCGGACTGGAAGAGAAGAGAGACAGGATGCACGCGCCCAGGGGCCCCGGGATCGGCAAGGCGATCGAGAGCCGCGGCTGTTATATCTCAGCGAGACTGAGCTCGCTCCCGCACTTGCATCTAAGTCAACAGCAAAGCCGAAGATCGGGTTCATAGGAGCTGCCGGCGACAAGGTGCTTGATTCGCTGCGTAGCGCGGGGCTCGACGCTCGACCACTTTCCGCCAACGAACTCGGGGGCGATCTGTCACAGCTCGACGTGATCATAGTTGGCTCGGACGCGTCGTCAAAGCCCGAGTTGGCCGAGTACAACTCGCGTTTGCTTGAATACTCGCGAAGAAAGCTGGTCATACTGGCTTACTCTCAAGCTCAGTTCTTGAGCGGAGATTTCCCATCGTATCCGAAACCCGAGGCGCGGCCGTTTCGCGTGACCGATGAGTTAGCCGCGGTGACGATACTCGAACCCAATCATCCGCGTTTCAATTTTCCAAACAAGATCACGCAACGTGACTTCGAGGGCTGGGTGCAGGAGCGCGGTGCTTATTTCCTGGGGGACTGGGATCCGCATTTCAAACCTTTGATGGCGTGTCACGATCCGGGGGAACCGGACTTGAAGGGAGGGGAAGTGATCGCCGAGTACGGCAAGGGTCTGTATGTCTACACGGCGTATGCGTGGTTCAGACAATTGCCCAAAGGAGTGCCTGGCGCGTATCGATTGATCGCTAATCTGGTGAGCCTGCCGAAGGCGAGAAATGCGAACTCCCACACCCGATAGTCTCAGGGTCGCCTGGTTCGTTGATTGTAAGAGGGCGCAGGTGACCCAGAAAGAGTTCGATCCTGAAGCCTGTTGCACTGACCTTTCGTCTGTTATTCGCGTTCTTCCGGACATCGGTTCCAGGAATTCCGTCAGCGAACTCGCGGGATTTATCAGTCCGGTTCCGAGAGTATTAGCCGGAAAAGGCCAAGGTCCCGAAAACCCGTCAGGCTGATCAAATCTTTCCAGTCATGCATGCCATGAAAGAATCTATTTCATACACCTCTGGTTGGAACGAATACAGGAAGCGGAGTCGTTTATTCTGGGTTGCATTCTGGACGTATGTACCTGGCCTCGCACTTATAGGTGTGCCTCTATGCAGAGCCTTCAATTCGAGCACCCCTGGAACGGTTGTCGCCGGGATATGGATGGCTGCTGGATTGATGCTGCATTTGCGAATTATGTTTTGGCGCTGCCCACGTTATGCCAATTACTTTTTCTTCAAGTGGTGGTATGGAAACCGATTCGCAAGAAGGTGCGTTCATTGTAAACTGCCGAAATGGGCGACAACAGACTGACGGCCTCATTCCAAGGGTAATTGGTTACTTCAGACCGAACGCCGCCGTTTGCGAAAAACGAGCGTCCCAATTACTTCCGGCTCCTGTTTGAGTCTTTGTAGCCAACACCCTCTCGGCCTCTTCAAGCGCAGCATCGCGATGACCCTGAAGGTCGCTTATCTTCAGCTCCACCGGCTTATCAGGAACTACGCCGGTCCCCTCGAAGCTGTTCTCTCGCGGCGAAAGGTAGCCGTACTCGCTCACCGCCAATTCGCCTCCGCCTTTCAGCTTTTTGAACTCGGATATGCCGAGTACGCATCCGCAGCTCCGGCGACCAACGATGACTGCCCGGCCGTTCTCCTGCATCACGCCGGCAAACAACTCCGAGCCGCTGCCCGAACCTTCGTTCACCAGAATCGCCACCGGACCCTTGTAGACCTGATCATCGTCGTCGGTTCTGAGATAGATCGCTTTGCCCGAACGTTTGCTGAACTTGCCAAAGGGAACGTGCGAGTTGAAAAAGTAACTTCCTATCTTCACTACTTCGTCGGCCTCACCGCCGGGGTTGCCGCGAATGTCGATCACGATCCCGGGCGCATCTTTGAGCTGTTCTAGCGCTTTCTTGAACTGTTTTCGGATTGGCGATTTCCACAGTGTAAGTCTGATGTAGCCTGCGCCCGACGCCAGCCGCCGCGAAGTAACCACCGCCGTATCGGGAACGATTCGCCGGCTGAGTGCAACATCAAGCAAGGAGCCGTCCGCTCGAGCGAGGTTCATTCGCAGAGTTGTGCCAGGCTCACCGTCGATGATCATCCTGTAGAGCCTGAGCCGAACGGCGCGATCTGACGACGTGCCTGCGACGCGGGCGCGCGCTTCAGCGAGGCAATCGGCAACGGGCTTGCCGTCAATCGCGAGAACGATCATTCCCCGCTCGATACCCGCACGAGAGGCATCTGAATCGGGTTCCACGCTCACGACCACAACTTTCCCCTCCACGTCGAAAACCGACAGCCCCGCGCTTACGGCTTGCAGGCGTTCTCGTTCGCGGCGCTGTTCCGGGGTCTGAAAGCGTGTGTGCGCGTCATGCAGCTCGCCGACCATAAGTTTGAGGATGCCGTAAAATTCTTCGTTGCTCGTCGCATGTTCGACAAGCGGTCGATAGCGGTCGCGCACCCCTCGCCAATCGACCCCGTTGAATGACGGATCGTAGTACTTTTGGTCTATGGTTTCCCAGACCTCTTCGAAGACACCGACGCGGTCCCTGAGCGAGAGCGCATCGGATGATTTCTTGGCGCGAGGGAGAGCGTACGCAGACTGCAGGGTGATGCTGTGCACGCCAGCCGCGAGGAGTGCCAGCGTCAGAAGCAGAATGGCCGTGTATCGCGTCAGCAGTCGCATATGGTTATGAGGGACCGGTCTCGCATTTGATGTCTGCCGCGGTCCTTCCGTGGCTTTGATGTGCCACCCGGTCCATAACGACTATAACAACGGTGGTTTTGTTATCACAACGAGGTTCGTTCAGAGTTCAGCTTTTAGATTTCAAGACTCGCAAGCTGAAGCGCTGAACTCTGAATCCGTACTGTGACCTCGAAACTTCCGCTTTCGATTCGGTTGACCGTTGTCGAACGAGATTGATAACTTTAAAGGCCAACAGATCAAGCTCAAAAAGAGAGGGACTCATCATATGCTTCCGCCGTTTCAGAATGAGACATTGGTTGACTTCACCAACGAGCGCAACGCTGCCGTGATGCGCGAAGCCATCGGCAACGCCGAATCGCAATTCGGGCGCGACTACCCGTTGATTATCGGAGGCAAGCGCTACACGACCGGCGACATGCTCGCCTCGGTGAATCCGTCGAACTACGAAGAGGTCATCGGGCTTGTCCATAAAGCCAGCATAGAGCTCGCCGACAAAGCCATCGAAGCCGCTACTGACGCTTTCCAGGAGTGGAAGAACGTCGCCCCTGAAGTTCGAGCCCGCTACCTGTTGAAGATCGCGGCGCTCCTCCGCAAGCACAAGGCCGAGTTCACTGCATTGATCGTTCTGGAAGTGGGCAAGTCGTGGGCAGAAGCCGACGGTGACGTTGCCGAGACAATCGACTTTGCCGAGTTCTACGCCCGAGAGATGATCCGCCACAACCGCGAGCATCCACTAACTCCGCTCGCTGGTGAGCACAATGAACTTTTTTACATACCTCTTGGCGTGGGAGTAGTAATCCCACCGTGGAATTTTCCACTTGCCCTTCTTGGAGGAATGACGCTCGCCTCGGTGGTGACTGGCAACACCGTCGTGCTCAAACCCTCGAGCGATAGCCCGGTAGTGTCTGCACGGTTTGTCGAGCTTCTCGAAGAGGCTTCACTCCCACCCGGCGTCGTGAACTTCGTACCCGGGAGTGGCTCGAAGATTGGCGATTACTTGGTGGGCAATCCGCGCACTCGGTTCATCGCGTTTACCGGGTCAAAAGAAGTCGGGCTTCACATCAATGAGCTTGCCGCAAAGACAGCCGAGGGGCAGTTATGGATCAAGCGCGTAGTGTCCGAAATGGGAGGAAAGGACACGATAATCGTCGACGAAACCGCGGATCTGGACGCGGCGGTTGACGGTGTTGTTGTGTCCGCGTTCGGCTACGCCGGTCAAAAGTGCTCCGCGTGTTCGCGAGTCGTCGTTGTCGATAAAGTCTACGATGAGGTTGTCGGGCGCGTTGCCGATCGAGCTGGCAGACTGAAGGTTGGTCCGGCCAAGGAACAGGAGAATTGGATGGGGCCGGTTTCAAGCAAGAGTGCTTACGGTTCGATCCTGAACTACGTCGAGATCGGAAAGGGAGAGGGCAAACTGCTGACTGGCGGTGACCCGCTGGATCAAGGGCAGCGCGGATGGTTCATCAAGCCGACCGTGATTGGCGAAGTTGATCCGATGGCGCGCATATCGCAAGAAGAAATCTTCGGTCCCGTGCTCGCGGCATTTCGCGCGCGAGACTTCGACTCGGCGCTCGACATTGCTAACAACACGCAATACGGGTTGACTGGGGCGGTGTTCAGCCGCGAGCGGACGAGGCTCGAGCAGGCGCGCCGAGAGTTCCACGTCGGCAATCTTTATTTGAATCGCAAGTGCACCGGCGCGATGGTTGACGTGCACCCGTTCGGCGGCTTCAACATGTCAGGTACGGACTCAAAGGGCGGCGGGCGTGATTACCTGTTGCTGTTCTTGCAGGCCAAGTCGGTATCTGAAAAGTTGTAAACCTGGGATGCGCAGGCATCCTGTCTGCTTGAGGTTGGTAAGAAGGAGCAGGCAAGAGATGCAGGCAAGAAGAAGCAGGCAAGGATGCCTGCGCTCCCAGGGTGCGGCGCCCAGGGTTCGCTCCAGGCCTGAGTTGACCGCTCGTTTATCACACCGCTATGTTTAATCTTATGCTGAAAGCTGGTCTTATCTCCTTACTCGCCGTATGTCTGCTTGCATCGGCTCAGGCGCAACAATCGCCGGACCCGCAGAAGAGTGCCCAGGCGGCTCCGCGACAGACGGGTGCTGGATTCATCACTCCTTCTGAAGCGAACGTCCGCATTGCTCCGGATGTAAGGACGTTCATCGTGATGGCCGCATTGAATATGGCGGGCTTTGATTACGAGACCGGTGGTCAGCCGCTATCGCCCGCTCGCGCGGAACTGAGAAAGGACCTCGCCGGGCTTGATCCGCAGGTGAAGGCAAAGCTCGCGGCTTTTTATGGAGCACACAAACGACAAGGCCTCGACGAAACAGCAGATGCAGGCCGCTATGAAGCACTCAGCATGATGATGACGGAGCCTCCCGGATTCACGGTCTACCAGACATCTGACCGCGCAATCCCCGATGACCTGCAACCTCTACTGGCCAGGGATGGAGATCTGACGGAGGGGTTTGTTTCGCTTGTTCGAGAGTTCTATTTGAAGAGCGGGATAAGAGAGCTGATTCCGAAATATATGGCGATCGGGCAAGCATACGCGACGGCTTATCGAGGCCCGGTTGGCACGGCGATTTACGACGTCCTCGATTACTTTCATACGAGACCTGAAACCGTTATCAACATGCGCCCGCTTGTTGTAACCACAGGCCAGCTAGAGGGCAAGAGGCAAAAGGAGACAGTAATCACTCGCACTCGCACCAGGCAGGTGTTTGTGGTCCCCGATCCGCTGGCGCCGCTCGATACTTCGACGGTTCGTGGAGACATCCTCAATCAGAAAGAAGACCTGTTAGCGAGGAGAATCGGCGACGACTACATCGTTATTGTGGGACCGTCGCGAGCTGCAAACGCAGACGCCGCTCGCCAGGCGCTGATACGCTTTGTGATCGACCCGATGGTCGAACGTCACTTGAAGGCATCGCTCGAGTACAAGGACCAGATATCGAAGCAGGTTGCTTCGGTGCCGACCGCTGCGAGACAGTACGCGAACAGCGTGTACCTCGTGATTCGCGAATCTCTCGCCCAGGCGACCGAGGCGAGGCTGCGACGGATCAATGCGATCGCCACCCGCGGGACTTACAGCGAGGATGACGCGGTGTTCGATCTGGCGCAGGCTTATCTTCGCGGCGCTGTGCTCAGCTTTCACTTCTATGAGTCGCTGATTGGATTAGAGAAGGTCGGCATCGGAATGGAGGACTTCTTCGATCATATGGTCGCCAACGCCAGGTTCGAGCGCGAGGCAGGCCGTTCAAAGGAATTCGAACCGGTGGTTGCTCGGGTGTCGGCGCGCCGATCCAAATCATCGCGAACAAACAGCGGCGAAGGAGCAGCCGCCGAAGCGGTCATCGGCCCAATGGCAGTGAGAATCCTGAAGTCGGATGATCTGATCAGAGAGAAGCGGTTTGCAGAGGCGCGGTCGTTACTGGATGAGGTGTTAGCGATCGAGCCTAATAACGCAAGAGCCTTATACGGGATGGCGCAGGTCGTAACTCAAACACCCTCGGCCGCCGAGCTCGATTCGAAGGCTGAGGAGAACGACAAGATTCAGATGCAACACAATCGGCTTGAGCGGGCGATCAAGCTCTACCGACGAGCAATTGAGAATGCGTCGAAGGATTCCGAGCGCTGGTTGATTCAATGGAGCCATGTGTTTCTCGGCCGCATATTCGACTTTCAGGAATTCCGGGCGGACGCAATCGCCGAGTACGAGAAAGCCATCGAGTTGGGAGCCTTACCAAACGGGGCATACAAAGAGGCCCTCGAAGGCAAACAGCGCCCGTACGGTCAGAGGTGAATCAAAGCGGTTCCGGGTTCAGGTTCGAGATTCCGCTTTCAAACCCGGAACTATGAACGCTGAACCTGAAGTAAAGCGATCAAAACAAAAGCGATCAAAACACTTGACGCCGCTGATTGTGACGGCTATCATCCTCACCTGACAAAAACTAACGAGAAGAAACCTTAAGAACCTGCCCTGAGTTACTGAATAATCCTCACAAGACTTTTACCCAAGGGAAAGGTGACTATATGTCTGCTAGTTTGGGGATAAACGGTTCTACGGATGTTCGAGTAGTAGCAGGTGAGAGCCTGGCGCTGAGAATAGCTGCCTACGATCCCAACGGGATCAGCAAGATATTCGTTCAGTGTTTTCAGTTCAGCATGACAAGCTCCAGCAAAGCGAAACTGGCAGTGGGTGAGGTGTCAGTCGTGCCCGAACAAAGCTACTCTCAAACAAGCTTCGACGTTAACATCCCGATTCCTGAAAACGCCGCAGTGGGGAAGTGGGGTGTACAGTTAATTGAGTTTACAAATCGGCGTGGGTACAAGTCATCGTTCTATCGAGGGCACGGGAAGTTCGACAAAGTGGTCTTCGAAGTCATTCCGCCACCGAGCAAGGAAGACGAGTTGCTGCGCTTTGACGGGGTTGAGATTGCCGGACGCGGGCGCTGCGCTTAAGGTCCTTCCGCGAGAGAAGGCGGAGGAGACTTAATTTTCCGTTTTTATTTTCCATTTGTCATAATTTGTCATTTATCATTTGGCGCCTTCCTGTCGATTAGATCGTCGCTCAAAGCCGCGCGTACTGCAGACAATACGAAATGACAAATGGAAAATGACAAATGAAAAATAGAAAATGGAAATGCCTACAGCACGGAAGGAGGGACGCTCTTTGAACCTTCTGCGCTTCCGGGCTACGGGTTGGTTCCAGTCCGATCCTTATCATATGTCTGGAGCAACTCGTAAGCGACTTTGATCGGCACGCCAAAGTTCGACCCGCCAAAGCTCTGATTACCATCGACCGTGGCAAGTATCGCGGAGTTGATCGCAATAACGCGCGCGTCGCGATCGAAGATGGGGCTGCCCGATCCGCCTTCGGTCGTCTGTGCACTATGAACGATGCGGCCTGGCAGCGCATCGCTGATCGTCCCTGTGGTTGTGAGGGGTCTTATCAGACCGCGCGTTCCGAGCCCCGCCGCTACCGCCACAACCGACTGTCCGTGCGACCTCAGAATCTCGCCCTTCTCGGTTTCTTCAATGCGCTGAAGCAACCCCTCAACGCCGGTCGGATAGCCCAGTAGCACAACCGGCTCGCCTATTATCGAGGTGGGGTCCTCGCTGCTCATCGGAACCACCGGAATCGCGGCGTCCCCCTGATCGAACTTGCAAAGCGCAATGTCATAGCGAGGCGAGGTCGCAGCCACCTTCAAATCGAAGGGCGCCTGGCGGGACGGGAAGAAAGCTTCGAGGGTGTCGAGCCTTGCCGCCAGCCCGCCGCCCTGGTGCAGGATGATCTGCGCCATCTGGTCCGTCACCCAGGGCTGCACCACATGCTTGTTTGTCGCTATGACACCACCACGCTCGACGACGAACCCGGTTGCGGTGTAATCGATTTGCACCGGCGGTCCCGCGCCGTCCACGGAAGCTTGAAGGTTACCGTTCTTATCGACCGGCATATCACTAATGCGGTCAGCTGTTTCGTAGCGCAGCACTCGCCCGCTGCCGCGCTCGACGAAGGTATAGCTGCCGACTATCAGGCACACGCCCGGGCTGTACAGCTCGGCGATCTTCTGGGTGAACCGCCGCATTTGGTCGCTGACTTCGCGAAGGCCGGCGATCTCCTCTTGCTGTTTGCGAATGGTCTCCTGATCCTGTTCTCGCCGGGCCTGAACGTTGTCGATCTGTGTTCCGATCCGATCAGTCTTGTTGGTGTTGCGAATCAGGGTGATCAGGCTGAATACGATCACACCAAGGACGAGCAATAAGATCCCGGATACCACGGTCAGGCCCGTCAGCTTGGCTTTGCGAGGTATCTCGGCCCAGAGGCTCGCGGTAAGCTCTTTTACAAACAGCGTTGCCGTTAACGGATGAACCGACTGCCCGGATAACCTATCAACCTCCGAAGCGTTTCGCCGGACCGGATGCGTAGTCGAGAAGTTCTCCGGCATCACCTGGAAGAGCACGCTCGCGCTTGCCGGGCCCTCCCCAAAATGAATAGTGTCGCCGTCGCGCAACGGTTGGCCGGCGCCGGTTTCGTCGCTTGTTCGCTGCCCATTGATGGTGATTTCGAAGTGATCCTTACCAGCGTGGGGCACCAGATGAAACGCGTTTTCGTCGTCGTATATGTCCGCAAGCACGCCGTCGGGTAGAGAACCACCACCCTCTGGCACAAGCTTCAGATCACAGGCGTCCGAAGTGCCCAGGGTCACATGCTCTTGTGTGAAAATTCTGGTCTTACCTTTCTCAGTACCCGAGAGGTAGACGAACATCAACCGGCTCATTCGTTATTGCGCCTCGCTAGATGAATGATAGCATCTGTGATTTGAACTTGCAGCGAAAGTTTGAGCAACCTCCAGCGCAGGTTCTTAGTTCGCTCAATATCCTCGGCGGTTGCCTGGAGAACTCAGCCGAGTCTTTCGAGATTGCAGCGCGGTTCGACAAGGATTGTTTTGAACGATGAGAGTCGGACCAACCCGGGTTTCGAACGCGGCGGCTTTGATACGAACTTCTTCTGAGCATAGTGAACGGCGGCTTTGCCCTCGCGCTTAGCTTGAGAATAGAAAGCGGCCAGCTCCGCCGCTTCGGTGATGGTCCGGTAAGGCGGAGCCTCGCGAGTTGGATTGCGAATGATCGCGTGCGAGCCGGGATAATCCGCAGCATGAAGCCAGATGTCGTGCGGCTTGGCGACCCGAAATGTGAGCGCGTCATTATCGCGGTCGTTTCTGCCTACGACTATTTCATAGCCGTCGCTCGACTTGAACCTGCGTCCAAACGCAAAACCGCCCTTGCCCCTCGGCTTGTCTTTGTCTCGCCGGCTACTCTTTGTGGTCCCAAGCAGTTGCTCCGCCGCTTTGTCCACCTCGGCGATGCAATTGACCGTCGGCTCTTGTTCGAGCCTGAACAAGAGCCGCTTCAGCGGATCGAGATCGCGTGAGACCTCGCGCTCTCGCGCTGCGATTGCAGCGAGCGCGCGGCGTGCCTTTTGATAGCGTGCGAAATAGTCGGCCGCGGCTTGCTTCAACGTGGAGCCCTCGGGTATCTCGATCTGAATCTCGGCCTGGTCGGGATCGTAATAGTCGACAACTGTGACTTGCGTAGCGTTGATACGTGCGTTGGAAAGGTTAGCTAGAATCAGGTCGCCAAACCGCTTCAGCTTCTCAGGGTGTTCGAATCGAGCGCGGTCAGAATCAATCGCGCTGATCGCTGACTCGCGCTTGTTGATCTCGCGTGTCAGCGTTTGCTTCAGCACTGCATACTCTGCGCGAAGAGCCATCGCACGGCCTCGAGCGCTGTAGTATTGGTCAGCGGCTTCCGAGAGCGACGAGAATTGAACGCGTAGCAGTCCGCGAGCTTGAGCAAGCTCGATGTGCGAGAGCAGCAGGTCTGACCTTGGGTTGATGACCATTTGCTGGATCTGATCGAGTGGCAATCGCGAATAGAGCAGGGGGAGAGGATCGCGATTGAACAGGTCGTCGATCAGTAAATTGAAAGCCGCGGCGGGACTTGTGTCCTTGCAACGCGCCTGAAATTCACTTTTCAATTGAGGACCGAACATCGAGCCGGCTCCAAAAAAACGGTCGAGCACCTCGGATTGAGTAGTTGACTCATTGAGCTCCGAAGTCAGGTTCGGCGGTTCGACGGTCTCGGGGGTTGGATCCGACTGAGCCACCGGGTCAGCCGAATCACGCTCGAACAGCCTCCCCATGACGGCGCCCTGGGCGTCGGCTAGATAAGCATTAGCCGAGCGACCGGTGAATGCCAACCGAAGCGAGAGTTGGACCTTGTTGTCACCGGCGTCCAGCTTCTCGAAATCGAGCTGGACGATCCGGTCCAGCGGCTCCTTCCAGAGCTTCACAAGCCGCGCGTCAACGACGTGTTTGCGCAGCAGCGAAAGGAAGAAAGTCGACGTGCCTTTTCCAGGAGAGTGGGTCGCGACCTCGCTTGAAAGATAAAGAGCCGGTGTGGTTCGATCCAGCGAAGCCAGCAGTTGGCGGCCGGAGGTTAAGCGCAGATCGATGAGCAGAGTCGAGGTTTCCAGTGATGCCCGAACGACGGTGCGCCCCTGCACCTCTGGTATTACTTCTCGCACGAGCGCCGACAGGTAGAAGTTATCCACGCAGTAATAGTACTTGAGGAGAAAAGGGGACGAAACGATCGCGCGTGCAAAAAGTAGTGATATTCGTGGCGCGACTACGGTTTCAAAAGTCCCGAACGACCACGGTTCCCGAGATGAAATCCTGCCATCCTCGGCGCTTGCGATCGAAAGCCGCCCAGATGATTCCGACCAGCGCGGGTGCGGCCGCAACGAAGTATCCGACCGTCCTCAGCAATGCCTGGGAAGGGGATGGAGGTTCGAAGGCTTGGGCATCCACAACGCGAGTATTGGTAAGCATCATCCCAAAGGTTCTGCCGCAAAGACACTGCGTCAGGGCAAGGTAGAAAAATGCGATCAGCACGACAACGGCACCCGACGCAAGCCTCGTATGCGCAACGGAAAAGCTGCCATCGGCGATCCGGATAAAAGCCAGAAAGGGCGAGCAGCTAACCGCGACGGCCAGTAGATCGGCGATCCCTATTACTGCGTGAGTGAAAACCGAAGGACTCTCGTTTCGCAGAAACTCAGCGCCAAGCGCCTTATCGACCTTTCGAACCTCAGCCTCAAGGTAATCGAGAGGCTCGAGCTCATCGTAGACCAACAACGAAGGCGGCGCGGCAACGTCGTCGGCAGATGCCTGCGAGACAGTGGCGTCAGGGACGAGAGTCGCTTCGTCGCGGGCTGGCTTGATGATCTTAGGCTGAACAACATCGGGCCTTGGCGCGGGTGTGAACTCCACTCTTGATTCTATTTCAGGCGCGGGATCCAGAGCCAGGGCGGTTGCTTGCCGATCGACTGCCAGCGAAACCTGGGGGCCGGCTTGAATTGGTCGCGCAGGTTCGATTTTGGGAAGCGCAGCGCGGCTGGCGTTTTCGCTAGCACGCTTCACGCGAGTGAGCGCGGCTTCCACGATATTATTGCTGGACCGGCGAGCTCCAGTCGCGGGCGCTGTCGCTGGTTGGGTCGACTCAGGCCGAGGAACCGCATTGCGAACGCTAACGTCCCTGGCGTAAGGGCTTCGTGGTTCATTTTTTAGTGCGCTACTGCCTGCGGTGAGAGCGTCCGCCTCGAAAGTCTTAACCATCTCCTCGGCGGGCGGGCCAATTGTCGCGCTGGAGACGTCACGATTGGCTCTGATCGCTCGGACCTTCTCGTTGAGTTCGACGCGCCAGGCCGGGAGCGGAGGCGCTGTCGCTTCAGCAGTCGCTACGCGCGTCCTTCTGGGAAACTCTAACAGTCTTGAATCCGTCGAGGCTCGGCCTCGTCTGGGTGTGGAACGGTGACAGCGTGAACAGCGCGCGGATGTGTTCGGAAACTCATGCCCGCAACCATGACATATCATTGTAAAAACACCTCGATGAATGGGGGGCATCCTGGCGAGTCGGGCGCGATACTATCAGAAAGTTCAAGCGAAGGTCAACACCAAATGTTGGGCAAAGAGCAGATGCAGACACATTATGCAGGGCGGGGAGGCTCGATGAATCCGTAGATCTGGTGCAGCCTCCCCGCTTTTCTCGGGTAAACTAATGACTACTCCTTCGAGGCGGCCTTTCTCGAGGATCCAGTAGTCGCTCCCGCG
>DATLWF010000236.1:0-2420 GCA_035576605.1 Blastocatellia bacterium | reverse complement strand
ACGTTCAGGCTCCGACGAAGAGCTGCGGCGCTCGCCGGGCACACATCACCGGCACTACAGCCCCCGCGCTCGAGTCATACTGATCGAGCAGGGCTCGGCAGAATTGCTGGAGCGTGTGTGCAGGGAAAATCTGAAAGAAGGAGCGGTCGGGTTCATTGGTCACACCCGGCTGGTGATTGATGACGCATCCTTCCATTCGATTCAGCTTGGAGAGTTCGCAAGGGAGTATGCTCACTCGATTTATGCTGCGCTGCGTGAGCTTGATAAGAAGAACCCTTGTGTGATCGTTGTTGAAGGCATTAGCGACGCCGGCGAAGGAACAGCGGTGATGGAACGTCTTCGGCGCGCGGCTTCATAGGTCGATCGCGGCATTAGAACGGCCGGTTAGGAATAGATGAGATGTTCGAATAGAGAGAATCAAAGATGAATCTTGACTCCATTCGCAATTACTGCCTCTCACTTCCGCACGCAACGGAAGACATTCAATGGGGCAACGATCTGTTGTTTCGAATCTCAGGAAAGATCTTCGCCGGGATGAGTCTCGATCCGCCTCATTCGATCTCGTTCAAGTGCACGCCCGAGAAGTTCGACGAGCTGATCGAATTCGAAGGAATCATTCCCGCGCCCTACATGGCTCGCAACAAGTGGGTGATGCTCGAACACCTGGATGCGCTCAACGATGCGGAGATCAAACGTCTGATACAGAATTCATACGAGATGATCTTTTCGAAGCTAACGAAAAAAGCGCAGGCGGAACTTGCCGAGCAGAGGAAATCCGTGGCGGCCCGAAAGCGACCGAGAAGACGCGCTGAAAAGATAAAAAGTTCGTAGTTCGGCCTTCAGGCGGTAGTTTGTACGATAGTCTCCAGCGAAACGTTACGAACTTCCGCGTGAAGGCCGAACTACGAACTTTTTCCGAGGAGATTGAATGCAAGCACTCAAGAAACAGCGTCTCACCGAAGACGGTCTCCAGCTTGTAAGCGATGAACCCGAGCCAGGCGTGGGTCATTCAGAAGTTAAGATCCGCGTCGAAGCGGCGTCGATATGCGGGACCGACCAGAGCATCTATCAAATCACATCAAGGCCCGGGATGCGCGACGAGATGCTGAATTACAACGGCGGCGATGTCTTACTCTACAAGCCTATCATCGTCGGCCACGAGTTCTGTGGTGAAGTCGTGGAAGTCGGCGAAGATGTCCATCCTGGTGTTGCCGGCGTCGGTGACTATGTGACCGCCGAGATGCATATCTTCTGCGGTCACTGCCAGCAGTGCGCGACCGGCCAACGACACATTTGCAAGAACATTCGCGTGAAGGGCGTGCATCTGGACGGCGCGTTTGCCGAATATGTTGTTGTTCCCGCGAGCAATCTGGTCAACCTCGAACGCTTCGGGGGACGCGACGTGATACCGCCGCGCTTCGGTGCTTTTCTGGATGCGCTTGGCAACGCCGTGCACACAGTTATGGAAGGACGAGTTGAAGGCAAAACGGTCGCGATACTCGGATGCGGCGCGCAGGGGTTGATGTCGACCGCCGTCGCAAGGACGCTGGGCGCCGCGCGGATTTACATTACCGACTTTTCGAATCCGCGCGGATTCGACGCGTTCCACCTTGCAAAGCGTTTCGAGACTGCCCGGCAGCTTGGGGCGGATTTCTGTTTCGACACGAATGAAGATGCCGCGCCTGGTCAACAAAACGAAATGCTCCAGCGCGCCCGCGACGAACACGGCGGCGGTGTCGACGTGGTGCTCGAGATGTCAGGCGCCGAAGCTGCCTACAACGACGCGGGCACGATAGTGAAGAACGGCGGGCAGATTCTGTTGTTGGGTATCCCGTCGCGGCCGCTGCGCTCGTATGATTTCGGCAAGTACGCTGTGTGGAAAGGCGTGACGATTCGAGGCATCTTCGGGCGGCGGCTATTCGAGACCTGGTACGCAATGCTGGACCTGCTGGCCGCCGAGAAGTCAGAATTGAAGGCGCGGCTTGAGAGGATCATCGCGCAGGAAATGGTCCCGCTTTCGGATTTCGAGCGAGGCTTTGAGCTGGTGCGCAATCACGAGGCGGTCAAGCTTTTGATTGCGCCCTAGCGACTTGCGAAGACGTTCTCGGGCAAACCTAAGCGGGGTTGGAACGGGAGGAACGATGCCAATATTCAAGTACGTTTGCAAAGAGTGTGATCACGGTTTTGAGAAATTCGTGCAGACTTCTACAGTCCTCGAGTGCCCTTCATGCAAGAGCACTACGCTTGAAAAACAACTGTCGGTATTCAACCTCGGCAACGGGCAGCGTGTGTTTGATCCGGGGCCGACGGTTGGACCTTGCGGTAGCTGCGGAGATCCGCGCGGACCGGGCTCCTGTTCTATCAACTAGGCTGATCGAAAGTGAAGGGCGTAACTGAATGAATCCGAGTGAACTCTACTC
>DATLWF010000235.1:0-7753 GCA_035576605.1 Blastocatellia bacterium | reverse complement strand
AATCTGATTGCCTCGCGCGCAAGCGAGGCGCTTGCCATCGTGGGACCAGGCATAAGCGAATATCCGATCGGTTGTAAAGTTGGTCAATGCTTTCGGTGGGCTGCCGTCGAGCGGCTGTGCCCAGATGTTATAGGCGCCATTGCGCGTGTCGAGATAGGTGAGTGCACGCCCATCAGAAGTCCAGCGAACCGTTTGTCCTGGTGGCTGCGGAAAATCAAAGACCCTTGCAGGCGGACCGCCCTCAAAGGGTATGATGGCGATTCTCGCCCGCTTCGGCATGGCGCGTTCATCTAAGAAAACAAAGACAATCTGTTTTCCATCGGGCGAGACTGCCGGAAGTCGCGAGTAGTAGTCGGTCAGTTGCGCTTGATTCCCTCCCTCAATCGAAACCTTCCATAACGTCCGTTTGCCTGAGCCGACATCCCAGTAGACTACCCACTTACCGTCAGGCGTGATTTCCGGGCCTCGAGCGTCGATGCCATAGGTCAACTGCTTCGGATTGCTGCCATCGATATCCATTCTCCAAACACAACGATCTCCGGTGCGATTGGAGACAAAAACAATATAGCGCCCATCAGGCGAAACCGAGGGCTTGACGTTATCGCGAGCATCCATAGTCAATTGTTTTGGACCCGTTCCATCCGCATTCACCAACCAGATGTTGGAGGAACCGCGAGCTCTTGTGGTGTAAACGATTCTGCCGTCGGGCGTCCAGGAGATGCCGTCAAGTCCGTCAAAATTGTTAGTCGTGATCTGAGTTGAACGGCTGGCGTCGCTGCCCGGCCCGATCCAGACGTTTGAGCTTTGCTCAGTCCGCACCGTTACGAGAGACGTCGAATCTGCTGTGAGTCTGGTGCCGACATAACTGCTTGTGTCATTTGTAATTCTGCGAACGTCGCCGTTTGGATAAGAGACATGCCAGATCTGTTGTGCCGGGAACGATCCTTCATCGGCGGCCGCGACGATCAGTCCGCTTCCATCGGAAAGCCAGGCCAACCCCCCAAGTGAAGACCACTTTTCAAAAGTGATCTGTTGTTCCGCGTGATCTTTGACTCGAACGGTCATCAGGTTCCAGTACTTACCGTCAGGCTCATCTTTTCTTCGCGCCAAAGCAATCATCTCACCATCGGGCGACCACGCCGGTCCCCACGCTCTCGGCGTGCTGGGTGGAGGAAAAACATCCCACATTGGGTGCTTGATGAATAATGTTTGCTCGCCGGCGCCGTCGGCGTTTGCAGTGATTAATATAGCCTCATCTCTTTCCGGGTAGCCGCGTACGTAAGCTATCTGTCGACCGTCAGGAGAAAAGGCTACGCCTGCATCAATATCGTTCCCCAGTTTTTGAATTGAGCCTCCAAGAACCGGCACTCGGTACAGCGGATTCCAACCTCCAACCGTTTCCACCCTCAGAAAATATATGTAATTGCCATCAGGAGAGAAGCTCAGCGCCGTATAGTTAACCTGGGCCGCCGGTACTATCTCCTTGTCGCTGCCAGTAGCGATGTGCCTGAGCCACAGGCTCTGCTCGCTTCCGGTACCCATCGCGTGGACCACATATTTGCCGTCGGGCGAAATGGCGGCTACTGTGGCTTTGCCGGTAGTGGTAAGCCTGGTTATCTTCATCTTCTGGAATGGCTCGGCTAAGTTGGTGCGAGACTGGTTTCCATTGATGAGCTTATACAATCCAAGGCTTATGCCTGCTGCTGCAATAACCAGCACAACAGCTGCAATCATCAGCCTCCTCTTCTGGCGCACTATGCTGCTAAGGAAGGACTCCTGGAGCAATCTCGCGCCGGCCTCTTCGCCAACGAACCCCGCCTCGCTCTCGCTACTCGCTTCTTTGAGACCTGTGGGTGAATGCTCTATCGCAAGAATGTCAGCAGCCTGATTCATTATGTCCGTCACGTTTGCGACAAATTGATACCCTTGCCCCGGGATGGTGGCGATGTACTGATGCTCGCCCGCGCGCTCACCAAGCACCTTCCTCAAAATGGAGATGTTATAGGTGAGGTTGCCTTCCTCGACAAAGCTGCTGGGCCAAACCCGCTCGATCAACCGCTCCTTGCCGATCACCTCTCCTCTGCTTTCTACAAGCGCAAGCAGTATGTCGAAACACTTCGGAGTGAGTTGCACGATCTCGCCTTCGCGCAACAGCAGGCGCTTACCCGTGTCCAGCCGGAATCGGCCGAACTCATATAACTGTTGTGCTTGTTGAACCATAACCCGACTCAAAGACTTTCTAAGAAAGCCTAAGACGATCTCTAAAGACTTCTAAGTGGTCTTCAAAGTAAAGTCGGCAGCGGAGTGAACGGGGCCGGGGATGTTCAAGGCAATGAAGTCCTGGCGCCGCACACATTCTACTGTAGGCCTCCGGCCGGAGCAATACAGAAAGGGCTGACGGACTGAGCAGTGAATCCCTCTGATCCGTCAGCCCTTAATAAACAAGATTTCAGCTCTCTTTTTGCCGGAGGTCTCTATGCGACAAGTGTTTCTATCCGTGGCTTTCTGTCTGACGCTGACTGTCTCTACTGCTGAAGCCCAAAACCACGACGCCATAGGCGACGCCCGCTTGCCTGGCAAAAGCGGGTCAAGGTTTGTGCTCGCCGATGTATCTGAACAGGTGGTAAGAGAATTCCATGCGGCCTGGCAGCAATCAGGCCTGGGTACGTTGGATACCGAGGCAGTGGTTCTTGTGTTTCGCAACTCGGACGGTTCCTGCAAGGCTGTGTCGGCTGGGCGGACAAATCAGAGCAACGCGTTCACTTTCATCTGGAATCCCGACATTATCGCTATCGTCCATACTCACCCTAACGACCGCGATCCCAAACCTCAAGACCAGGACATTCTGGTAGCTCGCAGATTCGATATCCCGATCTTTACCATAACTCTTAGGGGTATGCACATGTACGATCCAGCTTCGAACAAAATCACCAGAATAAAGAACGGAGTCGATTGGCTGGATTCATCCAGTTGGATAACGAACACACATTTGGCGGTCAAGGAGCCTTCCAGGCGGTAGCGTTGCCGCGCGATCCACGATATCCACAGGCGCTTATTCTTATTAAGTGACGTAGGGCTGGAGTGCCCGGATTATCTCAGCGGGTACAGGCACGGACTTGAACGTCGACCGCGACACGCACGCCAGCACCACGTGGCCTTCGGCTACGAGGTCGAGCTCGCCTTTTTTGGTTACTTCGAAGCGCAGCGTTAGCGATTTGTTCCCGAAGCGCCCGACATAAGCTGATACCTCGATCGGGTCGTCGAGCACCAGCGGCTTGCGGAAGTCGAAATGAATCTGCACGCGCGGCAGCCAGATGTCGAACCGATCAAAGACCTCCGAGTAAGGCAGGCCGACCGATCGAAAGAGCTCAGTCTCGGCGATCTCGAAAAATCTCAGGAATTGACCGTAATAAATAATCCCGGCTCGGTCAGTGTCCGACCAGCGAACGTGCTCTTCGATTGTGAATCGTTTAGGCATCTTGTACCGGTCAACACCTGCGTCGTTGATCAAGCGCTTGCAAATGGCAGTCGTCCGTTCGACTCAATGAACGTCTCAACGCCCGCGCAGGGCTCGAACGATCGCACCTCGATATTCCGGGTCCTTCTCGCTGACGTAGAGCTTTCGCCCTTTGAGGTCAATGTTCGTATATAATTCTGCGTACTGATCCTGAGCCGAACCGTGGATGAACAGTTTTAGCTTCACAGGTCCCTTCTCAAGTTCGCGGGGATTTCCCTCCAGACTGACCGCGGTAAAAGTAACCTCGTTCTTCATTCGCTTCGGGGATTGTTTGGTTTCGTAGAGCTCATCGAGAACCTGAAGCAGCGAGTCACTCTCAGCGCCTATAGAGCGGTAGCTCGCCACGCCGGCGTAGGTCATAACAGCAAGGTCCGGTTCTAAAGATCCTTCCCGCCACGCTGCACTCAGCGAAAGCTCGAAGCCAACCGCGGCCCCCTCGTGCACTCCGCGCGCAAGGATCGTCTGAGCGCCGTCGGAAAGCTTCTTCTGTTCTTCAATGAAAAAGACAAGTTCGTAGAAGTCTTCCTCAGACTCCGACGCAATCTCGGGCGGCCCGGTAACGGGACGGTTACCAATGCTAAACACTTTCTCGAGCGACTGAAATGCGGGCAATGCCTTTGAGGATGCTCCGTCAAGACACCAGCCGGTCAGCATGTAGAAGTTAAGACCGGCCTTACAGGCGGTCGAGAACCCGCGAAACTTCTTTCCCTCGTGTGTCCACGACGTGTCGAGACGCTGGCCCTGGTAGCCACCGAAGTCGACGGCCAGTCTACCGAGCTCCTTCATCGTTGGCGTGGCTTTCTGCCGATTTTGCAGCACGAGCGTCAGATAACCGTCGGGCGAAGTGCCGGTGAAAGTGTCGCGCTCAACCAGAAGCGCCGCAAAACATCCTGTACCATTGTGCACGGCGATCATCGCGGCACCCGGCACCGAAACGATTGGATTGTCTTTGGTCAGAAGCGCCCAGCCCTCAGGCATTCTGGCGCTCACCCCCAGCCGGTCGTCGTCAAAGGTTGCGCTCGGGACGGAGTACTTCGCGAACTCCATCTTTTGCTTAAAGCCGACAACGAACCCCGTCAGGAAACTCGTTGTTATGATGCCGGACCAGGCTACCAGAACTGCGGCGATGCCGATTCCTACTCTCCTCTTTGAGGGCCAGTCGCCCCACAGCAAAGCCGCGATACCTGCGCAAAACAACAACTGAAAAACAACTTCTATCAGGCCCGAGACCGTAGCCACGGAAACCGCTGAGATCGCAGGCGCGGGGACATTTGTTTGTAATGTAGACGCCAATGCGCCCAGCAAGTAGAATGCGCCGCCCAATACCGCCCGGACCAGACCCCACTTCCTGTACCTTTCATTGCCGCGTATAAGACCCGCTGCAACTATTAGATCGACAATCGGTACGATGTAGCCGCGCGGCTGACCAAGACCGGGAACCTGCCCCGTGATAATCAGGCCTATCAATAGCAGTCCCATCACGCCGTTGATGATCAGGAGTATTCCGGCCGCGAACATACCCGGCGTTGGTTGGCGATCGTCTTCGCCGGTGAGTTCGCTCATCATCTTTGGGACGAACGCAGGCTCGGCGGTTGCCCCTGCCGCCGCCTCAGAGACCAACGCCGGATTATTCCACACGGTGAGATCGAACATCTCTTTCAAGCGAAACTTGTGTTTGCC
This sequence comes from Blastocatellia bacterium, assembly GCA_035576605.1. Lineage (GTDB taxonomy): Bacteria > Acidobacteriota > Blastocatellia > UBA7656 > UBA7656 > Onstottus_A. The sequence goes on along the minus strand of DATLWF010000235.1, from coordinate 2,556 downwards.
GGGCTCGTACACCCTCGAATTCTGATCGAGCCTGCCCTCCCGGTACCAATGCTGTATCGTGTCCCGGTCCAAAGGCCCGTACTCTTTCCCGTCCTTCGCTATGACCAGGTAGCCAGTCTGCATCCTCGGATCTCTCAGGAAGGTCTCCGACAAAACTTCAGTTTGTCGCGGACGTTCGAATGCGGCTCCAGCGAAGCGACAAACTGAAGTTTGTCGGACATCGCCCTCGCGTTAAGTCTCAACTGATTCGACGCTGATTGTCTCGTACAACGACGGCGCCTCACGCTTTGATGGTGGCCTGGATGGAACGCTGACGACACGCACAGTGGTGATTCGGCCGCGCTGCCGAATTGAAAGGAGATCGCCTGCTCGCACCTCGTGAGCGCTCTTGGCTCGCAAGCCGTTCACCTTCAGCACTCCCGCTTCGCACATCTCCTGAGCCAGCGTTCTGCGCGGTACGAGTCGTGACAGCTTAAGAAAGATGTCGAGGCGCATGTTGGGGAAGCGCCGAGTGGGCGACTGGGGGAGAGGGCGACGGGGAGACCGTCGCCGGTTCGCCCCGTCTCCGCGTCCCCCCCTCGATTCTATTTCTCCGCCTTCTCAGGCTTCGCTGGGGGGGTGACGTAGCCCTTAGCGACCTCTACGAACGCGTCTTCGCGCAGCTTCTTCATGTACTTCTTTCGCGCTTCTTCGGCTCGTTCCATCGTCGCTGCGCGGCTAATGGCGTTTTGAACGTCGGCGTCTTCGAAGGCGCGCAAGGCGGCGGGCTTTCGGTCGTCGAGCCGATATATCTGGAATCCGTCCTGGAGTCTGATAGGCTCAGTCACCTCTCCGGCTTTGAGCGTCGAGATGGCGGCTTCGACCTCAGGTTTGAGCTCGCCTGGTTTGAAAGTCCCGACCTTGCCCTTCTGCGCGCGAGAAGGGCGACTCGCCGGCGAGTTCTCCTGCGCCGCGTCGGCAAAGCTCTTGCCCGCCCGAAGCTCGACTACGAGGCGTTTAGCCCGTTGATCGACTTCGTCAGCCGTGTGACCTTCGAGCGTCAGGAAGATCTCAGAGATCGTCACTTCGCCCGGCGTCGTAAACTTGTCCTTATTCTTCTCGTAGAAGTCGCGGCGGTCCTTGTCGTTCAAACGCTGGAAGATCGGGGAAAGCACCTCGCGCTGAATTACGTATTGTTGTTGAAGCCCCTTGCGAATCTGCGCCCGCGCTGATTCGGGGTCGACGCCCTGCTTCTTCAACTCAAGCTCGAAAGCCAGCACGCTGGGCAACCCGTTTTCGGTAGCGATCTCTTTCATGCGCTGGTTGACCTCGGCCTCGACGTCGATGTTCAGCTCCTTGGCCTTCTGTTCCAGCAGCACGTTTTCGATCATGTAATCAAGCACCGTCGGCTTCATGCGCTCGTACTCGGCGTTGATCTGATCCTCGGGCTTTCCGGCCATCTCGCGGACCAGCTGTTCCTTGAAGTCGCGCAAGGCGTTCAGGTAGTCGGCGCGAGTGATGATATCGCTATTGACGCGAGCGACTATCTCGTTGATCAGCTCGGGCTCCTGAGCGCGCGCGGTGGTGGCCAACGCGAGCACCGAGCCGATCGCCAGGACTGTTATGATGAACTTCATACGGCAACATCCTCTCTTATTGAAACGTGAAGCGTGATGCGTGACCGGAAGACCTTAACAGCAGTGACGTCACGCATCACGTTTCACGTTTCATTTGTTTGGGCTGGTTTGACCCTCAATTATGCCTTAGCTGGCCAGTATATGGGAAGCCCAGCGCCGATTCGGTAATTTGGATCTTCGCTTCCGATGTGAGCTGCTCGATCGCCTTATCAACCGCCTGCTGGTTCCTTCGCGCGATCAATTCTTCTGTCAACTGCGCGCGGCGGTCATCAAGCTGCGAGCGCCGCTCTTCAGGCGCGTGAGGCTTGATGCGCTGCTCCAGCTTGAACATATGAAAGCCGTAGTTGGATTCGATCACCGGACTCACATCGCCAGGGCGAAGCTGTTGCACGGCTTTTTCGAGCAAGTCCGGGAGTTGGCCTTCATCGTAGCGGGTAAGTCCGTTCCGCTCGGCGTTGGGAGCGTCGGAATGAAGGCGCGCGACGGATGCGAAATCGCGGCGGCCTTCGGTCACTTCCCGGTGCAACCGATCAGCCTCCTCTCGGGACTGAACGCGAATCTCGCGCACCAGGAACCCGGGACGGTCCGTCAGACGCGATTGGTTCTTTTCGATGTACTGTTGAACTTCTTCGGGAGAGATGCGCACGTCGCGCAGCGCGATCTGACGGTAGTACTTTTCGACCAGCAGATCGCGAGCCATTTCCTCGCGAGTAGCGGCGCTCGCGGCGGAGGATTTCATCTGCGAGTTGTCCTGGGTGCTCTCTTCGATCTCCGCGCTGGTGACGCTGAGTCCCATACGCTCAGCTTCGTCAAGCACCAACCGGCGCTTGAGATACTCGTCGAGCATCTGACTTCGAATTAATTCCGAAACATCGGCGGTGCTGATGTCGCCCATCTTCGACGCAAGAAAGTGCTCGAACTCATCGCGATGAACGACGCG
>DATLWF010000234.1:0-3682 GCA_035576605.1 Blastocatellia bacterium | reverse complement strand
CCCCGTGCTCAAGAATCTTCGATCGGACCAGAGATTCGCAAATTTGCTGCAGCGCATCGGGCTCACACAATGAGACATTGAGCCCATCATCAGGGATGAATCGCAGCGGAAGGATCTCTGTACAAATCCGGCTATTCAAATGTGAGCACAGGAAAGCCGCTCGGCACTGAGCCTGGAATCAGCTTACGCAAGTTTTCCGGCTTCGCCCGCTGATCCAGCAATCCGTTCCGAACAAAATCGACAAGCTGGCGAAACTCATCAGGGGTCAGGTTAATTGGCGTTGCGAGAATCGGATCTATGCGAGCCAACACTGGCCCGATCGGTCCCATCGGTGCGGTGAGATCGGCGTCAACACCAGCTGACGCCGGGCTATAGTTTTCTGCAGATGTAAACACATCCAGGTGATGCCGCACTGCATCTTCAAGCTTTGTGAATGCCCCATTATGGAAAAAGGCCGGCTGTAGGGACACATTCCGGATTGGCGAGGTTCGAAACTTATAGCGGTCGTTCGAAGTCCCGGTGATTTGCTCTAAGCCGAAATCTTCATTTTGACCTGCGCCATCGAATGTCACATTACCGTTGATAGGAGCAATCTGCGGAACGCCTATCACGTGCTGTGAGAAGTCGCTGAACATCTCGTTGGATTCACCCGAGACTTTATGACATTCCACACACCGTGCGGCGCCGAAGAAGAGGAGCGCGCCCTTCTTTTGCTCGTCGGTCAGCGCATTCTTCTGCCCTCGTGCAAACCTGTCTACGGGAGCATCGGCAAAGACAAGAGTAAACTCGAACTCCGCGATGGCCAATCCGAACATATCGAAAGTTATGGGCCCGCCGGCTCGGACTGCGGGAAATATCTTGCCGAACCGCTTTCTGTATTCAGCGACGTTGTTGATCCGTCTCAGCACTTCGGCGCGAATGTCGAAATTATCGCCGGGGAAGCTGAAGCCCGCGACCTCAACGCGTTCCGTCGGCGGTATGAATGCCTGGGCGACAAGCAGGTGAGGCAGATAAGAAAGGGTGAGACCCTCGGGCTGCGGAAACTGGAAACCGGCGCTGTTATCGAACGGATTGTTAGAGAGCGAAGCAAAGCGTGAGTTCCACATTAAGTTTGGAAAGAAGGCCGTATTTGCAGCCATCGGTGTACGTCGTTGATTGCGCGGGCCGGCACGATTCGGCCCGACAACGCCATTGTTATCGACTCCGATCGCGATGGACTGCGTGTCGCCGAAGCCGTTCGTCGGCGAGTGACATCCTGAACAGTTATTGTCGTCGTTCAGCCCGCCGACTGTGTCAAAAAAAAGCAGCCTGCCAAGATCAGCGAGTTGGTTGTCGATGCGATGACCGATTCGTTGTTCGAGCTTGGACTCGATCTGTCCGGTGAACCCTAGTTGGCGGAGTCTGGCGGCCAATTCCTGATCCAAAGGATCGTTATCGGCGCCGGCTGAGGTTTGCGGAGCGATCATCAGCATGCCAGTTGCCGCAAGCCCGAAAAGCGTGACCAACAACTTTATTTTATGAAGACTCATACGAAGACCTCCGGTCTATGAACCTCGCAATATCTTTGAGAGATCCACGAGTATGTAGTTTCGAGAATGGTCAGAAGAGGGTGCTCTGGCACCCTCTTCATTGCGTACCATCGGCACGGCAAACCGAGAGCCGTGGCTTTCAAACTCCAAACACCTCGGGTCCGGGCCTGTCCGCAGCGCAACCTAAACTCGATAGGCTCGACATGAGCGTCAAGCTTGGGCCCAGACAGCGACTTTCAGCTTTTCCTGATGCCTCAGGGTTGGAGAAGGTGAAACACCGTTAGCCCGCCTGTTGGCACCGCGAAGTCGCCAACGATCGTCGCGTCATCCGCCTCGTCGAACACTCCTTCATCTGCTTCGAATGGACAAATGACGGTCACAGGGACATCTGTCCTGGGAGTGCCGCCGTGTGGAAAGAGTGTTACCGTGATATGCAGCACACCGCCCTGGACGCCGGGGTTTGGCCCGCCTAGCGCATCGAAATTGCCGAAGGCAGTCGCCGCCCAAGTGCCGCGTTCTGTTACTTTCCTGGAGGCGTCGCTTATGGTGTAAGCCCCGTTGGCCAGGACTGAACCGAGTGTAGTGTCAAACGTCCCGCCACCGGTCACCCTGATAGTCTCGCCGGTGGAAGGGTTCAACGATGTACTTGGCGGGCCCAGGTTGAAACCGTAAACCGCGGCCTGTGCGGCCATCGGGACTATAAACATCGGCATCGCCAATACTGCGATGGAGAGTGCGAGCAATCTTGCTTTCTTCAGAGTTATCATCTATGTAGTCTCCTTTTTTTGTGTCTGGTTCAATGGGCAGTTAAGGCAAACCAAGACCAAGGCATCAGGGGTCTCAAGAAAGTGAAGCTTCCTGGTCCCAGTCAAGTCATAGATTGAGCGAGAAAGTCGGCGACGCTGCCGCCGTCTTCTTGCTTCCATCTACATAAGCGATTATTGCGGGGAATCGGTATCATCAATTGTTAAGGTTGAGCGCAGGTCGCTCCGCAAGGACGACACTTCGAGATAGGTGCTATAATCCGCGCCAACTAAGGTTGATCTCAGGATGCAAAGAGGAACAGAAATGGCGGCGGCTCCGCAAGAAGTTAGTCAACTACTTGTCCAGTGGCGCAACGGCGACCAACAGGCGTTAGACACCTTGATGCCGCTCGTCTACGATGAGCTGCGCCGCATAGCCGGTCGATATATGAAGCGAGAGCGCGCGGAGCACACCCTCCAGACGACTGCCCTTGTCAACGAAGCGTACCTGAGAATGGTCGACCAGAAGAATGTTGACTGGCAAAATCGCGCTCACTTCTTCGCAGTAGCCGCTTCCGTCATGCGCCACCTGCTGGTAGACCATGCGCGCGCCCGCGGGCGTGCCAGACGCGGAGCCGATCCTCAGCAGGTTTCGCTCGATGAGGCAGCGCTTATCTCGGAGCAGAAAGGCGAAGAGATGCTCGCGCTGGACGAGGCTCTCACTAAGCTTGCCGCGATTGATGAGAGAAAAGTCAAAATCGTTGAGCTTCGCTATTTCAGCGGCCTCAGCGCAGAAGAGACGGCTACAGTGCTCGGCGTGTCAGAGATCACAGTCAAGCGCGAGTGGCTCAAGGCGAAGGCATGGCTCTACCGTGAACTAAGTCAGGAATGAGTGATGAAGGTTGAACGCTGGCAACAGGTCGACGAATTGCTGGACGCCGCGCTTGAGCGCGATGCTTCGGAGCGCGGTGATTTCCTGAAGCGGGCGTGCGCGGGTGATGAGGAGCTGCTCCGCGAAGTCGAATCCTTGCTCGGGGCGCACCTGAAAGCAGGCAGCTTTATTGAAGAGTCCCCGGCTGAAGAGTTGACTCGGCTTTTTGGGGGGCATCAATCTCAATCATTCGTCGGCCAGTCTCTCGGCCGCTACAAGATTCTCTCGCTGCTCGGCGCAGGTGGAATGGGAGAGGTCTATCTTGCCGAAGACACCAGTCTCGGGCGCCGCGTAGCTATCAAACTTCTTTCCGAGTTCTTCGCTCGTGATCCCCAATCCCGCATTCGCTTTTTACGCGAGGCGAAACTTGCTGCGACGCTCGACCACCCTAATATCTGCACAGTTCACGAAGTCGGCCAAGCCTCCGGCTATCACTTCATCGCCATGCAATACGTCGAAGGACAGACTCTCGGAGAAGT
>DATLWF010000233.1:0-15904 GCA_035576605.1 Blastocatellia bacterium | reverse complement strand
CACTACGGCGAGGTGGTGGTTGGGGCGATCGGGGCTCAGAGCTTGAGGCGAGTGACGGCAATCGGCGACGCGGTCAATCTCGCAAGCCGAATCGAAGCTGCGAATAAGCAAGCCGGGACGAGGCTTCTGCTTTCAGAAGAGACCTACAACGAGGTTAGAGATAAGGTCCTGGTCGGCAAGACTATTCGTGCGACGCTTCCGGGTAAGAAAGGCGAATATGCTCTTTATGAGGCGACTGGTTTGATTGGTTCAACGTCTTGAACGACGAGGGCGATCGGCAGTGGGCGGAAAAGTGATTAACACCTCACTTCAGTGAGGTATTAATGGAAGAATCCCCTGACGAGTGCGATCTTCGAATCCGCCCGATCACCCCAGACACTATTCACGCCAATCGCCGAGCAGTTTTCGCGCTTGTACGATCTGACCGAGATGATACGCGTTGTGATCGGCAACTAGCAGGACCTCGCGCAAGTAGGTCCTCCCTTCCCCGTGAGGGATCGCGGCCGTTAAGTCGAGCTTCGCGTCCTGAACCAACGTGATCATCTCTTCGAGATCGGCGAAGAACCCCTCAACCGAAGCCTTCCACATTTCGTCGGTAACATTTTCTGCTTTGGAAGGCCAGAAACCGCCGGGAAACTCCGGCGACTTCCACGACGGGTCGATGGTGTACCGCAATATATCTTCCTGGGCGACCCGCATATGCTCGAGTTCTTCCCAAATCGAGTGCACCTTCGGCGCCGGACGGACGTTGCGGAATTGAGGACTGACATTGGCGAGCGCAGCGTCTGCTTTGATATGCGCCTCGCCGCCATCCAGAAGCTCTACAAGTTGCGCGCGCAAAACTGTTTCTTCCATTACAGACCTCCTAATCGCGGCCGGCGAACCTGGAATCGTCCATCTAGTAACGGCATTCAGCCTGGGGGCGCAGGCATCCCTGCCTGCAACCTCTCGCGCAATGCCAAGCAGGCAGGGAGGCCTGCGCTCCCAGGCAGAGGGCCGCCCTCATGATCCTAGTGCCTGATCTGTTTCGGAGTGAGCAGCCAAGCAAGCTTCCCTTCTCCGTCCTTCACATCTTCCCAGTGGTCGATCTGAAACTCTATGCAGGCAAGAGCCGCGGTCGGCATCCGTTCGTGCGAGCCAGTCAGCCGCCCAACCAGATCTTCAAATCCTGGATTGTGCCCAACCAGCAAAACGCATGAATTGCCGTCAGGCAATCGCCTGATCAGCTTCATCAGCTCTGGCGATGAAGCGCCGTAAATAGTTTCGTCAAACCGAATCTCGAGTTTCAGCTGCGCCGCTTTGATCACAGCTTCGATCGTTGCTTTCGCACGCACGGCTGGCGAGCTGATTATCAAATTGGGCAGAGGACCGCGCTTGCGAAGCGCTTTGCCGATTCGCGGAGCATCGCGCTCACCTCGCGCAGCAAGCGGGCGATCGAAGTCTCTCAGTGAAGTGTCATCCCAGTCTGATTTCGCGTGTCGCAACAGCAGCAAGGTCTTCATGGTGGTGACTCCTGCCTGACTCCTTATAGCGCCCTAAGCCATGCTAATGCACTCTGTCCTTTTGTTGAAGGCTCCGTGGGAGCATCAGAATCGCGTCGCTCACCGGCCGTTCGCCCGTTTGATCGGAAGGGTTGTTAACGAGCCTGCCGTTCACGACCATCGTCGTCGAACCGCCTCCATCGAGGTTGATCGCTTCTGAACCACCAAACTCAAGCAGGAGATCTGCGAGCTCTGGCAGCGACATCCCGGCGCTCACTCCAGGTTGGCGGCCGTCAACTGTCGCTACAAGCATTCTACCATCCTTCAACCGCGCGATTGCCGTGCGAGGGTGACGGTCGCTGACAAACTTCGCGGCGATCTTTTCGTCTTCAAAGGGTATCGCGACCTTGCCATTCTTGATCAACTGCGGTCCCCCTCCAACGATAAACGACGCCCCCTTCCACGAATCGGTCATCTCGCTTTCGACCGGGACCAGCTTCGAGCTTAGGCGAATCACCGAGCCCACGCGCCAATTCGCAAGTATCCATTCTCGCCCGTTTCCGCAGGCTGAGATCACAAAGCCATCTTGCGGAATAGCGCTGCTTCCTTTCCCATCGCGAATCCGAATGATCCTGGTTCGCCGAACGATCGCCTCAACCCCGTCCGGCGTCGTGAGCGTGGTCCTGTGAAACTCGGGTGTGTAAACTATCAGCTCATCGGCTGCGCGCGGACGATTAAGGCCGCTGATAGCCAGGCGATGGCCTCGAACTGATTCCACGTATCCGGAGAAATTCAGATGACCGAAGATGATTTCAGCTCCGGCCGAACTCTTGATCAAGCCAAACGCCGCCCGCCCTTCGATCGGCTCGCTGATCAGCTTGCCCTCGAGCACAAGAACGCCCGATGACTCGCCCCGAAACGTGCCCGTTGTTCTGAAGTACCCGGCGTTCACCGCGGCACTTGCGCCGTATCGCGAGGCAATCGAACTGGTGGTTTCAAGACCCACGCCTTCATCGAGCGCGTGAGCGATGCGACAGTCCACTTGCTTAAGATCAACCCGCAGCACGTTGATCACCCACGGACCCGTAGCCTCACTCTCTGATTTGTGACCCCGAATAATTCGCAGGTGCTGGATTCCGGGCCCGACATTCTGAAACTCCTGGTTGCTGGATTCTTGTTTGCCCGGTTGTTGATTTTGTAGGGCTGAATATGACCTCGGAGCGAGGTTCGGCAACGACAAGAGAGCAAGGCATACGACAAGAAACCGCAAATGCGCACGATCGACCGACCAGGTTGATCTTCCTTCGAGCCTCCCTTTTCTCATCGCGTGTCAGCCTACGCGGGCCACGCTTGCGGAGTCAACTCGCCTGTCACAGAACAGCGTGCTAGGATCAGCAATCGAAAAGTTGAGAGACGCATGACTGACTTGAGCGGCAACACATTCTTCGAAGGACCAGAAGGTAGAATCGAAGCAATCATCAAGGAACCCGCTGGACCAGTAACCCGGGCAGCTATTGTCTGCCATCCTCACCCGTTGTTTGGCGGGACGATGCACAACAAGGTTGTCTTTCGAATGGCGAGGGCGTTTCAAGATGCGGAGTTCGCGGTGCTTCGCTTCAACTTCCGAGGCACCGGTCGCAGCGAGGGCGAACACGACAACGGACTCGGCGAACAAGACGATTTGCGCGCGGCGATCGCGTTCATCGAAGAAAAGTATCCGGACGTTGAACTCTGGCTGGCCGGCTTTTCATTCGGCTCGGCAATGATGCTTCGGGCGGCTGCGTGTGACGACCGCGTCCGAGCCCTGGTCGCCGCCGGCGTCCCCGTTTCGAACTATGACTTCACCGGGATCGCCCAATGCCATAAGCCGAAATTGTTTGTTCAGGGATCGCTCGACCAGTTCGGATCGCCGGAGGATCTGGAAGGGCTGTTCGCATTGCTGGACGAGCCAAAGCAACTGAAGATCATCCAGGCCGCGGATCATTTCTTCGAAGGCCACTTGCCCGAATTAGCGGCCGCGGTATCGGCCTTCATCGCTTCGATCCGGTAGGGCGGACCATCTACTCGCGGCAAACGTTCCCTTTCATCCATATTCGGTTATGAGTTTCACTTGACGCGCATCGACGGATCGCCCAGCAAAATCCACGTACGGCGAACATCCCCGTCACCAACAGCGCCTTTCGCTCTCTTGATTGCCTCGCCCAGCGTTATTCCACGATTTGCAAACAACTGCCGGTAGAACTCCCGGTTCATCAAGGCTTGTTCATCCGCCGTCGTCATTCCCGACGACGCCCATACTGCCACCGCTCCTCCCGAATCCGTCTTCATCAGCCCTTCCGCCAAACTGCTCAAGGCCGGGGCATCGAAATACCCGTTGAGACAGGTCATCATCATAAACACCGCCAGATGATTCTGATTTGTCAGCAGCCCTGCGTCCGCATTAGTAAGCAGATCCGTTCTCCACTGGTTCACGTTCCCGTGACCTGTGTAGTTGACTATCTTCTGTCCTCGGTTGATCGCATCTATCAACGCAGTCTTCGCCTCGCTTCCCATTCGCCCTCGATCTATCTCCACCTTCTTTCATCGACAGGCCGCTCCTACGGAGATGGGCAAACCAAACCTCACTCCAAGAAAGATTTGCTCCTTAGCTCCGAGACCTGCGGCCTGAAGGCTGTACTCTGAACCCTCACTTTTGCTTGACTCTCTTCCGTTCAACGAGGTCGAGACGCAGGCTGATGGATGCAAGCCGCGCCTTGAGTTCGGCGTTCTCCGCTTTGATTGCCTTCAGTTCTTCAATCTGTTTCTGCTGCTCTTTGATGGCATTGACAAGCACGACATTGATGCGGTCGTATTTGACGCCTTCGACTTGTCCTTGCTTGTTATAGGTGACCAGCAGCGGATCAATCTTCTCGACGTCTTCCGCGCCGAACCCGAGGTCGCGCATCCCGCCTTCTTTCCAGGTGAAGCTGATTGGACGCAGACGAGATACGATGTCCAGTCCGCTGAGATATGGCGCGAGGTTGGTTTTGTAGCGGAGCGAAGACGAGCAGTCGCCAACCCTGTCGAAAGAATTACGACAAAGGTGGGTCGTTCCAGCAGCGGCGAGATTGGGAATGGTTAATAACCCGGGGATGCGAACAAAGTCGCTGCCGTCATCTCTGCCGAGCACGATTGTGTTGCTGCTCCTGACGGATGCGCCTGCGCCGATGGCAGTGGCGTAAGTCAAATCGGTCGGATCCCCATAAACAGGTCCAGCGCCGTCCCCAATAAATGTATTATTACTACCGGTCTCGTTATAGTGACCGGCAAAAGCTCCGATGAACGTGTTATCCGAGCCCGTCGTGTTCCCATCACCAGCGTTACTGCCTAAGAAAGAGTTGCGGTTTCCCGTATTGTTCGTGTTTCCAGCACTTGACCCGAAGAAAGAGTTGTTATCACCCGTCGTGTTGTACCTTCCGGCAATGCCCCCGAAGAAGGAGTTGTCAGCACCAGAAGTGTTGAATTCTCCGGCGCGGATTCCGAAGAATGAGTTACCCTCCCCATTCGTATTCTGTTCCCCTGCTAACGCCCCGAAGAAGGAGTTGCAGCACATATAACCTGATTGGCTTCTTCCCGCTTCGGCGCCGAAGAACGAATTGTTATAGCCCGAGGTGTTTGCGAATCCCGAACTCTCCCCAAAGAATGAGTTGCCAAAGCCAGAGGTGTTAGCCTGGCCAGACTGGCTTCCGAAGAAGGAGTTGTAGCTGCCATCGAAAAGAATGGAAACAGTGTGTTGCCCAGCGTTGCGTCCGAAGAATGAGTTGTCCGTGGCGCCGGTGTTGCTGTTCGCGCCTGCGTTCAATCCGGCGAACGTGTTGTTCGTCCCCTCGATGCTCAGCACACGATTGTTAGCGATGTTGTATTGGCCGAACGTGTTGATTGCGCCGAAGGTCGAAAGGATCCCGCCGAGCGTACCGTTGCCGGAGATGTAGAAGTTACTCGCGGCTTGTTGACTGGTTGAATTCTGAATGTAGCTCGGGCTGCCAGACAACGGCGGACGCGAATCCGTCATGCGAGTGTCTGTCGTCACCACGTATTGATTGGCGACTACCCCGCCCAATTGACTAGCGTTCGTCGCCGTGTCAGCGAGATCCGATGAAAGACTGTGAAACGCGTACGGCGACGAAGTGATCGGCTGGCGTGGAGAGAGCGTCGTGAACGGGTCAGGACTGCCCGCCGTACGCACCCCGATTTCAAGAAAGCGGTCTGCCCCACTGAACGCCCCAACCGCGAAATCCAACTGGACCGTGAAAGCGCCGCCAGTCACCGGGACATCCGTGCGTGTGCGCACTCCTATTTGCGCACCGCCGGTCAGAGCGTCATAAAGTTTGAACTGAAAGTCGTAATTACCGTTTGCCGGATTGCCGCCGGCGCTAAGCTTGCCTTGAAAGGCGAACACCGCTGTCTGCGCGAGCACGCTTTGTGTCGCGCACGCCAGAACGAGCGCGCTCAGAAGAATTGTGCACAGTTGGATTGATCGCTGACCCATGGTCCTTCCTCCTCAGTGACAGAGATTCGCATTGGGATGTTCGAGACAAAAGAGGTGCGTCAGACTCTCAATCTGAAGCCGCTGTTGTTCGAGTTGTGTTTGTTGTTGCTTGATCTGTCGTTGCTGCTTTTCTATTTGGTCTTGCAGTTCGCGGACGGCGTTGACCAGCACCACGTTGATGCGGTCGTACTTGACGCCTTCGACCTGGCCTTGGCTGTTGTAGGTGACCAGCAGCCGATCAATCTTCTCGACGTCTTCCGCGCCGAAGCCCAGGTCGCGCATGCCGCCCTCTTTCCACGTGAAGCTGATGGGACGTAGCCGATTGACGATTGAGAGGCCGCTGCGATAGGGCGCGAGATTGGTTTTATAGCGCAGGCTGGAGGAGCAATCGCCAACCCGGTCGAAAGAGTTGCGACAAAGCTGTGTCATTCCGGCGGCGGCAAGATTGGGAATGGTAAGAAGTCCGGGTATACGAACGAAGTCACTTCCGTCAGCTCGGCCCAGCACTATGGTATTGCTGCTGCTGACGACTGCCCCAGCTCCGATCGCTGTTGCGAAGTTGAGGTTGTTTACGCCGACATCCGCGTTTGCGCCGATTATGGCGTTGTTGTCGCCGGATGTGTTCGTTAAACCAGTATGAAATCCCACAAAGACATTGGCAGTTCCCGTCGTGTTGCCTCCGCCGGCGCCGGATCCGACGCACGAGTTAGCGCCTCCCGTAGTGGTTGAGTCTCCGGCGCCCACTCCGAAGAAGGAGTTGTCATTTGCAGTCGAGTTGTTATATCCAGCAAGGGCTCCGAAGAATGAGTTGCTTGATCCCGTTGTATTCACAAGGCCAGCCGCCTCGCCGAAGAATGAGTTGTTACCCGCGGACGTGTTGTTTTTTCCGGCCTCGTCTCCGAAGAATGCATTGCTCGATCCCGTTGTATTCGCGTACCCAGTCGCCTGACCAAAGAATGAGTTGAAACCACCGGTCGTGTTTTTCGTGCCGGCAGCAGCGCCGAAGAATGAGTTAGCGTTTCCGGTTGTATTTGTTTGTCCCGAATACGCTCCGAAGAATGAGTTTAAACTCCCGGTGAGAAAGTCGCTGTTTGTAATGTTGTTCTGACCGGCAAAGGCCCCGAAGAATGCGTTTTCAAAGCCTGTCGTGTTTGCTTGTCCCGCTGTGCTTCCGAAGAACGCGTTGTCGTAGCCCGTCGAGTTTGCTTGTCCCGCATTTGCGCCGAAGAAGGAATTGCCGCTCGCAGTTGTATTAGCGAAGCCTGCCGAATCGCCGAAGAACGAATTAGAACTGCCAGAGGAGTTCTGGTTGCCACTGAGATAGCCGAAGAAAGAGTTGCTGGCGCCCGCGCCGTTGGTCGGGCCGGATGCGGTCCCGAAAAACGAGTTGCTCTCGCCGGTTGTATTACTAAAACCTGCGTTGGTTCCGAAGAACGAATTGAAGCGACCCGTCGTGTTTGCATTACCGGCGCCGACTCCGCCAAATGTGTTGCTCGTTCCCGCCACGCTCAAGACGCGATTTCCGCCGATGTTGTACTGCATCGCGGTGTTGATTCCACCCGTCGCCGAAAGCGCGCCAAGCGCGCCGTTGCCGCTAATGTTGAAGTTGGCGCCGGTCTGTGGCGAGTTAGTGTTCTGAATGTAGCTCGTGCTGCCAGCCGTCGGCGATCGCGCATCTGTCATACGCGCATCCGTCGTCAATACATATTGATTTGCGGCGGCGACGCCCAGTTGATTGGCATTCGTCGCCGTCGTCGCAACGTCGGCAAACTCCGATGACAGACTGTGAAATGCATACGGCGTTGAAGTAATCGGCTGGCGCGGCGACAGAGTAGTAAACGGGATTGGACTGCCGGCCGGACGCACACCAATCTCGAGAAAACGATCTAGCCCGCTAAACCCCCCAACAGCGAAATCCAACTGCACTGTAAAGATGCCACCCGTCACGGGGACATCCGTGCGCATCCGCACTCCAATCTGGCCGCCGCCCGTCAGAGCGTCATAGAGCTTGAACTGCAAATCGTAGTTGCCGTTCGCAGGATTGCCGCTGTCACTGAGTTTGCCTTGATAAGTGAACGAGGCGGTCTGCGCGAACGCGGGCATCGGAGCCATCAAGACCATCAACAACAGCATCAATCGTGTACTGACGGACCTTATGAACATCGTGGCGACCGCGACGCTGGTAATCGAGTTGACCTTCATATTAATTCTCTCGTCAAAATGTCCGACAGACTTCGAGGCGTCGTTGAGGTTGAACTTCAAGGAATCATGTCCAGCAGCTTCTCGCCGATGGTGTCTCCTTTTATTGCGCCGCTGTTCAAGAGGACGAACACGCCGCGACCGGTTCCTTTGTCGAAGCCGATCCAGGCCTTGAATCCGGGGACTGCGCCGCTCTTGGAGATCCGGATACCTCCCGTGCACTGGTCGATGTCCTCGGTCCATGCGAGGCCCGTGCACCGCCCGCAATCCTGCACCGACGAGCACGTGGAGTTCTTGCCCCAGGGACCTCGACACTCCATCGTCATCTTCAGCGCAGCGCCGACCTCGGTATAGCGTTGCAAGACACCCGCGGCGATCCTGAGCCAGATCAACATGTCGCTCGGAGTCGACCAGAGCTGTCCCGCCGGGGCTACGGCCGACACCTCCGCCGTTCGAACCACCGTCCAGGGATCGCCGGCGCTTGCGCGCTGGTGGCCATAGGCGCGCCGGAGAGAGAAATCCCGTGGGACGTAATCTTCGGGCCCCTTAGTGTCGAACATGCCCAGCGGCTCCATCACGGAGGAGAAGTTGTCCAGAGACCATTTAGAATAGCCGTCGTGGTCCGCGAGGACGTTTCCGAGCACGGCATAGCCGAAGTTCGAATAGATGTAGTGGTTGACACCTTTCCAGCACGTCGAGTCGCCAACACACGCCTGCAGGTCGGTGTAGAGTTGAGTCTCGTCCGAGGGATCCTGGTAAGGGTCCGGCGGATTCTTCTGTAGCCCGGACTCCATGTCGCCGAGCTGGAGGAGCGTGATCTTCGGGATGTGGTAAGCGCTGGAAAGGTATTTATCGACGCGATCGTCGAGCTGCACGGAGCCCTGGTTCACGCGTAGAGCCAGCAGGGTCGCAGTCATCGTTTTAGTTATGGAACCGATCGCGAAGAGCGTGTGGCTCGTCGGGGTAATACCGTAGCCAGTCACCGTCTCGCCATAGCACTTCGTCGCGGCATATGTCGCGTTCGGTCCAACCGCTCCCACGCACATTCCGACGATATCTGGGGAATACTGGGCCGCGATCGCATCGAACGCAGCGTAGACCGTGGCCTTCCTTTGGGGACAGGCGACAGCGTTATTCGTCGTGTTGACCTCGGTCTGCGCATGAGCAGGTCCAATGCCCGAAGTTATTAGCGCCAACAATAAAACTGCGATGTATTTGTATTTCCTGAGCATGATGAATCTCCTTTTACTAGCATTTGTCGCTCTGGATCCGTTTTGTTCAAGCAAGGCAGGTATGATTGACCTCACCACCCTGTAGTCGGACTACTTGACACCGAAGCGGGCCAGGAACTCGATCACGGCCGGACCCCATTTGTGGATCTCGTCAGCGTCTGTGACGAACTTCCCGTGGGCATGGGTAGGGTCGATCGATCTGTCTCCTGGGTCGGGCGGCACCGGCCCATAAATGGCCGCCTGATAGCGCTCGCTGTGGTCCCCGGCTACTTTCGAGAGCACAACCGTGGGCCGAAGGCTGACGTCGTTTTTCGGCTCAAAGAAGAAGATAGGCTTGTTCGCACCGCGCACCGCGGCCCTGAGCCTGTCGATCGAAGCCGACTCGTCGGGCGTGTTGTTTCCGTCATCGCGGTCAAAGTAGTCCCACGACTCCGAAGCCCCGGCGATGTCTACAGCAGCTCTATGATTGGTCAACACATTGTTGTTGAAGAGCGTGACCATGCCGCCGAACGAGTGGCCCATGATGGCGACCCTGTTCGGGTTTATGATCAGCTGTTGAGATGAGTTAGTCAGCGAACTGAGGTACGAGATGGCTTGCGCCACTTCGAAGGTCTGATCCTGGAGGTAGTCGAGAAGTAAAGAATTGTTTAGCACCCTTCCGCATGTTCCAAATGGATTCGCGTCGGTGCGATGGCACACCTGGTCCAGGAAGTCAGTGTAGTAAACACCGGTGGATAGGCCATGCCCGCGGCGATGGGGAACGAAAAACGCGAATCCGTTGCTGCTGAAATAGGCAGCCATTGCGCACTGCTCGCCGGCCGATAAATCGCTGCCGTGGTTGAAGACGATGAGCGGCAAGTTCTTTGGGCTGGCGGCGACGGTGCTGCTGTCGGGAAGATAGAGGTAACCTTTCAGGATCGAACGACCACCAGTAAAGGCGAAGCCGTAATAGGGGGTAAGCAGGACGGGGACATCGCCCCGAGACGAATCATAATAAGTAAGGGTCAATCCTCCATCGCATACAGTGCTCGCGGCGGGAGCGGGTACGGACGCTTCGAGTCGCGGGCTCGTTGGACCGCCCGCGGCCCTGGTCGAGCGTGCGCCTGTCACGACGAGGAGTGCAAACAATGATGCCGTCACGACGACAGGCGCGATCATCCTCCGGATTGTCGTGGTCTTTCTCGTTTGCGGGACAATGTCAGTTAATTTCGATTTGGTGTTTTGAGTTTTCATCTCTAGTCCTTTCTGTTTTTCGGTTGCGCCTATCAGTGATCTCACGCCGTCATTGCAGCAAGGCGGCGCTGGCAGCAGCGGTCCGCTGTTAGTCGGGCTGTGGCGGAGGGACCTGCCGTACCGCTGGTGCCCCGGACAAGGCAAAGACGGTCCTGCCGTTGGCATTGGTTATGACCTCAACAGTCGGCACGATTGGGCCGGGCGGTAACGCATTATCGGTAGATCCCGGCGGGAGCGCTGTCACCACCGCGCGGAGATGGATGCGCGTAGGGCCTGGCGGGAACTCGTCAAAATTGAGGTCGAGGAAAGTCGCTTGTCCGCGCTCAAGCATCGCCACGCGCCGAATAGGACTGCCGTCCCGGTTGCGAAACAGCTGCCCATCGCTGTTCAAGAAGATCAACACCACGCGCGTCGGTCCGGGTGGATAGCTGGGGTCATTCGCGGTAAGCACATTGGCCACGTTGATGCGAGCGGTCTGGCCCTGCGTGATGCCAACCATCCCGAACGAGATGCGGTCGATCATTGGTGGCTGAACGTCCTGCGCATGTGCACGGCGCTCGTCCCGGAAGATTCCGAGCGTTACCAATGCTGCCAGCGCGACGAGTGCCAGCGAGGCTACTGTTCTGGGTTTCGTGTTCATGATGTTCTTCATTCCTTCGTGAATCAGCTCTAAAAAGAGACTGATCGGTTCATCCTGCTGCGACGTTTTTACGACGACCCAGTGGCCGTCATCCAAATAGGCGACGCGCGGCTCGAAATCCGCTCATCGCGTGGAAGATCATTTGGAGTGAAGCCCGGTTTCAGTTCGTCTGAACCGAAGACTCCGTTCAGGTCCTCCCTTCGCAGCGGACGATACTCTGTAACCGGCCAGATAGTCCTTTAGAAGCGGTTAAGAATTATCAAAGAGTTGTTAAGACGACTCATCGCTGCTTTGGCGGCTGCGACTAGCACTTGAGGAATACCAAGGCTCTGACAAGTCAGCCACCAAAATGCCGGATAAGTAGAAGATTCTTAGGAAAGTGCTATAATCCGAGCACTTCCCGGTTTACCTCACACGGATACGGACTAATATGGAGGCAATTTCGCAAAGACAGGTAACCCAACTGCTTCTCGATTGGAGCGACGGTGACCAAGACGCACTCAACAAACTGATTCCGCTCGTCTACCAGGAGCTAAAGCGGATGGCGCGTTATTACATGCGGAGAGAGCGTGCTGATCACACGCTGCAGACATCTGCGCTGGTCAACGAGGCGTATATCAGGCTGGTTGATTACAAGAAGATGCGCTTTCAAGATCGCGCGCACTTCCTGGCCGTCGCTGCGCAGGCAATGCGGCGCATCCTCGTGGAGCACGCGCGAGGTCACACTCGTGAAAAACGAGGTGGAGATGCGCGCAAAGTCTCTCTGGACGAAGCGGCGACAATGGCTGATGGGAAAGCCGCCAATATGGTAGCGCTCGACGATGCCTTGAAAAGTCTTGCCGAGTTTGATCCACGCAAGAGCCAGATCGTCGAGCTGAGGTATTTCGGGGGTCTTAACATCGAAGAGACCGCCGAAGTCATCGGCGTGTCGCCCGCAACAATAAAACGTGAATGGACCACTGCTAAGATCTGGCTTCATCGCGAGGTTACCAATGCCTCAGGCGCGCAGTGAGTGAAACGAACCAACCGCCGAGGTCCCATTCCGCTAGTCGCACACAATGACTCCAGAACGTTGGCAAAAAATAGAGAGCCTTCTGCATGATGCGCTTGAACGTGCGCCGGCGGAGCGTGCGGCTTTTCTTGATCAAGCCTGCCTTGGCGATGAGGATATTCACCGCGAAGTCAAATCTCTGCTCGCCTCGAGCGACCAGGCTGATGAGTTTCTCAAGTCTCCCGCCTTTGAGGATGCAGCTCAGTTGGTTGGCGACACAAGGAACAATTCTATGCTTGGACAGCGCCTGGGCTTTTATCAAATCCTCTCGCTGCTTGGCGCCGGAGGGATGGGTGAGGTCTACCTCGCTGAGGATAGAAGACTGGGTCGCAAAGTGGCTCTCAAGGTGCTGCCCGCATTCTTCACCAGAAACGAAGAGCGTGTCCAGCGATTCAAGCAGGAGGCGCGGGCCGCCTCGGCGCTGAATCATCCCAACGTGGCAACGATTTACGAGATAGGAGAAACCGACAAAACAATCTATATCGCGATGGAGTATGTCGAAGGGCTGACCCTTGCTGCAAAAATCAACGAGCGACAACTTGAGACTGCGCAAATCATAGAGATAGCGGCGCAGGTGGCAGACGCGCTGGACGCCGCGCACACCAGAGGGACTACGCATCGCGACATAAAGCCTGAAAACATCATGGTGAGCGAGCGTGGATCCGCCAAGGTACTCGACTTCGGATTGGCGAAGATCAGAGCCGCAAGGTCTGATGCCCCGACAAGCGAGATGGCAATGATGAAACAAACCGCGCCCGGCATCGTCATGGGGACACTTCAATACATGAGTCCGGAACAGGCGTTGGGCAAAGAGGTGGACCACCGCACGGACATTTTCTCTCTGGGAGTGGTGATGTACGAGATGGTAACGGGTGGTTTGCCATTCAGCGGGGACACCGCAACCGAGACCATGGGGCGAATCACCCATGCGCAGCCACAAAAAATATCCGGATTGAACCATGATGTTCCGGGAGAGTTGGAACGAATAATCAGGAAGTGTTTGGAGAAGGATATAGAGCGCCGGTATCAGACGGCACGCGAGCTGCTGATTGATCTGAAGAACCTGAAGCGAGACACAGACTCGCGCGCGGTGCTGGCAGGCGCTGCTTCTCGGTATAAACGCCGCGCTCTCCGACGATGGTTAGCCATTGGGCTGGCGCTATTGATCCTGGTAGCCGGTGGCTTCGGACTCAATCAGCTTTTTCGCGAACGCGACGAGTCGGCAAAGGGCGGGCCGCCCGCCGTGAAATCAATTGCGGTGCTGCCGTTCAAACCGTTGACGGCTGATAGCCGCGATGAGTCTCTTGGGTTAGGGATGGCGGAAACACTAATCATGAGATTGAGCAAGCTCAGACAAATCACTGTGCGCCCCCTCAGCGCCGTGAGTAGATACGCCAGCCTTCAACAAGACGCTGTCGCGGCCGGGCGTGAGCTGAAGACACAGGCCGTGCTCGATGGAACCATTCAAAAACGCGGCGACAGAATACGCGTCACCGTGCGGCTTCATGACACAAAGGACGGGCGTTTGATTTGGTCTGAACAGTTTGACGAAAAGGCGGCGGATATCTTCAAAGTTCAAGACTCTATCTCCGAACGAGTAGCACAAGATTTGGCTGTGAGGATGACTGAGGACGAGAGACAACGATTGAGGAAACATTCAACTGAAAGCGCCGAAGCATTCGAGCATTACATAAGAGGACGCGCCTATCTTAGTCAAGCTAACGCGGACAGTGGATTCAAGGCTCTCGAAAGTTTCTCTCAGGCCGTAGCCTTAGACCCGAACTATGCGTCTGCCTATTCGGGTTTGTCCGATGTTTACAATCTGGCGTCGGACAACTTTCTGGCGCCGAATGAGGCGCTGCCGAAAGCCCGAGAATACGCGGAGAAAGCTCTCGCATCGGACGAGTCGCTTGATGAAGCCCATCTCTCGATGGCGCAGGTCAGGTGGTGGGCGGATTGGGACAAGCAAGGCACAGAGACAGAATTTAAACGCACCCTAGATCTTAATCCAAACTATGCAATGGCGCGTCTCGAATATGGCCGCTTCCTCACGCAGCAATCGAGATTCGAGGAAGCGATTGCACAGATGAAGCTGGCAGAAGAGATTGATCCGCAATCGGCGCGAATTCGTTACGAATCCGGCTGGATATACTACTGCGCTCGGCAATATGACAGAGCAATCAATCTGTTTAGAGAAGCGTTGAGTATGGATATGAATTCAGGGCAGACACACCGCCGAATCGGGCTTGCCCTCGCGCAAAAAGGATTGCTTGAGGAAGCCATCGCCGAACTTGGGAAGGCTTTAGAAATAAGAGAAGATGCGGCCTACGAATCGGACCTGGGCTGGCTGTACGCCACAATGGGCAAGAAGAATGAAGTACACAAGGCTCTCAACAAGTTGCAAGAGCTATCGAAGCGAAAGTATGTATCCCCGTGCTACACGGCGAGAATCTACGCGGGCCTCGGGGACAAAGAGCATATGTTTCAGCTCCTGGAGAAGGCATACCAGGATCACTCAGACCGTCTACTGGATTTGCAGGGGGACCCGGTCTTCGACGCCTATCGAACGGAGCCTCGATTCTTAGACTTGATTCACCGCGTCGGATTCGCGTCCTGAACCCTCCCCATGCGACTTCAAACGGACACGATAAGGTATATGATGCATCGGGTTCGTCCGGGGTCCAGCTTGCGGATTGGTGGCTAATCAATCAGACTATTCGAACACTGCCGAGGATGACTCAAATCGACTTGAACTGATACAAGGTAAATTAATGATAAAAGCGTTGAAGCTCGTTGCGATTCTGTTGGTAGTTGGAGTTGGGGTCTTAGCGCAGGTGCAGACGATCGTCGGCGCGCAAGAGCGTCTGTTTGAGATTGTTGGCATGAGCGTGCCGCTGGAGCAGCGCGTTGGCGTCGACGACGGAGCGGCGTTCGTCGTGCACTTTGCCGGCGACACTCGTGGGACCCTCGACGTCTGCGGATGAAAGCCGCCCCGCTTCGGGGGACTGACACGGCGTGTCAGCTACATAAAACTGTTTCGCCAACGGCTCGCCCAGATACCTTCGCTGCTCGTGGACACCGGCTATTTCATGGCCGATGAACGAAGCGCGCATGGCAGGCTTCGGCCGGACATAGTTACCAAGAACGACTGGGTGATGAAAGCCTACGAGCAGTTCCCTGTCGATGTGGCAAACGTTTCATCACACGACCTGCGCTATTTCACGGACGCGCGTGCGAGGGCAGAGTTTAGTCGCGCTGAGCCTGAATCGCTGTTCGGCCGGCTCGTCTCGGCCAACACCACGAGCGAGTCGCCCGCAATCGCTGCACCCCGTCCTTTCATAATCCGCGAGCTGCCCTCGAGGCAGAATGGCCTGAGGCCGGTGAGGGTCGCTTTCATAGGGTTGACAGAGACGACGCCGGCGCCTCCGCCCGGGCTCAAGTTCACCGACCCCGCAGAGGCTGCCAGGCGTACATTGCCCGAAGCCAGAAAGTCAGCGGACCTCGTGGTGGTACTCGCAAAGGTCAAATCACAACTAGAGG
>DATLWF010000232.1:0-3727 GCA_035576605.1 Blastocatellia bacterium | reverse complement strand
GCGACGAACAGTGTCTCCGCCGGCGGGCTTGATTTCGCCGGGGTCCAGGTTCTTCACGGAGACGCCACGCTTAATGAGCTTGGTCTGAAGCGCATCCCAGAGCGCCTGCATCTTGTAGTCGTTCTCGGCGGTGAGAGCGATCAAGCCTTCCGTCCGCTTCAGCTCGATGGTAGCCGGCGATCCCTTGAAGTCGTAGCGCTGGGAGATCTCCTTCTGCGCCTGATTGACGGCGTTGTCGACCTCCTGGAGGTCGACGCCGGTGGTTACGTCGAACGAAGCTTGTTGCGGCATGGAGGAAATGTAATCGGGAGAAGAAAGTCGGAATCTTTTGGGGCCGAACGTCAACGAATTGTAAAAGAACGAGCTGCGCCGAAAGAGATCATTGACACCTGCGGAAACAATACACATGTTTGCGGGCATTTTTCCGCCTGCTCTTGCGGAATCGCGTTTATTGCAGAGCTTCGTCTCCCTCGCCAATACCCGTCGCTCCCCTTCTTACAGGACTGGTCACATGAAACGTCAGAGCTCCGTTTTTGCGTTGGTCACCGCGCTCGCGCTCGCGGGTTGTTCCACCGATGCAGTTGCGCCAATCAAAGCGCCTCTCGCACCCTCCTTTGCGGTCGGAGCGGGCGTGGCCTCGGGAAGCTATATCGTTTTGTTCAATGGAAAGGGAATCCCGGCAGATTTTGCTGACCGTGTGGCCACGCTCGGCGGGACAGTCTCGTACTCGAATGCAAAGGCCGGCTTTGCTTCAGTCGGGGGCCTAAGTGATGCGAGCGCAGCACAGCTCGGCGCAATCGGCGGCGTCAGTGATGTGCAGGCCGACGACGTCGTTTCTCTCGACAGTCCAGTCGCCGCCGCTCAGGCAGACATCACTGATCTGACCAATCCGGCAATCGAAAGCCAGGCGAATCCTGCAGGGGGCGTCAGGTTCTTCTTTCAGTGGAACATGCGCCTGATTCAGGCCGACAAGGCATGGGCTGCCGGGAAGCTCGGTAGTCCGGACGTCACAGTCGCGATTCTCGATACTGGAATCGACTACGACTCCTTCGACGAGAATGGGTTGGTCGATCTGAGTCGCTCTACTTCGTTCATGAGCACTTACATCCGATCGACGCCAACTTCGGCGGTGCACCCAGCTGACGATACCGTGGCGAAGAAGTTTTTCCCCTCGCGGAACAAGATTACCGACTTCAATGGCCATGGCACCAACGTGGCCCAGCAGGTGAGCAGCAAAGCGTTCGCGCTCGCTGGTGTCACCTCGAAGACAACGCTGATCGGCGTCAAGGTCCTCGGCTCGAACGGCGTGGGATCCTTCGGCCAGATTCTAAGTGGTGTTCTGTGGGCGGCCGACCATGGAGCTGATGTCGCCAACATGAGTCTTGGCGGCGGCTTCTCGAAAGCCGGCAACGGCAGGCTCGTCGGTGCGATCAACAAGGTATTCAACTACGCGAAGCAGCAGGGAATGCTGATTGTGGTTGCTGCCGGCAACGATGGGGCTGATCTCCAGCACAACGGCAACACGTACGCGAGTTTCTGTGATGCCTCCCACGTTGTGTGCGTATCCTCGGTCGGCCCGGTTACGGCGTTGCTGAACCAGGACCAACCGGCGTTCTACTCGAACTTTGGTCGCAACTCGATCAGCGTGGCGGCTCCTGGCGGTAGCGCGGATTTGAGCAGCGGTGACGGAAGCACAGCGCATCCGTTCCCGAAGTCGCCACGTCCGTGGGGAAATGACTTCGCGTCCTGGGTCTGGGGATTCTGTCCCAAGAATCAGCTCGCGGGCTTCACCGCCGCCCAGATTCCCGTATTGGCCGGTTGCCAAAGCGGTGGTTTCCTGAACGGCTTCATCGGAACGAGCCAGGCCTCGCCGCACGTGGCCGGTTTGGCGGCGTTGCTCATCGCCGAGGTTGGAAAGGGGCAGCCACAGCAGATCAAGCACTTGATTGAAGCGTCGGCTGATCCGATCGATCCTGCCTATGGCAAGGGACGTATCAACGTAAAGAACGCGCTCGGTCTCTAAGTCGCGCACTTCTTAAACGCAAAAAGGCCGGATTTCCGAAGGGGAATCCGGCCTTTTGCATCGCGGCCTTTCTTGCATTACGACGCTTTCTTGAAACCCCCTTACTTCTTCGTGCTCGCCTTCTGATACGTCCCAATCAATTCTCCTGAATCGAGCACGTGCCCCTTCATCGCGCGTTCGAGATCTCCCTTCGTTGGCGATGACAATCCCGCCAGTTCGCTATCGAGAGCGTACAGCTTGAAGAAGTACCGATGGCGACCGATCGGCGGGCAGGGTCCGCCGTATTCGGGCTTACCCCAATCGTTCTTGCCCTGCACTGCTCCCTTTGGCAATCCTTTCTTCGATGCGTTCTCAGCCAGCGCAATCGTCGTCGCAGGGATATTGCAAACGACCCAATGCACATACACGCGCTGTGGCTTCGCCGGGTCCGGCGCGTCAGGGTCATCTACGATGAGCGCGAAAGTCTTCGTCCCCGACGGCGCGCCTGACCAGGCAAGCGGCGGGGAAAGGTCCCGGTCTTCGCACGTGTACTTTGACGGAATCGAACCGTTTGGTTGAAACGCCGATGATGTGATTTTGATTGACACTGCCCTGCTCTCCGATCAGACGTCCACGCGAACTGCGAGAGGAAGCAGAGGTGCAGGATGAATGCCTTTGTGAGGGCGGGACCACGATCACTGAATCGTGCCGCGTGCCCCCGGGATTCAGCCGGTCAAATGTCTGACGGCGAGGTCGTGAAGCCGGGCCTCGAGCGTTCCGAGCGTCAGGCACGCGAGCGTTCCCTTGCTCGACCCAATGTCTTCGGCGTACGCAGTAAGTTGCGTCTCTACTCTGGAGACGCCGCCCGCTGGCGTCACGCGCGACACGAGCGACATAGTCACTCGGTAGCTATCCGCCGCCTGACCAGTTGTTATCGTGCCGCATCCCACATAATCGCTGAGTGGCTTGCCGGCGAGGCGATACATCTTCGTGAAATTCTTGTTGCCCACTTCGCCGGTTTGTGGATTCCAGAGCTTGACCTCGATTCCGAGATCGGCGTAAGCCGAGTTGAGCGCGGCGAGTGTTGTCGGAGGAGGGGCCTCGATTATCGACTGGTCCGCCGTGGAGCCCTCATACGTGCGTATAGCTCCGCTGCTTGACGTAGCAACGACTCTGTCCGCGGGCGTGGGGGCCTGCTTTGCACTCGCGCATCCGCACAGAGTAGCTACCGCTATGGCCGCCACAAGAATCGGCGAGTACGAGGTCATTGTTTTTCTCCCTGCTCGGCTGTGAACTCGTTGACGATGAACGCCCAGGTGATGTCTTCACCCGCATAGTACGCGCCGAACCATACGACATACAGCGTCACAGCTTGTCCGGGATGCAGCTCGCGCGGAAAGAAACTCGCCACAGTATCCTGCACCGGCAACCAGAAAAGGTTCTTGCCCTCCTGGAACAGGTACTCACGGTGAAAGTTCTTCACAATCGTGGAGTCTTTGCGAAACGTCAGCCCCCACTCCTTCACGACGTCGACACGCCTTGGACTCAGCGGTCGCGAATCGCCTCGATAAACGACGCGGGTCACTGTCGGGAAATCGTCTCCGCTGACGATGAGGCCCGGATGGTTCGGGACGTGATCCGCCCGGATCGTGGAATCGTGCAGCTGCATGACTGCCGCGATCGTGCCCGGCTTGTATCGGGCGTAATTGATTTGCGCATGCGCGG
>DATLWF010000231.1:0-8291 GCA_035576605.1 Blastocatellia bacterium | reverse complement strand
TCTGCTTGCGCGGCGGTTGGCCGAGCGCAACGTACGATTCATCCAGCTATACCATCGCGGTTGGGACCAGCATAACGATCTGCCTCGCGACATTGCCTTGCAATGCAAAGGGACAGATCAGGCTTCGGCGGCGTTGATACTTGATCTGAAGCAACGCGGACTGCTCGATGACACGCTGGTGGTGTGGGGTGGAGAGTTCGGCCGGACGGTCTACTGCCAGGGCAAGCTCACTGAAAACAACTACGGGCGCGATCATCATCCTCGCTGCTTCTCCATGTGGCTGGCGGGTGGCGGAATCAAGCGCGGGGTGACGGTTGGCGAAACCGATGACTACTCTTACAACGTCGTCTCGGACCCGGTGCACGTGCATGACTTGCAGGCTACGATTCTGCATTGTCTCGGTATCGACCACAAGCAGCTGACATTCAAGTTCCAGGGCCGGCACTTCAGGCTTACGGACGTGCACGGCGATGTAGTCGAAAAGGTGTTGGCCTGATCGATGCAGGATCTAAGACGCGACAAACCTTCGATAGTGCTCGAGCCGTTCAAGAATCAAGCTCACATAGGTGACGGGTTCGATGCCTCGACAGAAACCATATTTCACTACCGCGTCCGTAGAATACTGAATCTTTGATTCCTGTAAGAGCCAGTAGGAGACATCATCCCAGCGCTCGGGGTTGCCGCCATACTTTTCTGCGAGCCGCTGCGCGTCCTCTATATGACCTGCGCCGCAGTTGTATGAAGCCAGAATGAACTTGAGGCTCTCATCCTTATCCGTAATCTTCTTACTCCAATAAGCGGACAACCATTTTAGGAATCTGACCGCTCCTCGCACATTGTCCTCCGGGTCGTTTAGATTGTGGACGCCGAACTCGCCGGCAGTTGCCGGCATAAGCTGCAAAAGACCCTTCGCTCCAGCCCACGACTTCGCGTCAGGCTTGAAGCGGGATTCCTGAAATGCCTGCGACGCCAGCAGCCGCCAATCCCAACTCAGTTCTACTGAGTATTGTTTGAGCAGCGGATCGTACGGGCATAGCTTCCCAGTCTCATGCGTCAGGTACTCGCTCGCAGCACGTTCCTTGTAACCCTGACGGTCAATGAAGTACTTCTTGTACATTCGCTCGAATAGCACTCCATTTTTCTTTTCTTCAATCCAGCGGTTGAGTTCTTTGAGGAGTTGAGGTGAGTTTTTCCTGGTCGCCCAGACAACCCTGTGCGACGGTCCTATGATCGGCCGAATCTTGATGTTGGTGAAATAGGCCTCCTTCAGCTCAGCGAGATTATCCTGCACAACGGTATACTCGATATCTCCCTTTGCCACCTTGTTGATTAGCGCTTCGTCATCGATCTTACCTCCTACTTCAACAACGTTTATATCGCCTGAGATTTCATCGGCGAGCTCGATGAGCGTCCTGCGGTAGGCAGATCCCTTTGGTAAGATAACTGTCTCACCACCCAGCTGGGACGGCTTTGTAATGAGTCTCGCTTGTACTTCTATCGGGGAGTTCAAGTCTGCGGGCTCAGACTCAATATCCTTTTTTACCGGCTCAGACAGGTGTGCTCGATCGGGGGGCGCTTTCTGCTGCACGAGAGCGGGTTCCGTCCGGTACAGTGTGGTCGTGAAGGAAACCTTATCTTCATCCTCCTGCTTGGGCACGATGCGGGCGGCGACAAGATCTCCGTCGCCATGATTCAGCCTTTGGAAAACGCTCTTTTGATTCTTGACAACCTCGATGGCCAGGGTGAGGTCATGCTCCCGGGCGAAGGCCTTAAGCAATTCGTACTCGTAACCCATAGGCTCGCCGCGATAGAGAAAATACGTAGTCGAATTGTAGGGCGCCAGAACCGTAAGAGTGCCACGTTGTTGGATCGCATGCAGGTCGCGGTCGATGGGAGGGTCTAATGGCATATCCCCAGCGGCTTCAACCGGGCCTTCGTCCGCAAACTGTACGTTGTGATGTTTGAGATATCGTACGTATGAAATCAGGCCAAACGAAAGCGCAACAGCCAAAGATGCTATCAGAATCCTTCGAATCGTCACTCTTGACCCCACGGGCTGAGATTGCAACTGCTTGAAGTCCACAGGAATAGACTCAATTCGCAATCGTTGTACCA
Organism: Blastocatellia bacterium; assembly: GCA_035576605.1. Lineage (GTDB taxonomy): Bacteria > Acidobacteriota > Blastocatellia > UBA7656 > UBA7656 > Onstottus_A. Next base: position 6,176 of record DATLWF010000231.1, on the reverse strand, counting down.
GTAACACCTTTGAAACTTAGCCCTGAGTAGCATCGCAATTGCAAAGTTTGTCGGCGCAAAAGAGTCCGGGAGAGTAGGCAGGTTGAATTTCTTGAGATCGCGGTCGACTCAGCCAACAACCTGCTTCGAAATGTCAACAAACTCAAGCGTGACCGCCCCCGTTCACTCACACTGCTTGATGACCTGTCTGGAGCTTGAGACGACTTGACAGCATCTCCCATCGGGACAACAATTTCTCTGACGCATTCGAGATTTGTCCCGCTCACACACTTCGATAGAAGGCAGAATAGAATTAAGCGGGCGGTGCCTCGCCGCGCTTTTCATCGCTGCAATCGAACAACCAAACTAGCCACATTCCGCATTTGGAGGGAGAAGTCATGACACAATTCGCCGCACGAGCGCTCCATTTATTCGTGTGCGCATCAATGGTCGCGTCACTGGCGGCCACCGGCAACGCGCAGTTCACGGCAAGCATTGGAGGCACCGTTAAAGACGCAACCGGCGCCATCGTATCCGGGGCCAACGTGACTGTCACCAACGCCGAAACTGGCAAATCTCAGCAAACCGTCACCGGCGACGAAGGTTTCTTCCGCGTGAGCGGGCTTCCACCGGGGAAGTACACAGTCTCAGCAGACGCGAGCGGCTTCAAGAAAAAGGTGATCGAGAACCTTGTGCTTCACGCAGAAGAAACCCAGGGTGTAAACATTACACTCGAAGCCGGCCAGGTGAGTGAGTCGGTGACTGTCTCGGCCACCGCGAATGAAGCCGCACAGATTCACACCGAGAACGCCAATGTGGATCGCGCGATTACGACACGCGAGATCCTCAGAATACCGCAAGTCGGGCGGGATCCTTACGAGCTGATTCGAATGACGCCCGGAGTTTTCGGCGACGGGGCGCGCGGCGGAGCAGGCCAGGCGGTCAACCTGCCAAACACCACCGGGCCCGGAGGCTCGAACACTTCGATCTTTCAGGTCGAAAACCAGGTGCCGATCTCAGCCAACGGCCAGCGAGTCTCGGCTAACAACTTTCAGATTGACGGCGTCAGCGTCAACAGCCTCGAGCACGGCGGCGCGGCGGTGGTCACGCCGAATCAGGAATCGGTGAAAGAGATTCAGGTGTTGTCGAGCAGCTACTCGGCCGAGGACGGGCGCAACACGGGCGCGCAGATAAAAGTGGTTTCGCAGAACGGAACCAACGACTTTCACGGAAGCGCCCTGTTCAAGTACAACGATCCGGACTTCAACGCCTTTAACAAGTTCGGAGGCATCACCGGTGATCCGACCAAGAACGCCCCACCGGTGCGGGTGAATCAGCTCTTTCGCCAATTCGCGGGCAGCCTCGGGGGGCCCATAATCAGGGACAAGTTGTTCTTCTTTTTCTCATACGAAGGACTGCGAAATAGCTCGACCAACACAGCGGACGCGTGGGTTGAGACGCCGCAATTCCGTCAACTCGTAATCAACCAGCGAGGAGCCGGGGTGACCGCAAAGGTGTTCGGGTCGCCGGGCATCGAGCCGCGCATCGTCGGCGTGCTGCCGGCGGACTGCTCGATCTTCGGCAACGATCCAACCCGCTGTCGCGTCGTGCAGGGCGGACTGGACATCGGTTCGCTGACCGGAGGACTTGGACAGTACGTAAGCCTCGGCAATCCAACAGGCGGCGGCTTTGACGGCATCCCGGACATTCAGTTCGTCCGGCTAGCGGTACCTTCTTCAACGCGCCCCAATCAGTACAACACGCGTATCGACTTCAACCGAGGAACGGCGGACCAGTTCGCAGTGAGCACATACTTCACCAATCACAACGATTCCTCGGCGGACGCCGGAGGCAAAAGCCGTCCGATGGCTGACCTGACTTTCAAACCGTTCACTTCAGCCGCAACAGTGACGTGGATTCGCTCAATATCGTCGACAATGCTCAATGAAGCGCGAGCTAACTTTACCCGCTTCACTTTCAATCAGGTTTCCACCAACCAGAACGTGAATTTTGGCATCCCTCGAATCGAAGTCGAAGGGCTTCCGTTCGATCGAATCAGATTCGGAGCGGACCGCTCCGAGACGACGCCGGCGAAGTTCGCCGAAAACACCTTCGAAGTGCGCGATACGCTGAGCAAAGTTTTCGGCGTTCACGCAATGAAGGCCGGCCTCGAGATACGAAAGGAGCAGAACAACAACTCGCTGGTTGGCGGCGCGCGGCCCCTTTACTCGTTCTCTGGGCTGTTTAATCTGGCAAACGGCACCCCGATTTTCGAAGCCATCAACGCCGACCCTCGTTCCGGACTCCCGGCCGATGCGCAACGGTACTTTCGGACCAGCACCTACGCCGGCTTCGTGCAGGACGATTGGAAAATCAGGCCGAACCTCACCCTCAACATAGGTCTGCGCTACGAATACTTCACTCCGTTGAGAGAGACGCAGGACCGCATCTCCAACCTTGTTTTTCCGCCGGGCCAACTGGCCAATTCGAAGCTCGTCGTCAGCGACGAATTGTTCAAGCCCGATCGCAACAATTTCGCGCCGCGGTTCGGATTTGCGTGGAGCCCGTTGGCGCTCGAACAGAAGTTCGTGGTGCGCGGAGGGTTCGGTGTTTCTTACAACCGAACGCCGCAAGTGCTGTTTGGCAACACGCGCGGCAACCCGCCATTCTTCGCTCGATACAATATCTGCTGTGGCACAGCCTCGACTGATTTCGGAACGCCGTTCGTGGGCGGAAAAATCGCTTATGTGCTGGGAGCCTCGCAGTCACCCTTCAGTTATCCGATCAACCCCGCACTTGCGCAGGGAATCGATCCCGCCACTGGCGGTGTGACAGATAACACAGTTGAGATTTGGGCTACGTCGCCGAATTTCCCGAACGCCTACGTTTACAACTTCTCGCTCGACACCGAATACCAGCTTCGGTATCACTTGATCGTCGCCCTCGGCTATCAAGGAAGCAGCAGTCACAAACTAATTCGAATCGTCGACGAGACCTTGATACTTCCGACCAATCCGAGGTTCGATCCGGTCTTCTTTCTGACACCCGATGTGAACGCGAATTATCATGCGCTGCTGTTTCGCTTATCAAAGGCGCTTTCGCACGGCTTCAGGATCGACAGCGTATACCGCTGGAGCAAGAGCATCGACACGCTCTCGTTCGAAGGACCAGGCGCGGTGACCAATCAAACCAATCCCGGCGACCTTGCGTCCGAGCGCGGGCCTTCGGATTTCGACGTTACTCATCTCTACAATTTGTCCGGTACCTGGGACCTCCCTATCTTTCGAACGCGCACGGATTTGGTGGGAAGATTGTTGGGCGGCTGGCAAATAAATGGAATATGGACGAAGCACTCGGGGCTTCCCTGGACGCCTAAAATCTTTCAATCGCTCCGGCAGCCGAGCGGCAAATTCTTCGGACCGATCCGCCCGACCCAGTACTTTGGAGGCGCCCTTGACGATTCGTCGGATATAGCGTTCACTCGGGTCGGAGGCAACTTCCCGGGCGGCGGCGCGAAGTTCTTCGACACAACGACAGTCGGACCTCCGGGCATCGGGAGGAATTCATTCCGCGGACCCAAGTACTCGGCGGTTGATCTGAGCTTCGCCAAGCAGACGAGATTCGGACGCATACGAGGGCTCGGGGAAGGCGCAAACCTCGAACTGCGTGCGAACCTGTTCAACGCGTTTAATCAGCTCAATCTTCAGCCTCTCCAGTTTTTCGATCCGGGCACGATTGTCACTGACCCCAACTTTGGGCGCTCTTTAAACGGGCTCGCCGGGAGAGTAATTGAACTGCAGGCACGATTCAGCTTCTAGCTCGATGGAGAAAACCAAACACAAAGGCACAACGGCGCGAAGTATCTTTCTTTGCGCCGTTGCATACTTACGTGCGAAGCGACACGGGGCGCGAAAGCACAAAGGCACGAACCAGAAGTGTTTTTCGGCTTTGTGCCTTTGTGCCTTTGTGTTTCTTTCCGCCCTCGCTTCACCCCAGCAATCCGACGTAGAGAAAAAGATCGATGCTCTACTCGCGCGGATGACCCTTGAAGAAAAACTCGGCCAGCTCCAGCAACTCGATGGCGAGGCGAATGGCAACTATCGACCAGAACATCTCAAACTGGTTCGCGAGGGATTGCTCGGTTCTACCTTAAACGTACGCGGCGCGAAGCAAACAAATGAGCTTCAGCGGGTAGCGGTGGAAGAGTCGCGGTTGAAGATTCCTCTGTTGTTTGGGTTTGACGTCATTCATGGGTATCGCACGATCTTTCCTGTACCGCTCGGCGAAGCCGCGAGTTGGGATCCTGCGACGGTTGAGCGCGCGGCAGCGGTCGCGGCAGCAGAAGCTGGTGCTGCCGGCGTGCGATGGACGTTTGCCCCGATGCTCGACATCGCACGCGATCCGCGTTGGGGACGGATCGTCGAAGGCGCGGGCGAAGACCCTTATCTCGGCTCGGCCATGGCGCGCGCTCGAGTGCGAGGTTTTCAGGGTGCGGATTACAGCGCGCCCGACAAAGTCGTAGCCTGCGCCAAGCATTGGGTCGGGTACGGAGCGGCCGAAGGTGGGCGCGACTACAATACGACAGATATATCGGAGGGCAGGTTACGCGAGGTCTATTTCCCCCCATTCAAAGCGGCACTCGAGGCAGGCGTCGGGACTTTCATGAGCGCGTTCAATGACCTGAACGGGGTGCCCGCTTCGGCGAACCCTTTCACGCTTACGAAGGTGCTGCGCGGCGAATGGAAGTTCGACGGCTTTGTCGTGAGCGATTATGAGTCGGTCAGAGAATTGATCAATCACGGGCTCGCCGCCGATGAAGCAGAGGCGGCACGCTCCGCTATCAACGCGGGCGTGGACATGGAAATGGTCAGCCGCCTCTACGGGAAATTCGCTCCGCAGCTCATCCGGGAAGGCAAGCTTTCCCGGTCGACTATTGATGATGCCGTGCGACGTATCTTGCGAATCAAGTTTCGTCTCGGGCTGTTTGATAAGCCTTACGCCGGCGAGGCTCGCGAGCAAGCCACGATCTTGAGCCGAGCCAACGTGGAAACGGCGCGCGAAGTCGCCGATCGCTCGATTGTGCTCCTTAAGAACGATCGCGATGTATTGCCGCTCGCCAAAAACGCACGCTCGATCGCGGTGATTGGCCCGCTCGCGGACAATCAGCAGGACCTGCTGGGCTCCTGGACGGGAGATGGTAGGAAAGAAGACGTCGTCACATTGCTGGCCGGCCTCAGGGCTAAAGTTTCGCCGGCTACGAAGATCAATTACGCCAGAGGCTGCGCTATCGAAAGCACAAGTATAGACGGCGCCGCGGAAGCGTTGTGGCTGGATGAAGCCGTTCGCGTCGCGCGGGAAGCTGATTTAGTGGTCGTCGCGGTGGGTGAATCCGCCGATATGACCGGCGAGGCGGCCTCGCGAGCCTCGCTCGATCTGCCGGGGCGGCAGTTGGAGCTGGTGAAAGCAGTCATCGCGATCGGCAAACCGACGGTCGTTGTATTGATGAACGGACGGCCGCTGACGATCAACTGGATCGCGGAAAACGCACCGGCGATCGTGGAGACCTGGTTCGCCGGAATTCAAGCCGGCAACGCAATCGCCGATGTCCTGTTCGGTGATGTAAACCCCGGTGGTAAATTGCCGGTGACGTTCCCTCGCACGGTTGGGCAGATTCCGCTCTATTACGCTCACAAGAACACCGGCCGGCCGGCGGAACCGAGCAATAAGTACACTTCGAAGTATCTGGACAATCAGGTCACTCCGCTTTTTCCGTTCGGCTACGGTCTGAGCTACACGCGGTTTCGGTTGACGAATCTGAGACTGAGCGCGCAGAGCATTAAGTCGAATGGCAGTATTAGTGTGACCGTCGATTTGGAAAACGTTGGCAAGCGTACGGGCGATGAGGTTGTTCAGCTCTACCTAAGAGACGTTGCCGCAAGCGTGACCCGGCCTGTGAAGGAGTTGAAAGGCTTTGAGCGAATCACTCTCAAGCCGGCAGAGAAGCGGCGCGTTCAATTCACGCTCGCGCCCGAGCAACTGGGGTTCTACAATCGCGATATGCGCTTCGTTGTCGAGCCGGGCGAGTTCAAAGTGTTCGTCGGCACAAACTCACTTGAAGAGCTTGAGGCGAGTTTCCGCGTTGTCGAATAACGACGCGAAGGATCGTTTTTCAAGGATTGTGATACGCGTTCTTCCCG
>DATLWF010000230.1:0-5814 GCA_035576605.1 Blastocatellia bacterium | reverse complement strand
TCCAGCTTTCGCTCGACGATCGGCGCGTAATCCGGCTTGGCGTCGTCTGTCGCAACGCTCGCCGGAGGTTCTAGCGTGTTTCCGGCAGGGGCGGGCGTAGCCGCAATAATCAACAACGCAAGGATCAGGAGTTTCAGGCCGAGTTGTCCAGACATAACTGTTTGGAGGAGCCTCGTTGTTTGTTTATACTTCTCGTCTATGCGAATGTACGGCGACCACCAGTTCCCGGGCAAGCTCTTCATCGTCGAAGGCATTGACGGATCGGGCAAGTCGACACAACTAAGCCTGCTCCAGCAGTGGCTGAAGCGCGAGGGCTATATGGTGTTCTTCAGTGAATGGAACTCGTCTCCGCTGGTTAAGGAGACAACCCGCCGGGGCAAGAAGAAGCAGATGCTGACGCCCACGACCTTCTCGCTTCTTCACACTACCGACCTTGCCGACCGCATCGAGCGCCACATCATCCCGCCCTTGAAAGCGGGAGCCATCGTGCTTGCCGATCGCTACATCTACACTGCGTTCGCGCGCGACACCGCGCGCGGCGTCAGTCCGCGTTGGGTGCGCGGACTCTACAGATTTGCCGTCAAACCGACTATCGCTTTCTATTTCCGCGTACCGCTCGAAGTTTCGCTCAAGCGAATCCTCGGCGCGCGCGCCGGGCTGAAGTACTACGAAGCGGGCATGGACCTGGGTTTGAGCGACGACCTGGAAGAGAGCTTCGAGCTGTTTCAGGGAATGATCAGCCATAAGTACGAAGAGATGATAGACGAATTCGGACTGCGGGTGATAGATGCTACTCGTTCGATCGAAGAGCAGCAGAACGAGGTGCGCGCTATCATCGAACGCGAGCTTATCGACGTTCCCAAACGCCCGTTGCCCACTCGCACCATGCTCAATTTCGATTTCCGGGAGGGTTGAATCGCGATTGGAGAATCGGCCGAACAACCACACATTCGAATTTTACGGCGAGGGTTTGCCGGGCGTCGATGTGACAGAACTGCGCGGCAGGCTTATTGTCATCGAAGGGCCGGATGGAGTTGGACGCTCGACTCAGGTGGCCATGCTCAAGGCGTGGTTGGAGTCGAACGGCCACGCGGTGCTCGATACTGGAATGACCAGATCAGCGCTTGCGGGGAAGGGAATCAAGCAGGCCAAGGCGGGTATCACACTGGGGCCAATCTCGCTGACGCTCTTTTATGCGACTGATTTTGCGGACCGGCTCGAGAACGAAATGATACCGGCGTTGCGTGCGGGCTTCATTGTTTTGACGGACCGCTACATCTACTCATTGATCGCGCGCTCCATTGTCCGGGGCCTTGAGCCGAGTTGGATCAAGGCTTGTTATGGACTGGCGCTCAAGCCCGACGCTGTTTTCTATCTGCGCTCGAACGTCGGCGGCTTGATCCCGCGGGTGTTGAGCAGCCCCGCCGGGTTCGATTATTGGGAATCGGGAATGGACATTCGGCTTGGCGATGATTTGTTCGACAGTTTTGCCGAGTACCAGACGAGGATGCTATCGGTGTTCGACTCGATGATCGACGAATACGGCTTCGAGGTCATCGACGCGACCCAACCGATAGACGTGATCTACAGAAACCTTCAGCGCCGCATCGGCCATCATCTCAGAGAGCTCTACTAAAGCGCTTCCTCATATCACAATATCAGCGCTCCGATAAACAGGCCTTTGTTAAGGTGATGCCCTGCCGGCAGCCCTCTTTTCCGTTACGAATGTTTTCCGGCTATTTGCGCCGTCGTGACGCGTCCTCCAACAATCCCATTGTTCTATTGCAGTACGCAGGTCTGTATGGAAACGCAGAGACAGCCCGTCGCTGGGAAAGAATCGGTACGAGTTCAAGGCAATAATAATGGGAATGATGGTTGCACACTGGATATGTGTGCCGATTTTGATGCAGGCTCGTCGAGCTGCTTTGAGTCGGCACACAACCAATGACGGCGGGCGCGTCAATCGGTACGCCGCGACCGTTGAGATAACAGGAGGAAAGATCATGCTTTGGACAATTCTAGTGGTTTTATTGATTCTATGGCTACTGGGCCTGATCGGTGGAGTTGGTGGCGGACTGATCCACTTGTTGCTGGTCGTCGCCGTAATAGTTCTGCTCTTCCAACTCCTTTCGGGCCGCCGAACCGTGGTTTGACGTCTCGCTTTTCGGAGGCGCTAACCAGTATAAAGGAAGGAACGGGGAAAACATCGAGGACGCGCGACCGAGCCGTTACCGGTCAAGGTCGTCATCCACGGTCAGCAGGGCGATCATCCTGATCAGCCCCGGCAAAAGTACAGGAGGACCAGTACGGTCAGGGCGATCCCCCGACGCGGACACCCCTATTTCGGGTATTCGGCGGCCGCGAGCTGTAATGTAGTTCGCGGCCGTCTTGTTTATTTCCAGGGGAGTTGAACAAATCGGGAAACAGAAACAATTGGCGCGCGCGCTATCTGACTGTTCTCGGTCGGTGGCGAACCGGAGTCCAAACTGAAAGCGAGGTTCCCATGTTAGAAGCCATGTTAGAAGCAAAGGCCACAACCGATCATCAAAAGATCAAACGCTGGGTGGAAGGGCGTGGCGGCAGACCCGCAGCGGTGAAAGGAACCGGCAGTGGGGATGACCCAGGCGTTCTGAGGATTGACTTTCCCGGTTACACCGGCGAAGAGTCGCTGCGCCAGATCTCGTGGGAGCAGTTCTTCGACAAGTTCGAGAAAGAGCAGCTCGCGTTTCTCTATCAGGAGGAGCCGCAGTCTGTAATGTAAGTCGTCCCCACTACCTGGCAGAGCTACATGACTTGCTGGGTCAAAAGAATAAGCTCTCAAAATGGCGAGATCGCTTAACAGATTTATAGATGCTCGACGGACGCCGGGTGTGCTTACGGTCGTGGCGGTCAACCTTGACGCTTGAAGTATTGCACCGCTCGCTCATGCTTTTCGGCCGCTTCGCGCGTATCAAACGTCCCCAGGTTTCTTCGCTTCCCGGTTTTCGGGTTCTTCTTCTTCGAGTAAAGCCGGTATTTGCCTGACTTCAGTTTCCTAATCATCGAATAGCTCCTCAGGGTAGATCTCTCGGGCAGGCCCATTGATCCTGAAAGGGGATCAATTGGTGATTTCTCTCAGGCCAACAAGCTCCTCAGCGCTGATCTGATAAGCCTCGTTGCAGAAGTGACAAATCAACTCCGCGCCGTTGTCTGTCTCGAGCATGTCCTCGACCTCTTCGCGGCCCAGCGCTGAGATGATCAGTAGCGCTCGCTCGCGCGAGCACCGGCAATAAAAGCGCGGCTCCTTCTCGTCAAGCACCAGCAAGTCCAGATCGCCCAGTACCGCTTGGAGCATCTCGATTGGTGAGAGACCCTCGCGCACCATGTCCGTGGCGTACGGAGCTCGCGAGATGTTGCGCTCGAGATGAGCGGCAAGGCCGTCATCCGCGACTGGCATCATCTGCACGATGTAGCCCCCCGCCGCCGACACGCGCAAGCTGTCGAGCGGGAACTCGGCAGTCAATGCCTCAGGCGAACGCTGACCATTGGCGGAGTGCCTCGCTTCCACGCCGTCAATGGACATCAGCACGCCCAGACTCACAGCCGAATTCACCTGTTCAGATCTCGCCAGATAATAGGCGATGTCTTCGCCGATCTCGCCCGACACTATGGGCACCATCCCTCGATAAGGCTCTTTCATCAACCCGATCTCGAATCCGGCGTCGCGTGTGACGTAGAGCTTGCCTCCGCCGACCACAGCCCGAACGTCGAGCTTGCCTCGCTCGTTCATCGCGGTGGCGTCGGCTTCGGGATTCGAAACGTAGCCGCGTACGTTGCCGCTGGGATCCGCCTGCGCGATGATGTCGCCGATCGGACCGTCGCAATCGAAATGCACGGTCAGCTTCTCGAGATCCTTCACAGCGCTTCCCAGAAGTAGCCCGCCTGTAAGCGTGCGACCGAGGGCAGCAGAAGCAGTCGGGAAAGTGCGATGGCGACGGCAGGCTTCGCCGACGAGGTTGGTCGTTACTGCAGCCATACACCTGATCTGATTGTCGGCAGCCGTCGCGTGAATGAGTTTGTCACTGGTCATTAGTTAATAGTCAGTGGTCAGTAGTCAGTAATCAGTAGTCAGTGGTTATTGGTCAGTCGTCAGTGGTCAGTAGTCAGTCGTGATCCGTTTCTGGGGCCCTCGGCTTTCGCCCCTGCCAACATTCCCGCTGGCCACTGGCCACTGGCCACTGGCCACTGACCACTGACCACTGGCCACTGACTAGCTCGCACATTTCCTGGATTGTTCCGTTAAAAGTCCAATCGCGTGCGGCAGTGAGCTGCGAATCGCGCTGAAGTTCTGAACTGCGCCGCGCGTGCTTCCCGGCAAGTTGACGATCAGCGTTCGGCCTCTTATGCCGCACACCGCGCGCGACAGCGGCGCAAGCGGAGTCTCGTCGAGGCTCCGAAACCGCATCAACTCTGCAAGCCCGGGAGCCTCGCGCTCGATCACTGCTCGCGTAGCTTCCGGGGTGTTGTCCCGCGGAGCGAAGCCGGTCCCGCCGGTTGTGAGAATCAAATTCACCTCGCCTCGGTCGGCACACTCCCGGAGCCTGGCAGAGATTAAATCGCGATCGTCCGATAGAATCTCGGAGACGGCCACGCGAGCCCCAAGCTTTTCAAGCTCGGTGACCACGGCAGGTCCGGACCGGTCCTCGCGCTCACCACGCGAAGCTGAGTCGCTAATAGTCAACACCGCCGCTACGATTTCAACTCTCGCCATTGGTTCTTTTCCGTGGAAGTCACCCGGCAAACACGAAGTAGTATTGCAGCGCTTCGCGACGTTTGTAAACTGTGCAGGGGTTCAAAGCGGGCTCGCGAGTAAACAGCGCCTCCTTCGCTGTCACGAGAGTCGCAGGACGGCTTGCGGAGTGTATATCGAACCGGTGGGCTTCAGGTCGCTGCGCATTAGTATCACGTCTGTGGCTTTGAATGCTTCAGACTCAAAGCCGCTTGCGATCAAGGCTTCCGCCACCCGGGCGGCATTCTGCGGTGTTCTTATGCGACCTATCGTCAGGTGAGGTGAGAACTTGCGCTTCTCGCGCTCTAAGCCTTCTCGCGCCAATTCGTCTTCGATGTTTGAGTAAAGTTGTTGGAGGCGTTCAGGCACGTTCGAAAAGCCAACCCATAAGACTCGCGGTTTCCGAGCGGAAGGAAAGCAACCTGACCCGCTGACCTCGACTTCAAACGGTGCGATCCCGTTCGCTGCGCGCTCGAGCGCTTTTTTGACGCGCTCGATTCGTGCCGGCTCGACGCCGCCGAGGAACTTCAAGGTCAGATGGATGTTCGACGGCTTCGTCCAGCTTATTTGAGCGTCGATTTGCCGCAAGATCTCTTGAAGGCTATTGATTCGGTCTTTGATTGACTGAGGTATCTCGATGCAGATGAACGTGCGGATGACATCGGTCGGCTCTTTGTCGCGTGCCAGGTCTTTCTTGCTCATATCACTGCTTGTGGTAGTTCGGGAAAGCCGGCTGTTTATGCGGAGGCGGCGGGGTCTTCTTGAGCGCTTCCATTACCACCTCGACGGCTTTCTCGACTGCGGATCGCGTCGGCGCGCCACAGTTGAGGGTCCATTTCGACTTCAATGTCCGCCGCGACGCCGTGGTTCTCGACGACCCACGTTCCATCCGGACTTCAGAACGCGACGCGCCGCGCGGTGACAAATCCGCCATCGATCAACTGGGGATAATCGTAGATTCCAACTAGTCCACCCCACGTGCGTTTTCCTACCAACGGTCCAACTCTTGTCTCCGATCCACATTGGCCTCGAGTCGTTGGAGGACA
>DATLWF010000229.1:0-6851 GCA_035576605.1 Blastocatellia bacterium | reverse complement strand
ACTTTGGCTACGGGAGAAGGCATAGCGTTATGGCTCGCCGCCTGGCGCACGAGATAAGCAAACACGGTGTTTCGCCGGCGGGTTCCCCAGGGGTGTGATTAAAAGTGGGACTTTCAATCACGCTGCAGCTTGACGAACTCTCCGCCAGTATGAAGGCCACTCGCCGCTCGCGCGCATTGTGCGAAGCTTTAGCATTCGTTCGGCGTTATCCGTTTTCCACCAAGCGCCAGCGATCTTCAGCCTGACTTGGATCACCCAACGATGCCCGCTCTCAGTCTCTCCAGAACTGATGGGTAGGCCGGCCTCCAAGGTTGTTTTGTAGTCCAGATAAGCGAGCCGGTTCTCCACGTACCGCCTGCAGGCGCTGGCCGGCTGCTCTTCCTTGGTTGTCGAAGACCTTTTCATTGCATTCGCCATCTTCGCTTTTTCGATCACTTCCAGCTTGGTTAGTTCCTTTATCACCTGGCTTGTTTGATTAGCTTTCAATCGCCGTTGTTGCTGCTTGAGCCACAGAGCTTTCTTCTTCTCGCCCAATAAATCAGACGCCGCTGCCAGGTACTCGCTCACATGGTAGAAGTCCACCAAGAAATGCGCCTGACCCGCGAACCGCTCCTCGACCTGCGACACGATCCACGGTGCGCCGTCCGCAACGCAGTGCAGTTTGGTTGGTTTGCCCCCACCTGCATCGGCTACACACCCGACCAGTTGCAGCCCTGCCTGGTCAACGTCCCCCATCGTCGCTCGATAATGCCCTGAGACAGACCTCGGATCGCGAGCAACACATAAGCGCGCTTCTTTCCAACTCAACTCACGATGCTTTCGTTTGTCACCCTTGATTTCTCGGCCTTTTTCGTCGGTTTTGATGCTCACGATCGGGACCATGCTCCCGTCCATTCCCGCTATCACCAATCTTGAGCCTTGCTTCCCTAGCTCGCTCTCGGGCTCCTCTCGAAGCATCGCCTCGCCGTGCGCTTGAGTCACCGTTCGCGTCGCGCTGATCGGCACCTCGATCCCATAGTGTTCTTTGATTTTCTTAGCTGCCTCGCCAAATGACTCGTCCGCCCCGAAGTCCGTCATTGCTCGCTGTAATCGTCGAGAGTATCCTCGGCACGTCACTCCCGCTGCTAAACAAAACGGCCGTACTTGTTTGCTCTCCTGTAGACCTGCTCGCTTATCCAAATTCTCCCTAGCGTCGTGTGCCAGTAGAGCCCTTTTTTTCTTTCTTGCTCAGCTCCTTCCGATTTTCGCTCTCCTCAACCACGCGTTCGTGCTTTCGCTCGGCCCAGTCTTGGAAAATTCTCTGTCCCATCTCGCGCAACTCTTCCCAGATCAGATCCTCAGCATCGTCCGCCTTGTTCGCATCGCCCGATTTGTTGTCCGCGATGTCCAGCAGTTCTTCAACTTTATCTCGAAACTCAGGATGGCGATTCAATCGCTCTACAAGATCTTCTGTTCGGTTCTTATCCGCTTTCAAAGTCCCCACCGGTCTACCTCGCTCGCGACAGGTCTGTGGCGCTCATCGCACCTGGGGGCACCCTGCTACCGCTCCTCCTGGAAGGCTTGCCCTAATTATGGCCTAAGTCCCACTTTTAATCACACCCGCTCACCTGTCGCAACTCACGGCTCACCTTGACATATCCTTGAGCTGAATATAGTTTATAGGTTTCCGTTTTCGCGCGAGTTTCTTCATGTTCGAAGCACTCTCAGACAAACTGAAAAAGGTTCTTAAGGACCTGCGCGGCCAGGGGCGCTTAGCTGAATCGCACATCGAAGCGGCCATGCGCGAGATACGCATCGCGCTGTTGGAAGCCGACGTCAATTTCAAGGTTGTAAAGTCATTCGTTGACCGCGTGAAGGAGAAGGCCCTGGGACAGGAGGTTATGGGTTCGCTCTCGCCTGCCCAGCAGGTAGTAAAGGTCGTTTACGACGAGATGGTTGAGATGCTGGGTGGCACTTCAACGCAGTTGCTCTTCACTAAGCGCATCCCCAACGTTGTTATGATCGTTGGCCTGCAGGGGTCAGGCAAGACAACCACCACCGGTAAGCTCGCGCGGCTGTTGGTTGAAACCCAGAAGCGGCGTCCGCTCTTGCTATCGGTGGACGTTTACCGTCCGGCCGCGCGACAACAGCTTTCGATAATCGGCCAGGCGATAGGGCAGCCGGTTTTCGACGCGCCTGCGGTCAGCGACCCAATTGAACTTTGCCGGCAGGCAGTGCGCGAGTGCGAGCTTACGGGCTACGACACGCTTATTATTGACACCGCGGGACGGCTGCACATAGATGAAGAGCTGATGGGCGAGCTTCAGCAAATCAAGCAGACGACGGTTCCGTCGGAGATCTTGTTTATAGCCGACGCGATGACCGGCCAGGATGCGGTGCGCTCCGCCCAAGAGTTTCACGATCAAGTGGGGTTGACCGGGGTGATACTCACCAAGATGGAGGGCGACACGCGCGGGGGCGCGGCGCTTTCGATCAAAGAGGTAACCGGCCAGCCGATCAAGTTCCTGGGCGTGGGCGAGCGCTACGACGCGATAGAGCCTTTTTATCCTGACCGGATCGCCCAGCGAATTCTGGGCATGGGTGATGTGCTTTCGCTCATTGAAAAGGTTCAGGCCGAGGTCGATCAGGAGAAAGCGATGGAGCTTCAGCAGAAGCTCGCGCGTGATAAGTTCTCGCTCGAGGATTTTCGCGATCAGCTCCGTCAGATGAAGCGGCTCGGCTCTCTCGACAAATTGTTGGACATGTTACCGTCAAATTTGCTCGGCGGTATGCGGATGACGCCGGAACAGACCGCTGAGATGGAGCAGAAGCTCAAGATCACTGATGCCATCATAAGCTCGATGACTCCGGAGGAGCGGCGGGACCATACTCTGCTTAATGGGTCGCGCCGCAAACGCATCGCGCGGGGCAGCGGTACCGCAGTTCAGGAAGTGAACCAGATGATCAATGAGTACACCGAGATGCGAAAGATGATGCGCATGATGACCTCGGGTGGGCTCGGTGGAATGATGGGCGGGCTTATGGGGGGTGGAGTTCCCGGGTTCGGCTCGGGTGCACGCCGCAAAGCGACCAAGAGGAGAAAGAAGAAAAAGAAACGGTGACGTTTGAATTCGGGTATAATGAATCGCGCCGGTTCACAGCCACGTGAGACCGGGCGAGACACTTACCGGGCAGGTTTCGGAATGGGCAGTGACCCAGTTCCTGAATCAACCGTCAACCGTCATTATTGTTCGAGGCTAATCATACGGATCGAGATCAACGTGGATAGCATTGGTGAAGTATGGAATGTGGCTGATCTCGAAAAGCTGGCACGGAGGTGCAATTTGCTTTCAATCAGATTAACCAGGATGGGCGCGAAGAAGAAGCCTTTTTATCGCATTATCGTTACCGAGAAACGCTCAAAACGCGATGGGCGCTTCGTCGAATCTGTTGGCTACTACGACCCTTGCCGTAACCCGGCTGATGTGAAGATCAACCGCGAGCGGGTGAAGTATTGGATGGAACGCGGAGCGCAGCCCTCTGAAACGGTGCGCAGCTTAATCAACCGCAAGGTCGAACCCGCAGGCGCCGACACCCTGGCGTGACGCCAAACCTGTGTGGGCTGAGCCGCGTCGAGGGTCCTCCCTCTCTCACGGAAGCTTCGAAGGAGGCGACGTATATGAACAACCGTTCATTGAAGGAAGTCGTCGAGACGATTGCTAAGGCTCTCGTCGATCAGCCTGGCGAGGTGGTCGTCTCAGAGATTGATGAAGACGGAGCTACCGTGCTTGAACTCAGAGTCGCTTCTGAGGACCTAGGGAAAGTGATTGGGAAGCAGGGACGCACCGCTCGAGCGATGCGAACATTGCTTCGAGCGGCGGGCATGAAAGCGAGAAAGCGTTTCGTGCTCGAGATTCTCGAGTAGTGACTGGCGAGCCTAAACAGCATTCTCCGGAAGACGACGTCGTGATTGCACGTATCGTCAAGGCCCGCGGCATAAGGGGCGAGGTTGCGTGCGTTCTCGAGACCGACTTTCCAGACAGGTTTTCGTCCCTGGAACAGGTCACGGTTTGGATGCCTGACGGAGCGCGGTTGAGCTTGAGGGTTGAAGATTACTGGTTTCACAACGCGCGCGTGATTTTGAAGTTTGAAGGCTACGACACAATGACGGCTGCGAAAGATCTCGCTGGCGGCCGCCTGGTGGTCGCTGAAGGTGATCTTGAGCCCCTTGCTGAGGGCCAGTTCCTTGAGCGTCAGGTAATCGGATCGGAGGTTGTGACTTCCGATGGAAGAAAGGTGGGATACGTCACAAGAGTAATGCGGACGGGAGGGACGGACCTTCTGGTCTTGCAGGGTAACGATGGCCGTGAGCAACTGATCCCATTCGCCGATGAAATTTGCACCGGCGTTGATGTGGCGGCAAAGCGCATCACAATCGATCCGCCCGACGGTTTACTGGATTTATGAATTAGGGAGAGATTTTGGTCTTTGGATTGAGGAGACGGATTGATCGAGGATCCAAGATCTATAATCCAAGATTGAAATGCGGTTCGACATCATAACGATCTTCCCGGAGATCTTCAGCGGGGTCTTTGACTTTGGAATAGTTCGACGTGCGGTCGAAGCGCGCTTGATCGATATTCATATCCACGATCTGCGCGACTACACCCACGATCGGCATCGACAGGTTGACGATCGCCCTTTCGGCGGCGGCGCCGGAATGGTGATGAAACCCGAGCCTTTGTTTCGGGCGGTTGAGGCTATAACGACGGGCGTGCCCGACGTAAACGTGGCATTGCTCTCGCCGCAGGGTCGGTTGTTCAGTCAGCGCGTGGCGGATGAATACGCGCGCAAGTCGCGACTTGTCTTGATCTGTGGCCGCTACGAAGGAGTGGACGAACGCATCGTCGAGCATTTGATAACCGACGAAGGATCCATTGGAGACTACGTGCTCTCGGGGGGTGAGATTCCGGCGATGGTTGTGGTCGATGCGGTGACGCGGCTGATCCCCGGCGCGCTGGGGTGCGAGCAGTCAGCCGAACGCGAGTCCTTCTCCCGCGGCTTGCTTGATTACCCGCATTACACCCGGCCGGCCGAGTATCGCGACCTGAAGCCCCCGGAGGTGCTGCTGAGTGGCAATCACGCTGAGATCGAACGCTGGCGCCGCCGCAAGTCTATTGAGAAGACGCTGCGCCGCAGGCCTGACTTGATCCACGATCGCGCGCTCTCGGAAGATGAGCAGCGAGAGGTTGAAGAGATTTTGAAAGAGATTGATGAATGAGTTAGAGCGGGCTTGACCTGCCAACACGAGGTATAGATATGAATCCAACTGTCCAAGTTGTCGAGGAACGTCAGCTACGCAATGATATTCCCAAATTTCAAGCCGGGGACACCGTTCGCGTTCACGTTCGAATCAAGGAAGGCGACAAAGAACGCATTCAGGCATTTGAGGGAGTGGTGATCGCGCGAAAGCACTCGGGCGTGCGCGAGACCATCACCGTGCGCAAGACCAGCTTCGGCGTCGGAGTCGAACGCATCTTCCCCCTCCACGCGAGCGTTATCGACCGAATCGAACTTGTGCGCCAGGGCCGGGTGCGCCGCGCGAAGCTTTACTACCTGCGCAAGCTCCGTGGCAAAGCCGCTCGCATCCGAGAGCGCGATACCCGGGGCGAACGCACGATGGCCGCCGCCGCCGCTGCTGGAGCAGACACTGTCGAATCGGTTGAGTCACCGACAGAGAAAGCACCCGAGTCATAGGTCGAGAACTTCAACGGGTAAGAGCTCGGAATTGCTCGCCGTGTTTTCTGTTTATGGTCTCGGAGTCCCAGGGTCGGCATGAGCGCACTACTAAGTGGCGCATAGATAATGGCGAATCTCCTTATGGTATGCGCCTTCCGTTTGATACGCCAACGACCTCTCTCACGGCGTAACGACAAACTAGGCTCGCGGAGGCAAGAGAAGCACAAGGGTTGAGGGCACCGCTTTCACCTTTGTGCTTTCGTTCTCTTGTCCGCTGAAAGCGATGAAAACGCGGAGAGAAATGCTGGAAGAGTTCGTGGCGCAAGACCCGAACGATTCGTTCTCGCGCTATGCTCTCGCACTCGAGCTCGAGAAGGCGAGCAGGCCACAGGAGGCCCTGCCGCAGCTTCGCGAAGTGATCACGCGTGATCCCGGCTACGTTGCGGCTTACTATCACCTCGGCAGGCTGCTGGCTGAAGTCGGGCTCCTCGAGGATGCGCGTGATGCTTACCGCCGAGGACTCGATGCCGCGACTGCGTCGGGCGACCGGCGGGCCGGCAGCGAGATGCAAGAAGCGCTCGAGATGCTCGAGTAGACACTCCTGATATGCTTCCCTGCCGATCCTGTTAATAACGAAAAGTTACTTTGTGGTATATTGCCGTTCGCAGCTGCCAGTCTGCGCCACTCTTTCCAATTGGGGGTTGCTATGAATAAGACAGTCCTTGCGTTACTCCTGGCGTCAGTGCTTTCGCTTTTCGCGGTTGACGGCCGGGCTCAGACTCCGACGATCGAGCAATCGCTCGACCTCAAAAGCGTCGGGGGGCCGCGCATTTCCCCAGACGGACGCTACGTCGCCTATCAGGTTCAGAAGACTAACTGGGAAGAGAATGCTTTCGAGACGGAGATATGGATGGCCGTGACCGCCACAGGTGAATGCTATCGACTCACAAACGCCAAGAAGTCGAGCACCAATCCGCTGTGGTCCCGCGATTCAAAACGACTCGCCTTTGTATCGGACCGTGATGGAAAACGGCAGATCTACCTGATCGCCCCAAACGGCGGTGAAGCAGTTCAGTTGACGAGCGTCGAAACCGGGGTATCCACACTGAGCTGGTCGCCGGATGGCCGACGAA
>DATLWF010000228.1:0-5090 GCA_035576605.1 Blastocatellia bacterium | reverse complement strand
ATCCGAGACGGACCAGCTCGGTGATCGCCCGGTACTCGCGCTCGCCGTCCGGGTCGCCGCGCCGCCAGACGCCCCGGGCGTAGGCGCCGTACAGCACGAGTTGCGAGACGCGTTCCGGATGCCTGACCGCGTATGCTATGCTCGGCGCGGCGCCCTGCGAAATGCCAAGAAGCGCAAATGGTTCGCGCGTTTCGGCCGCTCCGGTCACCGCTTCGAGATCTTCTACCCAGCGTTCGAATGACAGGTCACCGACGTTCCAGTCGGTCATGCCACAACCTCGCTCGTCGTAACGCACGAATCGAAAGTGGTCAGTGAAGAATCGGATCCAATGGCGCCAGACCGGGCTCTCCCATTCGTACTCGAGATGCGTCAGCCAGTTCGCGGCCTTGATCAGTACCGGCCCAGCCCCGGCTTCGGCCCAGGCGAGTTGAACACCGTCCGCCGTGCGGAGATACCGAATTCGCTGGCGCTTGCTCTTGTCCATCGACGATCAACTCCCCCGCGCGGTTCGGGACATTAGTCCCGGTTATTGAGCCCGATTTTACATGAATCGGGACTAATCTCCTATGGAGCCGCGACGCTACTAGCCGCAAGATGTCCACGTTGAAGGAGACGCGGAAGGACACGCGCAGAAACCAGGGCGAGTTCGTAGTACGCGTTCAGAGTACCGACTTTAGTCGGCTCGATGAAGTTGGCCTGCAAAACAACCGCCGACTAAAGCCGGTACTCTGAGCGACGAACTTCCGCCTAAAGCCGTGCCATGAACTCTTTCAAAGGAGAAACAAAATGTTGAGGCGAGTTTTGTTCTTTGCTTACGGAAGTCTCTGCTACCTGATCTTCCTGGGAACGTTCCTGTACGCAATTGGCTTTATCGGCAACTTCGGTGCGCCCGCCACTCTGGACGGCGCGCCGCGTGGCACGCTTCCAACGGCCTTCGCGATCGATGCCGGGCTATTGGCCCTCTTCGCAGTGCAGCACAGTGTCATGGCGCGCAAATGGTTCAAGCAGCTATGGACGCGGATCGTACCGCAGCCGATCGAGCGATCAACCTATGTGCTCTTCTCGAGTCTCGCGCTAATTCTGCTGTTCTGGCAGTGGCGTCCGATGGGCGGCACGGTCTGGTCAGTCGAAGACCCCGTCGCGCGAGTTGTTCTTCGGGTGTTGTTCGCTTTTGGTTTTGGACTGGTGCTGGTATCGACGTTCTTGATTAATCACTTCGATCTGTTCGGTCTTCGGCAGGTCTGGCTGTATTTGCTGCGTCGGCCTTACAGGACGTTGCGATTCGGCACGCCGGGACCTTATCGCATCGTGCGGCACCCGCTCTATGTAGGCTGGCTGTTCGCGTTTTGGATGACGCCCACGATGACGCTCGCACACTTGCTGTTCTCGATCGCCACGACCGGTTACATACTGCTGGCGATTAAGTGGGAGGAGCGCGACTTGGCCGGTGAGTACGGAGACGCCTACGAGAATTACCGCCGATCTGTGCCGATGCTCGTACCGTTTGCTCGGCGCCAGGCCTCAGCCGCGGATCCGCGTCGCAGACGCGAACAGGTCACCTAACGACTGATCGGCAGCGGCGAGTCCCACAATGAAAGGCCGCTTGCGTATATCTGCCCTTCGATCGTCGCTACCATACGGCCGACCTCGCCACTCACTGCCGGGTGGCGGTTGGCCAATACTGCTTCGACGAAATCTTCGATCAGAGGTTGATGGCTGTTCGCCGCGCGCGGCTGAGCTTCAACGCGCTCTCCGTTACTGGTCCTGATCCTCATTACAGCGGCGTTCAGCACCGGGACACTTATCGAGCCTTGAGTGCCGAAAACATCGAGAGTGTCGCGAGGGTCGCTGGCCGCATGGGTCACCGACAACACGCCGCACGTTCCTGACTCGAATTGAAACAACGCCGAGGCGGTGTCTTCCACTTCGCGATTGAACACAACATTGGAGACGATGCTTGTGACGTATTTGACCGGGCCAAAGATATTCACCAACGCCTCGATTCGATGGCATCCGAAATCGAACATCGGACCTCCTCCCGCCAGCTCTCTCTTGACCAGCCAATAGCGAGGGTGGTCCGGTTGTGGATCGAACCACTCGAAAGCATTGATCTGAACCAACACGGGCTTTCCGATTTCTCCCGATGCGATGACGCGCTTGATGCGCTCAATCAGCGGATAGAAGCGGCGATAGTATGCGATGCCGAGCTGGACGCGATTTGCTCCACAAGCCGCGATCATCTCGTCGCATTCCTTCACGTTCATCGCCATCGGCTTTTCACACAAGACGTGCTTGCCTGACTCAGCAGCGGCGATTGTTTGGGCTGCATGCAAGTGGACCGGTGTGGCTATGTAAACGGCGTCGATGTCTGAATCCGCGACCAGTTCCTGCCAGGTGGAATACCATTTTCTCGCGCCGAATTGGTTGGCGAATGATTCGGCTAAATCCGGGCGCGAGCGAGCGATGGAGAGAAGCTCGCAATTTGGTAGATCGCGCAAGGCGGGTGCAACACGCTTTTGAGCGATATCACCGCACCCGATGAGTCCCCATTTCAGAATGCTCATTGCTTGTCACTAGATAATCTCTAGTCTTGGTTAAGGCTGGCTCTTCAACGCTAATCTCTCTTAGCTCCGGAGGATTTGCCCTATTAAACACGCTAAAGGTTAATTCAACCAGCCCGATAAAGACAAACTTATGAAGGGCAAACAAGCTAAAACAACTACGCCAAACTCTTCACCGCTTCTGACCAAAAGATCAACTCACTCCTTTCCAGCAGTGCTATGTCCTCTGCAACATTGAGCGCATCCTTTTCATCCTCAACAAGCCTATTGTCTCACATTCGGATTAGTGATATAAGACACGCCATTCTCCCCGCTCTCCCCGCTCTCCCCTCTCTCCCCGAAATAGGAGATTCTCATGATGAAACTCGCGCGTCGCCTCACTCTCTTGACACTTGTCGTTCTTTGCTTGTTTCCATTTGCGCACGCTCAGAGAAGGCCCAGGACCAGGCCAGTTGCGTGTTCGCAGGGTACGCCTTACCGGAACTGTTCGGCTTGCGGAACCGCAACGGACACAAAACACAAGACGCTCAATCTCCAAAAGAACCGAGGAACAGCAGTCACCAGCCCGCAAAATGTCACCGTACAAGCAATACGCGACCCGGCCAACGATAGAGGGAAGTTCTCGGCAAGCAAGCAGGTCTCGGTAACGGGCTACGTTGCCACTGTCGATCCGGGCGGTCTACAGGAGACATGCAACTGCAAACGTACAGATCTACGAGATGTTCATATCAACGTCGTCGCCGACCCTTCGGAAGTTGGAGATCAAGCAAAATACGTCGTTGTGGAATTCACTCCGCGTTGGGAAAAGACGTTTCACTTCGATGATAGTGACTACGAAGCCATGCGAAAAGCCGTCGAAGATCAAATCGGCGGCAAGTGGGTAAAGTTTGAAGGCTGGATGATGTATGACTTCATTCATCAAGACGCATCACAAAGCACGTCGCCTAACAATCCGGTATGCCCCAACGACGGCCAACAACATTCAGGCTGCAACTGGCGCGCGACTCCTTGGGAAGTGCATCCCGTGACCGCCTACTCGGTACTTCCGGGGCCACCGCACTAACCCAGTCTCGTTTCTTGGCTGTCTTCTTTCTTCTGATACTCGGATGGACGTAACTCCATCCTGTTATCTGCTAAAGCACCTACGCAGGAGGTTAGAAAGAGAAGCCCCATTTCCAGGAATGGGAATGTTTGATCCCGCATGCGGCCAAACATAAGCATCAACAACGCGAGGCTATTCCGGTCAAGGCTCGCCTTTTCAAGTATCTGCGAGCGAACGCTGACATGGCACGGCAGTTGGTATCAAGGGCGAAGCGCAAAGCGCAAAGCGCAAAGCGCAAAGCGCAAAGAGCGGAGGGCAAAGTCGAAGCAATGAAGAGAGGGCCAATTGGTATCAGTCGTCCGTTCAGGTTTTAGATCGAGAGACCTGTCGTTCTAGACTCCAATACACAAGGATCGGGTATCGAGTTAACAGGAGACAACGTGATTGCAGATCTTTGGCAAGACACCAGGTACGGTACAAGGATGTTGCGAAAGAGCCCCGGCTTTGCTGCCGTAGCTGTGCTTTCGCTTGCACTGGGCATCGGGGCAAACACTGCGATCTTTACTCTGCTCAATGCGGTGCTGCTCAAACCGCTGCCGGTCCACGCACCCGACCAACTCGTTCTCTTCTACGACTCGCCAAGCGAAGGAACCTCGACAGGAGATCCACCGAAGGGTCAATGGCGGCTGTTCTCATATCCCTCTTATCAGTACCTCCGCGACCACAATGAGTCGCTCAATGGCCTCTGCGCTTTTCGGAGCGGTGAAGCCCGGCTCAGCGTTCGGATGGAAGGTGGATCCGGCGAATCGGCGCAACGCGCTCAAGGCCATCTCGTCTCCGGCAATTACTTCGATGTGCTCGGCGTCAGTTCAATGATGGGGCGGCTCCTTTCGCCTGAAGATGACGTAGCCGGCGCGCGGCCCGCAGCGGTCATAAGCCACCCGTATTGGAGAGATAAATGTAACGCCGACCCTCTTGTCGTGGGCAAGAGCGTCACGCTGAACGGAACGTCCTTTACAATCGTGGGAGTCACGACGCCTCAGTTCTTCGGTGAGCGGGTGCGGCGTTCTCCGGATTTCTGGCTGCCGCTCGCGTTTCAACCGCAGGTCGAGATGCACGAGTCAGTCCTGAGCGATCAAAGAGTCTACTGGCTTAATCTGATGGGCAGGCTGAAGCCCGGCGTTCGCAGCGAACAGGCGCAAGCTAACGTGAACGTCGCGCTTCAACAGTTCCTCACCGACCAGGCTGGCGCAACGATTACCGACGAGCGGCGCGCTTCGATCCAGAGTTCCCATGTTGAGCTTACGCCTGGCGGCCGCGGAATCTCGGGTCTGCGATTCTTCTATTCAGAGCCGCTGCGCATGTTGATGGCGATCGTGGCGCTGGTGTTATTAATCGCATGCGCAAACGTCGGGAACTTACTGCTGTCGAGGTCCGCTTCGAGACAGACTGAGATGGCGATGCGCCTGGCGCTGGGCGCGAGTCGC
>DATLWF010000227.1:0-11473 GCA_035576605.1 Blastocatellia bacterium | reverse complement strand
TGTTGAAAAGAACCGCCC
Organism: Blastocatellia bacterium; assembly: GCA_035576605.1. GTDB lineage: Bacteria > Acidobacteriota > Blastocatellia > UBA7656 > UBA7656 > Onstottus_A. The sequence continues at coordinate 11,455 of DATLWF010000227.1, read as the reverse complement.
TAAGATTGGAATCAGCCCAATAAGCGGCATGCCCTTAATGTTCTTTGACTCGATGTTCTGGCTTACCCCAGCGATCATCGTGGTCTGTCCGTCCTTTACGCGCGCGACCGAAGACATAGTGCGCTGGTTGAAAGTCGGAGTCAGCCCGCCCGAGGCCCCGTCAACAGAAGACGACTCGATCTTCATCTTCATCTGAACATCATCCTCGAACACCGTCGGGGTCATATCAATGTTCAGGCCAACGCTCTCGTATTGGATCTGGTCTATGCCGAAGCCGGAGATTGCGCCGCCATTCGGCGTACCTGTTCCGGTTCCCGTTCCGGTTGTTGGCGTCGTCCCGAAGGTCGGCAGGGTGGCGGTCCGAATCGGCACCCTCTGGCCTATTCGAATGGCGTGCGCCTCGCCGTCAATCACGTGAACCTGAGTAGAAGCCAAGAGCTTGGATTTCCCTTTATCCTGAAAGACGCTTATCGCGCTTGACGGTAATCCGATAGCAAGTCCGAGCGGACCGCCGGCAAACCTGGCCGCTCCAACCAGCCCTGCCACGGTGCCAAATCGGCCAAAGCCGCCTATCTGGTTATTGCCTGGGGAAAAAGCGTCCTGAGTTATGGGCTTGCCGGTGGAATCAAACCCCGTCGTCACCTGCACCGTTGAGGAGGTGTTTCCGAACTGGTTGCCAAGCTGAAGCAGGTTGCTGCGCGAGACTTCGTAGATGTTGACGTCGATCAAGACCTCGGCTTTGCTCTTGTCCAGCGAGTCAATCAGACTCTCTACCAGCTCGAGGTTAGACGGTGTATCGCGTACTATGAGCGCGTTCAAATGCTTGACCGTCGTCACCTGCTTTGTAGCGGGCAAGGCCCCCGAGATTGCCCCCTTCACTTCGTCAAGCAACGCGTTCTTGATGTAGAAAGTCCGCATCGCGTAAGGCTCGTACTTCATTCGCGTCTGGGGATTGTCGCTGGCGATCACGATGGTGCGCGAGTCGATCTGTGCATACATCAGGGTGTTCGTCTTCAATATCATCTCGAGAGCTTTGGGATAGGTCACGTCCCGGAGCTCGACCGTGAGCTTGAACATCTTCATCTGATTGACGACCATACTGTCAAAAATGACGTTGAGCTTCATCATCTGGGCCAGTTGTTCGATGGCCGTCAGAATATTGGTATCACGATAGATGACATCGGTCTTGCTGAAGCGTTTTCCCGGTATCCCCGGCATCTGGATTTTCATCTGGCTTACGGGCGGCCCGCCAGGGCCCGGGTACGCAGCTTTTACGGTCGAGTCGGCTTTGGGCTTGATCTTCGGGCCGGCGGGGTCAGAGCCCGTCGGCAAATTGTCGGTGGGCAACCCCTGCGCTTCGAGCATTCTGCGCATCTTGATCAGCGCCAGCTCGTTCGTAGGATCGAACGAAAAGGCCTGCCGATACGCGTTGTACGCGGCATTATAGTCCTTCTTTTCTGCAAGGGTGTCTCCACGCTCGACCAGCATGATACCTGCGCTCACCAGGGCGCGCTGAAGGTGAAGCTGGTACTCGACGTTGGATGGTTTCTCAGATACGGCGAGGGCGAACTCCTGGGCGGCCTTGTCCCACTGACGGTTTTCTTCGTACTTGAGCGCCTCCTTAAAATGCTTCTTGCCATCGGCCGCGAACCCGGCAATCGGAGCTGCCAACGTCAGCGCAACCGCGAGCGCTAGTACCTGCTGTATTCTTAGAGACTTTGCCATAGCCCAACTCCTCGCTTGATGATATTCCCACGAAGAAAGCGCACCCTTGAAAACGTCGGTCGGGGGATAGTCGCGGCTGGTGGCCTAACATCCTCCGCTCACCCCGAGCCTCCTATGGCTCGCTGCCGCATCGAACTTATTCCTAAGAGTGTCTGCTCGGTTAAACCACTCTAGCACGCTTCGGTTTCAAAATAAACAAACAACTTTGGTCCGTAGTCCGTGTTAGTGGTCCGTAGCGCGTGGTCCGTGGTCCGTAGTCCGTAGTCCACTACGCCGTATAGCTACAACCAACGGACTACTGACTACTGACTATTCAACGAACGTCACGCGATTGATCTCATGCAAGGTGGTCACGCCCAAAAACACTTTAGCGATCGCAGACTCGCGTAGAGACGTCAGTCCTTCGGCGCGCGCGGCCCGGCGTACCTCCGAACCAGGACGACGCTCGATTATGATCTCGCGTATGTTATCAGTCACATTCAGCAGCTCGTGGATTGCCGTGCGGCCTCGATAGCCTGTGAGATTGCACACTTCACATCCAACCGAGCGATAAAAGGTTTCAGTCCGATACTTGTCCGGATTCAGCCCCGACTCGTTGAGCTCCTCGTCGGTCGCGTGGTGCCGGACCTTGCAGTGCGTGCACAGAATACGAACCAGTCGTTGAGCCAGCACGCAGTTCAAAGACGAGACGAAGTTGTATGGCTCGACACCCATGTTTAAGAACCGGCCGATAACGTCGATCACGTTGTTGGCGTGCACAGTGGTGAACACCAGGTGACCCGTCAGCGCTGACTGGATCGCAATCTGCGCCGTTTCAGAGTCGCGGATCTCGCCGACCATTATCTTGTCCGGGTCGTGACGGAGTATGCTGCGCAGTCCGCGCGCGAAGGTCAGCCCCTTTTTCTCGTTCACCGGTATCTGCGTGATGCCTTGAAGCTGATACTCGACTGGGTCTTCAATGGTGATGATTTTGTCTTCTTCGTTCTTGATCTCGTTGAGTGCGGCGTACAACGTCGTCGTCTTTCCTGAGCCCGTCGGTCCCGTCACCAGCACCATGCCGTAGGGCTCGGCAATGAACTTGCGAAATTTCTTCAAGTCCCCAGGCGCAAATCCGACGACGTCCAGATTCAAGTCGCGAAAGGATTCGTTGATTTGCTCTTTGTCGAGGATACGAATTACTACGTTCTCACCATAGATCGACGGCATTATCGAAACACGGAAGTCAATCTTGCGGCCGCGAATCATGATTCGAAAACGCCCATCCTGCGGCACGCGCCGCTCGGCGATGTCGAGCTCCGACATAACCTTGATCCGCTGTACGATCGTCTGATGGTGCGCTATGTCGATAGGGTCGGCCGCGCGATAGAGAGCGCCGTCGATTCGGTACTTCACGGCGACGTCCGTGTCGCGAGTTTCGATGTGTATGTCCGATGCGCGGCGCTCGAGTGCGTTGAGCACTATCGTGTAAACCAGCTTGATTATCGGCGACATCTCTTCGTCGCCAGTCAGGCGCTCCAGGTCCAGCACTTCCTCGCCGTTCTCGGTTTCGCGAACCAGCGCCATGCGATCAGTGCGAAATCCGGCGGTTGCGTCCTGCAAGATGCGCGCTGCGGTGTCGCCCCGCTTTAAAGCCTCTTCCACAGCCGTTTGCGTGGCGACCGCGGTCTTCAATCGCACGTGCAACTGTGCTTCGATCTCGTCGATGACTTCCAGATTACTCGGGTCCGCCATGGCCACGTATAGCATGTCGCCGTCGCGGCTGAGCGGCACGAAGCTGTGGCGGACCATCATCTCGACCGGCAACTCGTGAATGAGATTGTAAGCCGGTTCTTCGATCTTCAGGTCGACGAATCTCAGCCGGTATCGCCGCGCCTTCTCGCGCGCTGCCAGCTCCTCCTGACTCATCTCCGACGGGATGAGCGCGGGGGGCGCAGCCGGGATCGCCGCGCCGGCGTCTTGTTCGACTGTCTTAGACATTAGATTCTCCAATCACCGCGGAACGCCCTGCTGACCCATATTGCCGATCATAGTGAACAGCGGCAGATACATTGCGAGCAGAATCGTCATAACCAGGCTGCCCATGAAAACCAGTATCACGGGCTCGATGAACGTCGTGATCGTGTTGAGCCGCACGTCGATCTCTGAATCATAGAAATTGGCGACTTCATCGAGCATCTCGCGCAGTGCGCCTGACTTTTCGCCCACCCCGATCATGTCGATCGCAAGCTCAGACACCCAGCCCGACGCCTCGAGGCTGTCGGTGAACGGCTTGCCTTCGCGTATACCAGTGAGAACCCCCGAGCTCGCCTTTCTGAGAGCGCGGTTGGTGATCGATTCACCGGCTATCTCGACCGATTCCGGCAGCGTGATGCCGCCGGCCAGAAGCGTCGCCAGACTGCGAGTGAACTGCGCCAGGGTCATTTGACGCACCGTCTCGCCTGCGACTGGCGTTCTCAGCATCCAACGGTCGATCGCGAGCCTCCCTTGCGGCGTGCGCCTCCAGAAGAAGATGAAGATCAATGCCCCGATTATTGTCGGTATCAACCATATCAGGTTCGCACTTATGAACCCGGCGGTCGCGACCACGGCTACTGTCACTGTTGGCAGCTCCTGCGCGCCGACGCCCGCGTACAGCTTCATGAATTGCGGGATGACGTAGGTCGAAAGCACCATCACCAGAATGAACGACACGCAGATGAGCACTGCCGGATACGCGAGCGACTTCTTTATCTTGCGGCGAGCTTCGGTGATGGTCTTCTGATAGCTGACGTAGCGCAGCAGCACTTCGTCGAGTGAACCCGCGCGCTCGCCCGCCAGGATCGAAGCAACGTAGATTCGCGGGAACGCGTCGCCCTGTGCGGCGAAAGCCTCTGACAGCGCTTGCCCCGCGCGGACTTTCGCTTCTATATCCTCAAGAGTGATCCGCAGTTGCTCGTTACGAACCCGCTTGCGGAGTATGCCGATCGCTTGAAGTATCGGAAGCCCGGCTCGCAGCAAGGCTGACAATTGCTGATTAAATAGCAGGAAATCTTCTGTCTTGATCTTCTTGACATGGCGTTCGCCTCCGAATGCGCGGCGAATGTTCACAGATCCTGTCGAAACGATGGAGAAGACCCGAAAACCCTCGCGTTCAAGCTTCGAGCGAAGATCGCGTTCGGCGGTAGCTTCGACAGTTCGCGTCACCACTTCGCCGGTAGGCGTGCCTAGCCTGCAAATGTACTCAGCCATCGGATTGGACCTTCTTCAAGACCAGCCTGTCGCAGCCGGCTATTTTGGCGCCTGGGGCAGTACGCAACAAGCCAAATCATAGCACAGCTCCAACAATCGTAACCACAGCGTGAACTGCTTGATTGGTTGATAGGAGCCGGACCTTACCATTACACGCGGCGGGCCGTATTTGGTTCAAAGAATGTGAAGACGTCACTCGCCCGGCACGCGTCCCAGGACGCTCACGCCTCCAATGACCCGGTCGCCTTTGTGCACAAGCAATTCAACCTCGCCGGGCATAATCACATCCATTCGCGAGCTGAATTTCATCAGCCCGACCCGTTCGCCCATCGCGACCCGGTCACCCTTCTTCTTCCACAGCACAATCCGACGCGCAAGGACCCCGGCAATTTGGCGAAATACGATCGTCAGTTTCTCTCCGCGAACGGTGACAACGTTCTGCTCGTTTTCAACCGAAGCAATGTCACGTGACGCGATGTGAAACGCACCGGGCTTGTAGGCTACGTCGAGAATCTCGCCGGCTATGGGCGAGCGATTGATATGCACATCAAGCGGCGATAAAAAGATCGAGATCTGAATCGGAGAATCATCCAGTCGCTCATCGACCCGGGCCGCGGCTACCACTCGTCCATCCGCTGGTGATACAACGAGGCGCTCATCGACTGGGCAAGCGCGCACCGGATCGCGAAAGAAGAACGCCATGAAGGCGGCCAGGATCAGACACAAGCCTGCGGCGATCCACCATCCAAGAGCAAGAAACACGATTCCCGGAAGGAGAAACAGAGCGATGAACGGTATGCCTTCTTTTGCCATCGATGCTGAAATCGGAGTCTCCGCTGACTCGATGCTCGCCGATCAGTGACGATCTGCTCAGATCGATCTCCGGGGCAACGAGTCAGCGTAGGGATCTCTAACACAAAGCAGAAACAAAAAACTGGCTACTCATCGGCCAACAGTCTCGCCTCGGATATGCGCAGACCGTCCGCTCATGAGTAACCAGCGGTTAATCCTATTTATGTCTGGCGCGAGTGCTTTAAGATGATTGCGGTTGCCGCGCCGTCGAGTCTCAGTGTGCGACCTGCTGCTTTTCTTTGTAGCGGCGCAGGATCGTTTCCATCTGGTCTTTTAGATATAGCTTCTTCTTCTTTAAAGTGGCTTCTTCCATCTGCTCCTCAACGCTCGGGTAGTGCAACTCTGCCAGCTCGCTCAACCTTCTCTCGTACTCCCCGTGAGTGTGCGCCAGCTCTGCGAACTTCGTGTCATCGGCCAAGAGTTGCCGCTTGAGCGCTTCGGTATCGGAAAAACTCATGGATTTTCCCCTCCTTTATTGATTAGAAAGACCAGTTTCAAAAGCCAGCAAAATGGTACTTCAAAGCCCTGGGGGATGCAAGAAGCAGCAGAAGCAATGATGGCGCTTCACCTCCTGTAGGTCTCAACGTCGATCGAGGCTCCGTCTGTCGCCACAGTCACCATTCCATCATGCCCCGTCTGAAGCAGCTTCACATCACGCGCGAGATATCGATTTACCACGGTCGTATGTGGATGCCCGAAGCGGCTCCGCTCGCCGACTGAGATAACCCCGTACCGAGGATTAACCGCGTCGATGAATACTTCGGTCGAGGAAGTTCTCGAACCATGATGCGGGACCTTCAACAAGTCGACGTGCAAGTCTACCCCGGATGCAACGAGCGAGTCTTCGGCCGTTCGCTCTATGTCTCCCGCAAGCATTACTGACACCGAGCCGTACCGCAATCGCAACACAACCGAGTCATTGTTGCCGGAAGTCACCAGCGAGCCGTACGCGGGCGGCGGCCACAGCACTTCGATCGCAACGCCGTCAATCTGGAATTGCTCGCCCGCGCTCACTGCAGACAGCGGCACGCGGCGCTGACGGACCTCATCGACAAAGCGATCGTATTCTGGATCTGCCGTAGGCACGTGACCGACGATGGCCTGACCAATTTGCATGTTCCGAACCACGTCCCGGAGTCCCCCGATGTGATCCGCATGAGCATGCGTCGCCAGCACGTAATCGACTCGAGTGCGACCCAGCGACCAAATGAATCGCGAAACGACGGCTTCTCCGATCGAGAACGCGTTGTCAGTGAAAGCCGGCTCGGCCTCTTGTTCTTGAGCGACGCTTCGCTCTCGCCCATCGAAACGGAGTTCGCCGCCGCCATCGACCAGCATGGTCTTGCCGTTAGGAAAAACTACTAATGCAGAATCGCCCTGACCTACGTCGAGGAAGTGGACCGTCAGTTTTCCGTCCGCTTGATTGCTCGGAGGCCTGATGACCGCCACCAGCGCCGATGTCATCGCCAGCGCGCAGATGAGGGATGGGGCGAAACGGAGGCGGGGCGACAGCGTGAGTGGGCGGCGGGCTCCACGGTAGTTGCGATTCTCTGTGTTCGGCTTCAACGCCCCGCCGACTAAAGTCGGTACTCTGAACAAGGTGTCATCGACCTGAAGCACGTGATCGATTGGCTGCCATCGATCTATCAACACAGCCAGCATCACAAGCGGAACGAAGTACAGAGCGTAGATGATCGAATGCCAGCCTTCGTAATGAGCCACTCTGAACGTCGCGAACGGGAATTCAGCGAACGGTACGATTGCGTTGACGAGCAGGTAATGCGCGGCTTTCATCACCAGCCCAAGCTTAGCCGCAAGCCACGCGCTCAGGCCGCCGACGGCGATCGCGCCAATCGCGGTCAGCATCAGTACTCCGGTCAACAACCCGGCTAAGACATTCAACAAGACCCCGACCGGAGCAACGCGATTGAAGTACAGCGCCATCAGCGGCAACGTCGCGAGCTGAATCGCTCCGGACGTGATCATCAGCAGCACCGCGCTTCTGATTATCGATTGAAGACGCAGTCGCCCGAGTACCCGGGCTCCGCCTGCTTTCTTGAGTCGATAGCGAATCAGGGCCCGCCGCATCTCTTTGTTGAACGCGCGCTCGTCCCAGAAGAGAGTCTCCGCGAAATACCGAACGGCTCGCGAACACGAAGGCGGGTGTGGTGTGTGAGAAGTCGGCCGCCACTGGCCGATGCCCCGAAGCTTGTCCGCCAGTGGCAGCGCAAGAGCCACTATTCCCGCCACCGCTACGAAGCTCAGCTGAAACCCCGGATCGGCCACCAGAGCCGGTTTCAAGGCGAGCATTACAAAAGCCGCAAGCGCCACAGTATTGATCGACGCCGAGCGCCGGAACACCAGCGGGCCAATCAAGCCTACCGTTATCATCGTTGTTGCCCGAGTGACGGGCGGCGCAAGCCCAACCGTAATGGCGTACGCCCACAGCAGCAGCAGACATACGATAACTCGCCACGCTTTCCGCCGCTTGTGCGCAGACCGCCCGCCGATCAGCGCCCAGGCAATGATGCCAATGTGCAAGCCGGCGATCACCAGCGTGTGAAACGTCGAGCTTTCACGAAGCCGATCGACCGTTTCGCCGTCCAGGAAGTAACGGTTGCCGGTGAGCATCGCCTTCAACGTTCCTGCCACGCGCGGGTCAAAGCTCGAACCAAGCGCGTCCATCATTCGCAAGCGCAGATGGTAAAGAAACGCGAGCGCTCGATTAGTGGATGCTTGGCCGATGTGCTCGATTAGAAGCGGGCTTTTGATCACGCCTTTCAGATCGTAGCCTCGACGTTCGAGGAACTCGTTAAAGTCGGGCGAGCCAGGATTTGCATACCCGCGTGCTCGTTGCAACCTGACCAGCACGCGGATGCGAGAACCATAATCCAGCGCGAGATCTGCGAAATCCTTCCGCGCAGCGTCGCCGGATGGCGAGATCATCAGTCGCGCGTGGCCGTTGGCGGGCATCACTTGATCACGCACGCGCAGTTGCTCCGCGGAGAGATCAAGGTAGAAGATGCCTGGCGCAGGTTCGGGCGGGGCGCCCAGAGTGCCGGTCAACTCAACTGGATCATCCGGGCTGATGACCTTGGACTCATACAGGGTCTCCAGTCGAGAGGTTGTGTCTCTAGTTCTTTCCGTGAGCGAGAGCAGAGCGCCGGCAGCTGCAAAACCAATCATCAACCCAATGGTAGAAGCCCGGTCTATTTTGCTGACCAGGAGCTTGATGGATACGATGACCGACGCCAGGGCGAGCGCGCTAACGATCAATCGCGGGGGTTCGATCCATCGATCAACCAGAATCCCGCCGACAAGCGCAGCCGACAGGCACAGGAAAGGTTGGCGCCTCGGAGAAAGAGTTGATCGGAAGAGATCCTGGGACATTACACAACCACGCGGTTGATAGACGGACTGAAGCCCGTCTTTACCCAGGTTCAACCATTGAGAATTCGAAGTGCGATTCGCGATGGCTCGAATCTCGCGAAGTCTATTTCCGACCACGAATCACGACTTCAGGCATCAATCATCACGCATCACTGTTCAGTTGACAACGGCGCGGGCGAAGCTCGATGATTCGATTTATGAGCGCCGGACCAGATGACCTTCAGCAGAAGGTGCTTGAGCTCGCCAAAGCTACTGAAGCCCCTGAAGAATCTTTTTTGATGAGGCGGTTGTCACTCGATGACGCGGAACAGGTGCAATCGGTCGTCGATGGGCTTACGCTTTCTCTTATCAGCTTCTCGTATCACCGCCATCCACGTGGAGAGAATGTTCACGAAGTGATGGAAAAGCTTGAGCGCGTTCAGCCCGGCTCACCCGAAGCCGACGAACTTGAGCGGCGAGCAGATGACGCAGCCGCGCTGCAGATACCGTTCATCGTGACGCTAAACAAGCTTGTCGAGGATTACTACCACATCAGACGGCGGCTGGAAGCACGGCTTCGAGCAGAAGAATAACCGCACGGGTTGTTCTGGTCATCGGCCGCCCGCATGATCTCTATCGCTCGCTCCAATGACTGTCGCTTTGGACTCATCACCTGTCCGTAGTCGATCTATGAAGAGAATCCTTATCATCGGCGCCGGAGGCGCTGGAAAGACGACCTTCGCAAGACAGCTGGGCGAGATTCTCGGACTCGCAGTCGTCCATCTCGACGCCCTGTATTGGAAACCAGGGTGGGTCGAACCGCCCAGGGACGAGTGGGCCAGGACAGTCGAGGGCGTGCTGGAGCGTGACGCGTGGATTATTGACGGCAACTACTCGGGCACGCTCGGACGGCGTCTCGAAGCTTGCGATGCGGTGGTGTTTCTCGATCTACCACGGACGATCTGCCTTTGGCGGGTACTGAAGCGGGCGGTAAAGCATCGGAACACGACGAGGCCTGACATGGCCGACGGCTGCCCGGAACAACTCAACCTCAAATTCCTGATGTGGATTTGGAATTATCCGAAGCGAACGCGGCCGCGCATTGTAAAGCTTCTCAATGAGGAGCGAAACACGAGCAAGGCGATCCGGTTGCGGACACCGGCAGAAATTGACAGGTTTCTCGCGGACGCGAGAAACGCCGCACTAGATCAGATGCCGCGGCGTACTGCCGCTGAACCTGATCGTTGAGATGACTGTTTGGGATGAGCTCCGAGCGAAGCGACGAGGCATGCCGCGGTTATTCATCCGCTTCATCCGCGTCATCGCCTTCGGCTGCTGCTGCGTCACCGGGCGACAGGCCCTTTATCTCAGCGGAGACTTCAGCCCGTCTCAGCTTCGCCAGCTTCATTATCTGTGACAGGTGTTTGCGTGCGCGCCGTGCTGCCGCCTTGTTTCCCTTTTGACGAAATACCATGTTCTCGGCGGCGAACCGGCCGACTTCGACCAGAAGCTGGCCGGTGGTAGAACCCTGAACGCGACGGTCAAACAATCGCCGTTCGCGCCCGTTGCGACGCTCGGGCTCGCCAGGCGGAGGGCCGAGTTCCTGTTTGCGCCGTTCTTCTCTTCGACGGTCATCGCTCCTTCGTTCCTCGGCGGTCAGGTTGAAATCGTTGTCTTCCATCTCATTCTCCACAGCGAGTAATGTTTTACCACGGTTCGGGGTGAGTCATCTGACAACCGCTTGACCTTGGGGACCAGGAGCGTCCCGCAGCACGGGCTAGTCTATCATAGAGCGCGCAGGTTGCAAGGGTTTGGTTTTGTATAGGTCATATAGGTCATATAGGTCCTATATCTTAAGCATTTCTCTTGCGTGGCGGCGGGCGGTTTCGGTGATCTCAGCGCCGGTGAGCATGCGGGCGATCTCTTCGACGCGTCCGCGGCGATCGAGTGTATCAACGCTGATCTCGGTGCGGCCGGCGATCGCTTCTTTGCGCACGAGAAGATGTGAATCCGCAAATCGAGCGATCTGCGGTTGGTGAGTGACGCAAAAAACCTGATTCGTTTCCGAAAGCTTCTTGAGTTTAACCCCGACAGCTTCGCTGACGCGCCCGCCGATGCCGCTGTCGATCTCGTCGAATACGATAGTGCGAGGGAACTCAGTCGCGCCCGCTACCGTCTTTAACACGAGCATCAGCCGGGACGCTTCTCCTCCCGACGCAACTTTCGCGAGCGGCCGAATGGCTTCGCCGACGTTGGCTGAAAAATAGAACTCGACTCGATC
>DATLWF010000226.1:0-3743 GCA_035576605.1 Blastocatellia bacterium | reverse complement strand
ATTCCATGTGAACCCAAATCTCGCCATCGTTTGACGGTAAGCTATACCTCGCAGGGACTGGATCGCTTCACGTATCGCTTCGGGGACGGGATAAGCGAAGTGCGCAACTTCAAGCTGGTCGCCACCACCGATTTCGACGGCTACGGTCATCCTGCAAACACGATATCGCCTAATGTGACGAAGGAACGGACGGGGAACGGCTGGCAGTTGACCTGGGATTACAAGGATCTGATTGCGGGAAACGGCATCGGCATCGAGATGCCGCAAAAGATAAACCCAGGACCGATGGCCGCGCGAATCTCCTACTTCGCGCCGGTGTCGCTGGGATTCTTCTTCTTCCTGATCTTTGTCATCTCTCTGCTAAGAGGCGTACGGATACATCCGATGAACTACTTCTTTCTTGCGGCTGCGTTCTTTGCATTTCATTTGCTGCTGGCGTATCTGGTTGACCACGTTTCGATTCATGCGGCGTTTGCGCTTTGCTCGATGGTGTCGATCATTCTTGTCGTCTCATACATGCGCATAGTCGCCGGGAACAGATTCGCTTTTCTTGAAGTCGCGCTGGCGCAGTTGGTTTACCTGATAGGCTTCTCATACGCATTCTTCTTCGAAGGATTCACCGGGCTTGCGGTAACGATCGGCTCGATCATCACCTTATTTGTGGTTATGCAGTCCACAGCACGGATAGACTGGGGGCAGAGATTCAAGCTCAACGGCGAAGCCAGCGCCGCGCTTGAAACCAAGCCGTCGTAGTAGGATTGAGTAAAGAGCACCCGGCTCAGTAAGGGCAAAGGTCGACCGCTATTTGAGCCTCATCGTCGGGTCTCCCAATAACATCCAACTCCTGCGGACATCGCTGTCGCTGACCGCTGCCTTGGCACTCTTGATAGCGTCTCCCAGCGATATTCCGTGTCTCCCGAACACCTGACGATAGAATTCCTGGTTCATCAGGGCTTGCTGGTCGGGCATCGTCATTCCCGACGATGCCCACACCGCCACCGCGCCTCCTGACGCTGACTTCATCAGCGCTTTCGCAAGGCTGCTTAACGCCGGATCGTCAGAATACCCGTTCAGGCAAGTCATCATCACAAACAGCGCCAGGTGATTTTGATTTGTAAGCAGACCTGCGTCGGCATTCGTAAGCAGATTTGCTCTCCATTGATCTACGTTGCCGTGACCGGTGTAATTGACTATCTTTTGTCCACGGTTGATCGCATCTATCAACGCCGGCTTCGCCTGATCTCCCATTTGCCCTCGATCGATCTCGACAATCCTTGTGTCGCTGGGCACCAACGCTCTTAGCTGAGCGTTCGCCGACTCGAAGTCGAATCCTTCGTTGGCGTCCGCAACCAGGGTTAGCTCAGCGGACCCGCTGGACTTGTCATAGCTAACGATTCTGGCGACCATGCTTGCGGCTTCCGCTCTGCTTCGCACCGGCAGCCTTCCTACTGCCATTTCCGGCACTCCGTCCGCGTCGAAATCAGCGAACCAGTCATCGGAAGACGTCTCCATGGACTCGGTGTCTACGAGCTTCGTCGGCACAATGTCCCAGTCACCGAACCCCAGATAATTCTTCGGGTCGTAACTGGCGTCCGCTGCCAGCAGCACATACTGCGGAGGTGTCTTCCAGTTCGTCCTCGCGTACTGCAAGAAGGCCCTGACAGCATATGGCGACTTATCGCCAAAGCTGAACTCGTCGTAGACGTCTTCAACGTCTATGATTTCGACCTTGTACCCCTGGCTAGTCCGCAACTGCTTCAAGGGTTCCAGCGCAGTGAAGAAGTCCCTATTGGTGACGATCAAAAGATTTGCTGCGTGGCTGTTGCTTCTCAAGTTCGATGATACGTTGGCAGATACTCCAGGCGGCGTGACGGCCACTTGTCCTGCTATCGCGAGCAGTGTCCTGTCTCCCTTTTCAGCGGGCGTCACCGTTACGGCGTAGCCAGTCTTTTGCTGCTCTACCTTTCCAACCAACTGCTGTACCTGATCCTGATTGGTAACATCGAACACTCGGATCGCCGCGCTGGTGAATCCGTCTACTGTAACCGCAGCTCCCGAGGTTGCTGTGAATCGCAGTTGATCAGCCACTGCGCTGAAGGTGTGCCGGTAGCTGAGCCGGATGTAGTCTATGAGACTGACGTCAAGCGGACCGCCCTGCGCCGCAAGCCGCACCTCGTTGTCTCCCTCTCTCAAAAGCGAGATCGGTAGCGCGAAGCTCGCGACCCTTAGCTCCTGTCCGTTAAAAGGAATTTCCCCTACAAATGTTCCGTTGGCATAGACCCACACTCGGTGGGGAATAGCGGTCACTCCTTGCAGCGACACTTCCACCTGCGCCTGAATAGTTGCAGCCGTGTCGATGCGCTGCAAAGAAAGCGACTGCGTGGCCGCATCTCGCCCGACGACCGGACCGAAGAAGTTCTCGCGCTCTCCGTTTCTGAGACTGGAGAAGTAGACTGTCCTGTCTCTTCGTTCCACCGAGTAGTTGAAGCTGCGATCGCTGGAAGGATGGGCGTCTGCGTTGACCTGCTGTATCCTCAGGCCGTTTTCTTTGCCTTCCACTATCCAGTAGACACGAGCGTCGGTGTACGCAGCATCCAGGCCCACTCCGTAAAACTCGACAGCCGATAGCTGCTTCTTATCGTCGGTTATCACGTTGATGGGGACTTGCACGCCGTCAACATACATTTGCAGACGGTCGGGGTTGGGGTTCTGCTTAAGACCTCCTGCAACCAGTTGCGACGACGACAGGGTGTACCAGCCTTCGTGTCGCACGGAAACTTTCGCCGCGGGTCCTCCCGCAAGATCGAACTGGATCGCAGGCTGGTCTGCAATTGGGCGAGCCAGAGCTCTGCGCTCAACGTTGTTGCCTGCGTCAGGAGAAGCTTTGGAGTTGCCGATGCCGCTGAGAACCGCTGCATCGCTCTGCGACGGAGGACTCCCTCCGACAAACTGCGCCGCGACGGGTCCGTGCCAGTTGCTCTGCCCGTTTAGGTCGATGTCTTCAAGCCAGTATTGCACGCCTTGCTGATCCTTCGAATTATCCCACCATGCGTACGTCCGCCCGGTCTTAAGGTTTGCTTTGCCCGTTAGCAGTGCTGATCCTGCCACTATCTCAGGCGTGATCAGTTCCTTCTGCCCCGCCTTTTCTCGGTAGACATTGAAGCCGAGGTTATCGACCTCGAGGCCGGTCTTCCATTCGAGGTAAACGCCGTTGTCGTAACCTGTAGCAATGCATCGGTCGAGTTTTACTGCCGAGGGTCCTCCGCCGATGAAGATCGTTCCGTTATTAGGCGTCGCAGGGTGTATGCAGTCATTCACTGAATCGTCGAGTTCGGTCTTGGTCCACGTAAGGATAGTTGATGTCCCCTGCGCTCCAAGACGCGTGAAGTTTACCTTCAAAAGTGTGCCCGAACCAGTTAGTGGAGCCGCTTGAGCCGCAATTATGGTCAAGAGTCCTGGCGTAGTCGTGTTAGTCGCAATTGACATTCCGCTGCTCAAAGTTCCGGTGGCATCAACTGGCGTTGCCTGTAACCCCACGACGGCTGGGTCGAATGTAAATCTGATGTCGTATCCCGTGACACTTTCCCCTGTTGTATTACCTATGGTAATCGGAAGCGTGAAGTTCGTTAGGGTCACCGAAACTGATGCATTAGGCAGCGATACCGGTATAGCAGGGGCGCCACATGGGGCAAGCGGCGAGACGGGAGATTTCTGCTTGTCTGGTGGAGAGCTTGGTCCCGCTG
>DATLWF010000225.1:0-11833 GCA_035576605.1 Blastocatellia bacterium | reverse complement strand
GCCACCGATGCCCGGCGCGCGATTGAACCGCCCGTACGATTGCCAGCCGTTGACGATCCACGGTTCGATCTTCAGCTTTTCAGTGGGGAAGATCTGAATCCGCACGCCGTTGAAGAACCACGGGGTGTTGGAGGAAACATACGAAGGTTGATACGCCCAGTTGTCGAACTGGTAGTAGCTGAAGAGGCCAACGTACGACATGAAGATCCCTGCATCGATGTTGATCCCATTCAACTTGTCAATGTGGTATCCGCCGTACGCTTCTGATATGTAGCGATAAGCATTGTCGAGGTTCCATTGGCCGCGTCCGGGGCTCGCGTCATTACGCGGTGTGGTCTGTGAATACATCCCAAACTGCGTCATTAACCTGCCGCGAACGTTGTTGTAGTGAAAGTCACCGCCTACACCGATTTGCGTGACCTGGACTTCACCTGAGCGAAAGACCTCGCTTGACCCGCCGATCGTATTATCCTTCGGGTGGTTGAAAGAATGGTGAAAGGCAGTGTCGAATCTGATCTCGCCAGTAAAGACTTCCGTATTGATAGGCGAATCCTTTGTCCGGGGGTTGCCGGTCAACCAGGTAAAGTCCGCGAACGCAAACGGCTCCTTTTTCTTCGGCTCGTTAGCCTGGGAAGGTGACGTGCCCGCCCCCGCAGCCGCAATGGCCGCTTCGACTTTCGTCTCATCTGGCTTTGCAGAGGCCGTCGGCGAAGCCGCAGCCGTAGTTGTGAGAACCGATTGAACCGAATCATTAGCCGGTTTGACTGCGGAGCGCGACTCAAGCCCGGCGAGCCTTTGCTCGAGCTTTTCAATTCGCTCCAGCAGCAACCGCTCACGCTCGCTTGGCTCCGAGCCTTTGTTGTTTTCAGAAGGACTCCCGTTCACCGCTGTAGAAGCCGTGCCGCTTACGCCGGGAGCGGCGGCGACTACTTGCTTGGTCTTAGCGCCGTCCATCTGTTGCGCGATTGAATCGCCGGCAAGCAGCGCAGAGAAGATGGCTGCGACCATAAAACGACTGATCAGCTTCACATTGACCTCCTATATGTTCCTTGTAACGATCCAGTTTTTGCCTGAGCCGCGACCTCAAATGATTGCGCAAGACGCATCTCCTGTTAGCGGTCCTGCCGAAGCACGGTTCCTTTTTTGGGGTTCTGGCCGCTAGCGCTAGGGGCTGTTTCGGACTCGCGCTCAATATCGAGTCGCGTGTTGTTTGTGACAGTGTGGCGAAACCCCGTCATGGCAGTCTCTCCTTCGAAGTCAGCAAGTGCATCCACTCGCATCTTGCCGCGCGCTTTCCGAGAAGTCTTCGGTGAGCTTTACGAACTTTCCAAGTTTGATCGTGTGAAGCGTCTTGTCTCCGTCATGCGCCTGACACTGTATGACTGAAACTTCGTCCTCTTCACCGATATTTGCATCTTCGACTGCTTTCTTGATTTCCTTCCAGGTCATTTCGATTAACCTCTAATCAAACCATCATGTGCCGAAGCCGGGCTTCACCGATCGCGAACTTGCTTCGACGAAATTTTTCGCGGTTCCCAATCCGGTGTCCATAAGATCCAGTCATCGCTCTCTGCTGTTTGGTTCGACGCGTGCCTTTGGGGAAACGTCGTCGGAGTGACGTGGCGATTCTTGTTGGTCCGCCCGATCGAGAGAAAGAAATGGCGAAGCACGAACAAGATGAAAGTAAACGCGAACACGGCCGCTATTCCGATCGTCTGATTGTTCATGGTGTTGCTCCATCCGCGCCTTCTTCTAGGACAAGCGCTATCGCCGGGCGCGACCGGTGACAATTTGAGGCTAGCACCGCACGCGTAAGTTTAGGGTTAAAGGTTTATAAAAAGTTCGTAAGCCTGGTGCGCGAGTCCCGCGAACCTACGAGAGCGTGCTAATGCTCTGGCTCAGGGATTCCTTTATTCTTCACGCTTTCACTCTACAACAAAGCGCATAAAGGATTAGTAAGTACGATATTAAGAATTCATCAAATCGGTAGAGGAAGGGTTATTCGCGAACCGATTGCGTGCACCGACTGTTAGGGCCGGCGAAGTTTGAGTCGCGTTCGCAAGAACTCTAAAGGAAAGAGCTGGCGCAATTCAAAGCAGCGTGCCGCGCAGAATCACCGCCGCGACGCTGAAGTAGATCAAGAGTCCGGTAACGTCAACCAGCGTAGCTACGAAAGGCGCCGACGACGCGGCTGGGTCAAATCCCAAACGTCGTAAGATCAGCGGCAACATCGAACCAGTGAGTGTGCCCCACAGAACAATTCCGACTAAAGCGATCCCCACCGTCAACGCCACGAGAAACCAGTGCGGGCCATAAAGGTTTGTGAATGACGCCCAGAGCGCAATTCTCAAAAAACCTATCGTCCCGAGTATTGACCCGAGCGCGAGCCCGGACAGGATTTCGCGCCGTATGACTCGCCACCAGTCGCGCACGCCAACTTCACCCAGGGCCAGCGCGCGAATCACAAGCGTCGCCGCCTGCGAGCCTGAGTTTCCGCCGCTGGATATGATCAGGGGCACAAACAACGCCAACACCACCGCGCGCTTTATCTCTTCTTCAAAGTAGCCCATCGCAGTCGCAGTGAGCATCTCTCCCAGGAAGAGAATCACCAGCCACCCGGCGCGCTTGCGGACCATTCGCCCGAGTGCGATCCGCATGTAAGGCTCATCAAGCGCTTCCATGCCGCCGATCTTTTGAATGTCCTCAGTTGCTTCTATCTCAGCCACGTCGAGTACGTCGTCAATTGTGACGATGCCGATCAAGATCCCTGTAGTATCTGTCACGGGGAGCGCGGTGCGGTCCTCGCGGCGAAAGACGGCGACTGCCGCTTCTTGATCGTCCGTAGCTTTGAGCGCAACGAAGCGACGGTCCATTACATCCAGGACCGATTTGTAAAGCGGAGCGAGCAGGAACACCCTGATCCGAAGATCATCGATCAAGACGCCCTGCTCATCGACCACGTAAATGGTGCTCAGAGTTTCGCTGTCCGCTCCATGCTCGCGTATGTAGTCGAGCACGTAGCGAATGGTCCACTCTGGCCTGACAGCGACGTAATCGGGTGTCATCAACCGGCCAACGCTGTTTTCCGGATATCCGAGAAGCGTGATTGCAATCGCGCGCTCGGCGGCGGGCAGCATCGTCAGCAGCTCTTTGGTTACTTCCGCTGGCAGTTCCTCCAGGAGCATTGTTCGGTCGTCGGGCGACATTTCATTCAAGATGGCTGCGGTGTCGCTTTGAGCCATCGACGACAGAAGGTGGCTCTGTTTCTCGGTGGGCAAGTACTCGAACGTGGCGGCCGCCAGTTTGCGAGGGAGAATGCGGAAGAACACGGCCTGCTCGTGAGGCGGCGCGTCGCCGATCAACTCCGCCAAATCGCGCGGAGTCAACCGCGATAAGTTCTCGCGCAACGCGCCAAAGTCGCGCGAGCGGAATATGTCGTCCAGATTGGGCTGCTCTTGCATTACAGACACGGCGCCTCATCATAGTGATTGAGGTCTTAATGCACAAACCTGGCGGCGCGGATTCAGGATCGTTCGAAAAGGCAGGCTCCGGGGATCACCCGACCGATAGAAGATTGCTTCATCTAGTCCTGGATGCTCGGCGATTTCCTCCGCCCTCAGACTACTCTTGTTCTTCGACGGAG
The DNA here is from genome assembly GCA_035576605.1 of Blastocatellia bacterium. Classification (GTDB taxonomy): domain Bacteria; phylum Acidobacteriota; class Blastocatellia; order UBA7656; family UBA7656; genus Onstottus_A. Next base: position 8,190 of record DATLWF010000225.1, on the reverse strand, counting down.
ATCTGCTCGCAGTGTGTATGAACAACTCCAGGGATCTGGGCAAATCTCCGGCTGAGCGAAGCTGCGGCATCGGCGCGATCTTCCGCCAGGCCAATTGAAGCCTCGACTGTTTCCAATTGATCGTTTCGCGCTTCGCCATAACTCGTCACTGTCACTCCGGGCTCGCCGACTAAGCTGTCCCAGGCTTTCCGGACGGAGTCAGCGCTGCCAGGGTTGAAGCGAAGAGACAGTCGATAGGTGACCACCGGAGCCTGAAGACCCGATCGTCTGTTTATGTAGTTGGAAGCCCATTGAAGAGAAACCTGCACTATGAGAACTGTGCATAATACGTATGTCGCCAGTTGATACGAGCCCTGTCCGATCGCGAGCCCCATCCCCGCCGCGGCCCACAGACTGGCGGCAGTATTTATTCCTTGCACGCTCGCGCCACGGTGCATAATCACTCCGGCTCCTATAAACCCGATCCCGGTCACCACGCCGGCGGCGATCTGCGCGGGGTTGCTCCCGGGACCAAAGCTGATCAAGGCGATCAGCCCAAACGTAGTCGCCCCTACCGACACAAGAGCATTTGTCTTCAGCCCGGCGTTCTTGTGCCGCCACTGGCGTTCGATTCCAACCAGCGTTCCAAAAAGCGCCGACAATACTAAGCGTCCTGCCATTTCCGCGCCGGTCATTGCTTTCCTCTTCAGGTGCGAGAGACTCGCTTGATTTCGAAATCAGACTCCAGGGTCGAAGCGGTAGCCAATCCACGGCTCCGTGAGTATGTAGCGAGGCGAACCGGGATCGGGCTCGATCTTCTTCCTGAGCTGGCCGATGAACACGCGCAGGTACTCGGTTTGTTCTCCGTAGTTTGCTCCCCAGATTGCGGTGAGCAATTTTCGATGAGTCAAAACTTTTCCAGCCTGCCGCATAAGGTGGGCGAGCAGATCGAATTCCTTTGGCGTTAGATGGATTTCTTTTCCCAGCACTATCACTTTTCGAGTTTCTACATCCAGACGGAAGTCACCTGCTTCCAACACGGTCGAGTCCGTATCTTCAGTTGATGGGGCAGGAGCTCGGCGCAGTGTTGCGCGCACCCGAGCCAGAAGCTCCTCCATGCTGAAAGGCTTCGTTACGAAATCGTCGGCGCCGGCGTCCAGCGCTTCGACCTTGGTTTTCTCTTCGCCCTTCACCGAGAGCACGATGATCGGGACTTGTGATGCCAAACGCAGGCGCCTGCACAGCTCAAGACCTCCCACGTTGGGCATAGCAAGATCCGTGACCACCAGATCGGGATGCCAGTCGTTGAACGTGTCGAGCGCGCTCTCACCGTCTGCCGCGACGCGCACGTCGTAGCCGCGTGTAGTAAGTCCGGTGCGCAACACGCGCGTGATCTGCGGCTCGTCATCGACGATCAGAATGCGTTGCTTCTGTGCCATTGTTATTCAGGTGCTCTAGCATAGGACGGTTCGTCAAGGGCTTCTGCTCGCCTCTCGGCGTTGTCATCATCGCCGATCGGAAGAGTAAAAACGGCTCGCGTTCCGAGCCCGCCCGCGCTGCTCTCGATCCATATTCGTCCGCTATGCGCTTCGACTATTCCGCGCGCGATCGCGAGCCCCATGCCCGTTCCCGACGGCTGACTCCCGCTTGAATCGGCGGCCCGGATCGCCCGAAAGAACTTATCGAAGACGCGCTCCCGCAAGTCAACTGGAATGCCTGGGCCACAATCTTCAACGCTGGCTATTATCATGTCGTTTTCCGCTCGCGATGCGGCGATGCGAATGAGCGTTCCGGCGGGCGAGTACTTGGCCGCGTTGTCAACGAGAGTGTAGAAGACCTCACTCACCGCACGCGCGTCGACGAGCACGATAGGCAAGTCTTTCTCGATCTCGACGTCGACCAGATGCTGGTCCGTCAATGGTTTTGCGCGCGCAAGAGCCATCTCCACCATCTCCTCGACGGTTCCCCACCGGCGCCTCAACCTAAGCTCCCCGGCCTCTATGCGGGCCATCTCGACAAGTCCTTCGATAAAGCGGTTGAGCCGGTCGGATTCCTCGTTTATTACGTCGAGCATTTCTCGCCGCCCGTCTTCGCTCAGAACGGCGGGTGACGCATCGGATGCCCTGGTCTTCAACTCGTCGAGCAGCGTGGTCACCGAAGCCTTGATCGACGTAAGCGGAGTGCGCAAGTCGTGCGTAACCGCATCAAGAAGCGCGGATTTCAGGCGTTCGCTTTCCCGCAACGCTTCTGCATGGCTGGCGCGCTCGAACGCTGATCGTAACTCGTCGTACAATCGCTCGATCTCGCGCCGCCCCGCTTCAGCCTCGTCGGCGCGGCGCCCGGCATTTGCAGAAAGCTGTCCGGCGGTGACTGCAGTGATCAGGAATACAATGAGTGCAACCCAGTTGTCCGGATCGGCTATTGTGAGTGTGCCGACCGGCGGGAGAAAGAAGAAGTTAAGACCGAGCACTCCCAGGACCGACGCCACGATGGCCGGACGTGAGCCCCAACTCGCGGCGACAAACAGAACCACCAGCAGCATCACGAGCGCTACGGTTGTCGGATTTATGCTCTCGCCCACCAGCTTGAGCGCAGCGGTCACGGCAGCTATGCCCACGACCGCGATGACGTAGCCCGCGTATCTTGTCTGGAGCGCCTTAGTCGGCATGACGTCATTCTACGACAAAGCTCGTCGACGCGCCCTTCGAAGGAAATGGATAGCGTCGGTGCATATGAAGGCGTAGGGGACGATCGGCAATAAATGCCGTAGGGAGCCGAGGAGCATCCGGGAGCCTAAACGGATTTAGGTTTACGCTTCGACTTCCGCTTAGTCGAGCCCAGCCTCTTAATAAAGCCGAGCAAACCGACCCTCTCCTCAGGCGACAAGCTCACCACTTCATGAAGAATCTGGGTCACGGCCGGACTCATCACGGCCTGCTGCACAGTTTCCAAAATCATTAGCGAATCCGGCGCATTGCCGACGCCGCTGTCATCCAGTCCACGCAGGCCGCAAGCCACGTGGAACAACTCATCAGTATCGACACCAAGCCCGTCAGCTAAAGCGCTGAGCTTGTCCACCGACAGATTCTTTGCCCTCCCGGTCGTAATGCTGGCAACATAGCCGTCGGTTATTCTTCCGCCTGACATCCGCTGAACATCTTTTTGCGTCAGGCCCTTCAGCTTCATGACCCGTTTAACATATTCACCTAGATTGTGCTTGGCGCCAGTCATATCCGGCCTCCTGGAACAGAGTAGATTATCTTTAACTCACACTTAAAATAATTGTTGACAGCAGCAGTCGACAGGTTTAAGATCGCGCTTGCCAAAAAATATTCAGGGGGTAGCGAAATATAAACACTATCGGCTTGGATCGAAAATATTGTCTTGCCGCTCCTGTACGAAGATTTGTATCACAGGGGCGGGGTCTGCTCAACAGGTGTGGTGGGAACCATGAAATCAATGTTGGTCATCGACAGCTCCGAGAGTATCGCCGACCTGTTCGCCGAGATCTTTGAGAAACGCGGATGGGATGTCGCCACCTGCGGTGATCGAGACTCCGCGATGGATCGATTGGCGCGGAACAAGCCCTATGACGTCATTCTGCTAAGCTATCGCGTGCCCGGTACGACCGGCGTTCAGCTTGTCAGGTTAATCAGGTCGTTTGAGCACCGCAGAATGACTAGCGTAGTGATGTTAACGGCCAGCAGCGAGATTACCCAGGAGGCCTTTGCTGCAGGCGCTGACGAGGTTTTGCTCAAGCCCATCAACCCGAACACGCTGGTTTGGGTAGTAGACAAGCTCGTCACCTGATTGCAGAAAGCTTGCTCGGCGCCAGCACGGCGTGCAACCCGCGAATGCGGCCCTCGTCGTCAACCTCGAAGTGAATTGTGTAGCGCGCCGCGGCCTTCGGGATCGAGCGCAAATCCTCTACCAGTACCGTCGGCAAGTTGTTGAGCATACGAATTCCGAAGCGTGGCTCGACCAGGCTCTTCTTGGCAAGACCGAGGATCAGCCGCAAAACCTTGTCGCGGCCACGAACGGGCTGGAGTGCTGCGCGTACTTGACCGCCGCCATCCGAAAGGCTGATGACATCTTCAGCAAGCAGGCGCTCCAGTCCGGCTGCATCGCGGGTGCTTAGATAGAGCAGGAACTGCTCAAGCGCGCGGCGAGTCGCTTTCTGACGCGCCGGACTGATCGCCGCTCCGCCCTTGTCGTAGTCTTTCATCTTGCGGCGCGCGCGCAGCAACACTACCTTCACGTTCGCTTCGGTCATATCGAGCGCTTCGGCCGTGTCACTCGTGGAATAGTCCATGACATCCCGCAGCAACAGCACCGCTCGTTGCGAAGGGGTGAGCGCTTCCAGCGCAAGCAAGAAAGCAAATGAAATGCTTTCCTTCAAGTCATAACGCGCCACCGGCGAGTCTTCACCTGGAGCAGGCGGCTCATATGATGCCGGGCTGTCCTCGTCCGTAGGAACCGGCGACGGAAGCCAGGGACCGACATAACCTTGACGCCTTCTTCGCCGCAGCAAATCGTGGCTGAGGTTGATTGCAACGCGTACGAGCCACGGCCGCAGCGGCTCATCCGTCCACTTTGGAGGCTTCTCGATCGCCCGTACGAACGTCTCCTGAACAAGGTCGTCCGCGTCCGCGGCGTTGCCTGTCATTCGGTAACACAAGCCCCACAGCAGCCTGCGATCAGTTTCGAGAGCTTGAGCGTAAGCAGACATGGCTTCCCGCTTGTCTTTCTGTCAGATCTTCCATCGGCTCGGCGTACGCTTTTGGATTAGGTGCGGCTCGCTTTGAGCTGCATTGATCATGCGCTCGGCGAGCCGGCTATCGGTCAAGTTCATCGGCCAGGGCTCGCAGTAGATTCGCCCCGTCGCCGCGCCAAGCGCTCCCGTGCATGCACGCGAGCGTGGTCGGTTCAGCAGAAGCAAGCCGGTCCAACATTTCCCGAGTATTCTTTGCGTGCGAAAAGTAATCCAGTCCTCGACGCAGCTCTTCGCTCGGACCTAGTATGTCCGACTCGGTGAGCGCCGCCGCGCCGGTTCCCGGCTGGGTGAACAGATCGCCGCAGAGCAACGTGCGAGTTCGCTCTTCCATCATGAATCCGCATTCCCAGGCGTGCGGCAGGTGCGGCGTGTCGAACCACCTCACTTGATGTTTTCCGAGACTGAGCACTTCACCCTCCGCAAGCGCGCGGGGCGGCCGGATTGCAAGGTCGTTGATTGAAGTCATTGCCGCAACTTTGCTGCAAACGGGAGTCGCCCGGGGCGCCACTGCCAGCCATTCGTTAAGCGATCCGCACTCGTCTTGCTCGAAGTGTGAAAAAGCGACGTACCGAAGCTGCTCGGCGGGCATTACGCTCCGCACCGCTTCGACCACAACCGGGAACAGTTTCCGTAACCCGGTGTGAAATAGCAGCGGCTCGTCGTCGACTATCAGGTACTGGTTGAAAGAGAATCCTCCGGGCACGACACTCAGTGGCGTGTTGATTCGATAGATTCCCTCCGAGATTTCATGCACGTTAGTGCCCGACTCATTGTTTGTTATCATGGCTATCTCCTCTCAAAAAGTTTAATCACGATTCTATCTCCATACTAGACGGCCGTGGCAATTGCGGAAACCGACTGCGCCGCTATCATCTCCGCCGCCAGCTTTGCGCTCGCAAGACTTGCGTCGACCAGCAGTCCTTCCTTACCTACCCAATCGCCGGCGACGAACAACCCTCGCACGTCCGCAACCTCGGGACCGGGTCTTCCGCGAGCGCCGTCGAGTCGCGCTAACGGCATCGCGTTCATCACTATCATATCGGGCAGGAATCGTCGATAGACAACAGTTTCGCGCCATCCCGGCTGCACCAGATCGAGCAAGTCTGCAAGCTCGCGCTCGACATTTTCCGCTGAGTCGCGATGTTCGGGCGGCAGATACTTTGCCGCGTGAATCAACGCGCATCCTTCAGGTGCCAGCCGGGCTGCAGCCGAATGTACCGACAGATAAAGCGGGCGATCCATGCCGAGCGCGAACGTCGCGTTCGGTATTGGCAAACGGCTTAACGCCACGTCGAGACAAGCTGCTTTTACCGGGATCGCTTGATCGGACCATTGCGCCAGGGATGTTCGGTCGGCATTCTCCACAAGCCGAACAGCGGCCGACGGACTGGATGCGATAACAACGGTTGAAGCCTCGATCACGAGGCCCTCCGCGAGACGCACACCCTCGACTGCGCCCGCAGCATCTCGCGTGACGGCTTCGACCCTGGCTCCGGTATCGATGACGACGCCGGCGCGGGCGGCTGCCTCGCGCAACCCGTCGACCATCGTCTGCCAGCCTCCATCCAGATACAGAACGCTCGTGTCGAAAGCCTTCTTCAACTGCTCGATTGCGGTTCCCGCGCTCATGAGGTCCGGCGCGTTTATGTATGTGGCGACTCGAAACGCAGCAAGAACAAAATCCTTGACCTCGCTATGAAAGAGCGTCCGATCAAGCCATTCGCGCAGGCTGATGTCCATAACCCGGTTGCCATCGATTCTGCCGATCGATGCAAGCAAGCGCGCCGCTTCGAGCTTTGCCGAAAGCCCAAACAAACTCGTGGTGAGCAACGATACCGCGCCCGCGGGAAAAGTGTGCTTACAGCCGTCCTTGACCGCAAACGCGCCCGAGACCGAGGGCACTCGACCGCGCGGCTCGACTCCCAACTCACGAAGAACTTCGATGCCTCGGCCGCCGCGATAGAGCGCGTGAGGTCCGATGTTGAGGTAGAAGCCGTCTTGCTGTTTGGTCTGGGCGCGGCCCCCGAGTGCGTGCGCCTGCTCGAACAATCGAACGGATTTTCCGCTTCTGGCGATAAGCGTCGCCGCCGCAAGTCCCGCCACGCCACCGCCGATTACAACTACCTTGCCGCTATATTGATTTGATTGCATCGTGATCGCCTCCCGTCTGACGTGAACACGTTCGATCAAGGGAAAAGGTTACACACTAATCGCGGCCGGTGGCTTGGCCGCATAGCGGCCGCCTGTCGATAGCCATTGGGAAGCGGAGCTCGACGCGGGCCGCGTAGCGGCTACCTGATCGCAGCCAAAAGGGCGCAGGACTCCCCAATGTGCGTTCGTGCTCTATCAAAAGGTGATCGCTACGCGGCCCGAACTGTGCGAAATCCTATCCTCTATCGATAGGTCACCGATACGAGGTATCGCTTCTTCGCACCTTCTGTCGCAACTCGTTAGAAATGTTCTCACCCTTCGCGCACCTTGAAATGACGGACGAACAGTGATACACACTCGACTCGAAAGAACCGGCCCCATAGCCGAGTCTTGATGTCACCTCGCGATGTCGCTCGCGTGAAGCCGGCCACAACGATTCTGGAGCGGTTCAAATGGACGATCGAGAAGATATTTCACGGCGTCTCTTCATGATCAAGTCGTGCGCAGGCCTCGGCTCCGCCTGGATTGCTTCTCACCTGCCCGAGATTGCCGCTGCTCAGGAACATGCCCACCACGCAGCACTATCACAGGCTACTCCCAGGCTTGAATTCTTCACTCACGAGCAGGCCGTGGAGGTCGAGGCCATCGCCGCGCAAATAATTCCAACCGATGACACACCCGGCGCCCGCGAAGCCCGGGTCATCTATTTCATCGATCGCGCGCTGGCGACATTCGCCTCCGAAAAGCGCGCGGCGTTGGTCGAAGGTCTCAACGACCTTCAGAAGAAAACGCGAAAGCGCTTCGGCAAGACAAAGCGGTTCTCCGACCTGAGCTCCGGACAAAAGACAGAACTGCTCAAGGGAATTGAGAAGGGCCAGTTCTTTGAGCTCGTTCGCACGATGACGATATTGGGAATGTTCTCCAATCCCGAATACGGCGGCAACCACGACCAGATCGGCTGGAAGCTGCTTGGCTTTGAAGACCAGTTCCACTTCAAATCTCCGTTCGGGTTTTATGACGCTGAATTTCAATCGAAATAGAGAACCCGCCTTATGACTCACGAACAGGCCACGTTTGACGCAAAGACCGAGATTGATTTTGTGATCATTGGCGCGGGCGCAGCCGGGGGCATCCTTGCCAAAGAATTATCCGCAGCCGGATTTCGCATCGTGGTGCTCGAACAAGGCCCGTACATGAAGGAACAGGACTTCGAGCACGACGAGTTGAAGTACATGCGCCAGCGGGCGATCACTAACGACTACAAGCGTCAGCCAAACACCTTTCGC
>DATLWF010000224.1:0-2380 GCA_035576605.1 Blastocatellia bacterium | reverse complement strand
TTATTCCGATGAGCGGGGTAGGTCCCCCTTCCTGACCACGAGGATGCGAAGGTGACCAATCCACCCACTGCTGGAGTCTCGAAGGCTTAGAAGTGTAAGACCAGAACCCCGTGGCACGCTCGAGGTCAGTAAGGGTGGCTTGCCCCCGCTCTAATGACAAGGGCCATCAACCGGGCGGGGGTAAACCACCCTTCCTCACCCCTGGCATGCTAAAGGTATTGAATGAAACGAAGGTAAGGACACCTAATGCCAGACACTCGAAATTGGAGTGCCGGCCGTCGTGTGCTAGTGTGAGGCAAGGCCCAAATGCCTGAACTCTTCCACACATTTCTTGTCTTTTTGATCATCTTTTTGGTGGTGTTTGTTCTCAACGTCGTCCCTATCTTCGCACCCCCTACCTGGTCGGTGCTGTCGTTCATCGCGATCAGGTTCAACTCGAACATTATTCTGCTCGCCGCGGTGGGGGCCGTTGCCGCCACGCTCGGGAGGCTGGTCCTCGCGAAGCTTTCGACCGTCATCGTAAGGCAGAGGTTTATGAGCGACGAAACAAGGAAGAACATCGATGCGGTCAAAGAACGTTTGGAGAGAAACAGTAAAGTGACCTTTGGCGCTGTTTTGTTCTATGCCTTCAGCCCCTTTCCATCGAATCATCTGTTCATCGCATATGGCCTGACAGCGCTTAAACTGAAACTGATCGCAATCCCCTTCCTGCTCGGCCGCATTGTGAGCTATGCGTTCCTGGCGTTCACCGCGTCCAGTGTTGCTCAAATGCTGGATTACGAATCGGTGAACTCGAGGTCGTTCTTCAGTTATTACTTCGTCGCATCGCAGTTGTTTGGGCTGCTGACGATTTATGTCTTTACCAGGATAGACTGGGACCGAGTCTTTACCGAGAAGCGACTCAGATGGAGACGCAGGTCGTGAGGCCTGAGTCATAGCTCGACTGTGTGTTTCCGGTTCTGGTCCATCATCTCGACGAATTTGTCGAACAGGTAAGAAGGGTCGTGCGGGCCGGGCCCTGCTTCCGGGTGATACTGCACGGAGTAAACTGGAAGGCTTCGATGCCGGAGGCCTTCCACGGTGTTGTCATTCAAGTTGATGTGGGTTACTTCGCAATCGGAAGGCAGGGAGTCGGCGTCAACCGCGAAGCCGTGGTTCTGCGCGGTGATCTCCACGCGTCCGGTGGTCAGGTCTTTCACCGGCTGATTCCCGCCGTGATGGCCGAACGGTAGCTTGTAAGTCCGGCCGCCGAACGCGAGCCCCATAAGTTGATGGCCTAAACAGATTCCGAAGATCGGATACCGGCCGATCAGCTTCCTGAGATTAGCGACAACACCGGTCAACGGCTCGGGATCACCCGGACCGTTTGACAGCCACACACCATCCGGCTTGAGCGTCGTCACGTCTTCAGCCGATGTGAAAGCGGGAACTACGGTCACCCGGCAGCCAAGCGCCGCGAGATTCCGAAGACTGTTGTGCTTCAAGCCGAAGTCGTAGGCGACGACGTGAAAGCGCGGGTTGGCCTTCGCGTCGCCGTTGGCATTTGGGTGGAGCAGAACCGGCGAGCCGTAAGCTTGTGATTGAGCGTCCGTCCAGGCATAAGGCTCGCTGCAGGTTACTACCGAGGCGAGGTCCGAGCCGATCATCTCAGGCGCGCTGCGTGCTCGCTCAATCGCGGCCTGTTCGTCAGTCTGCTGGGTCGAAAGGCAACCACGCATCGAGCCACGTTCGCGGATGTGCCTCACCAGCGAGCGCGTGTCGATGTCCGAAATGCCCGGGACGCCCGCAGTCTTCAAGTATTGATCGAGAGACTGGCCGGCTCGCCAGTTCGAATGAGTACGCGACAGTTCGCGGACGATGAAGCCTTCGGCAAACACGCGGCGAGACTCCGCGTCTTCGTCGTTGACGCCGTAGTTACCTATCAACGGATAAGTCATCGTGACGATCTGGCCGCAATAGGACGGATCGGTGAGGATTTCCTGATAGCCGGTCATCGAGGTGTTGAACACGACTTCGCCAACGACCTCGGCTTCAGCGCCAAAACCTCGACCTCGCCAGACTCGCCCGTCTTCTAGTGCCAGGATTGCTTCCAATCAATTCCTCCGTTCTCTAAGTTCACTAAGTCAACGGGCGACGCTCGTTTGCAAATCGACCTATCGTTAGTCTGCGGTAATGATCGCAAAGAAACCCAGGAGTATGACGGTGGGTAACGCTACGAGCGATTGCCACTTCGGCAGCGAGATCAGCGAAGCGATCACCGCCCCGATTAAGCTCCAATTCCGCCAGGAAAACATCCACCTCGGAGCGGCTGGCGGGCTCGGGACATAGTATGCGTAAGGGTATTGGAAAAAGATCACCATCGTTACGATGAACATACTAC
>DATLWF010000223.1:0-6615 GCA_035576605.1 Blastocatellia bacterium | reverse complement strand
ACTCAGGATCAGGCCCGCGAGATTATTGCTTATGCCCGCGACCGCGGCATTCGAGTGATGCCTGAGTTCGATATGCCGGGCCACGCAACAAGCTGGCTGGTCGCGTATCCCGAACTGGGGAGCGCGCCGGGACCTTACAAGATCGAGCGCAAGAACGGGATATTTGATCCGGCGTTTGACCCCACGCGTGAGGAACTTTACAAATTTCTCGAAGGGTTTTTTACAGAGATCGCTCAGCTTTTCCCGGACGAGTACATCCACATTGGAGGAGATGAAAACGAAGGCCACCAATGGAGCAGCAACACAAAGATCCAGGCTTTCATGAGAGAGAAAGGAATTAAGGACAACCACGCTCTTCAGGCTTACTTCAACCAGCATTTGTCGAAGATCCTTCAGAGACTCGGCAAAAAAATGATCGGCTGGGATGAGATACTGCACCCTGACTTGCCCAAAGACACAGTCATACATTCGTGGCGAGGGCCTGCCTCACTCGCCGAAGCTGCGCGCAAGGGATACGACGGCATTCTGTCGTCGGGCTATTACATCGATCTCATGTACCCTGCGTCGCAGCATTACAAGACAGATCCGGTTGCGTCCGACGGCACTCTCAGCGACGCCGAATTGGCGCATATCCTTGGGGGCGAGGCCACGATGTGGGGCGAGTGGGTCAGTCCTGAAACTATAGACTCGCGCATCTGGCCGCGCACGGCTGCCATAGCTGAGCGGCTGTGGTCGCCCCGCGATGTGACTGACGTTGATGATATGTATCGCAGGCTCGAAGCGGTGAGCATCCAGCTTGAGGAACTCGGTCTGACACACGAAAAGAACGTCGATATGATGCTCAGGCGTCTGGCACGCACAAAGGAAATCGGTCCGCTGAAAACGCTCGTGTCGGTGGTTGAGCCGGTCAAGCAGTATACCCGCGCACGAGCGCATCCAGCTACGATGCTCAGTCCGCTGACGCGATTGATTGATGCGGCGACTCCCGACAGCCGCGCCGCACGAGAGTTTAATGCGCTTATCGATGGCCTGCTGTCGGACGCCCCTCGCTTTCGCCAAAACAGGGAACACATCAAAGAGATTCTCACCCGGTGGCGGGATGTCCGTCCCGCATTGGACGTGCTTATCGATCAGTCTCCAATCCTCCGCGAGGCCGAGCAACTTCCTCGCGACCTTTCAGAGATCGGAGTCGCGGGGCTTGAAGCGTTATCGTACATCGCCGCAGACGTGCCTCCTCCCGCTGAGTGGCGGTCCGCAAAACTGGCAATGCTCGAACAGGCTTCAAACCCCAAAGCGGAAGTCGAGTTCGCAATCATTAATCCAATCAGGCGGCTCATCATTCTGGCGGCGGAGGTCCCTGAGCTCAAAAGCATTCCGGTGTCACAATGGAAGCAGCGGGTGTTGACGCTGGCTGCGGAGAAGAATGGGGAGAAGAATCGATAACAGCGCCCAACTCAGCGATAGATCACTGTGTCGGGATTATAGGCCTTCCAATCGAACCAATAGTCCTTGAGCAAATCAATTTGCTTTAGCTTTCGTCCGGCGTATTGGCCGCTTATTGCTTTACCGGTGAAATCCCAATCGCTGCCCGTTTGCGCATCTACAAGACGAAGAGCTTGAGAATCCGGCTTCGCAAAAAACTCCAATTCCCGTCCGTCGATTCTTCTCTCAAATGCTCGCACGGATTTCTTGTCTTCAGCCACCACTATGATCACCGGTGTATCCGCTATGGAGTCCAATACCGGGTTTTGCTCCTCAATGGTTGATAGCGGATAGGCCTTCGCGACAGCACCGATCTTGATCCCGACGATTTGAGTTCGAGGGCTTAGGCTGGTATCCGGATTCAATGCCGCAAGAACTGGAAGTTTCGCGGTGTGCTCCTCCCAGTCTTCCGAGAACTGCTTCCACGGTTTGGTGTCGTCGGGTTGCAATACTCTTCCATTGGGATGTTCCTGTTTCCAAAGAGAGAAGGAGAGTTCATCGTGCGGGACAGGTTTAAGGCGCTGGCCTTTGGACGCGCCGAAGATGGCTTCGCCGGTGATCTGTTGCCACCACGAGCCGGTCTCTTCGTCCTGCATGATGAAGTTCTGGTTATTTATGCCAGCAAGATGGAACTTCGAGGTGCGACTTGTAGCGGGCGTCTCCCACACCAGACCGGTGTGACATAGCGTTCAGTAGGTGACAAGCACCGGAATGCCTCCAATCATGTCCTGCACCACATGGTGATAAGCTATCTGACGTATCGGATAGGCTGCTGCGTCGCCGTTAAGCTCGACGGCCAACACCATGTCACCGTCGGACACAAAGCCCGCCTCATTCACACTCGCAAACGCTGCGTTCGGAAGCGGCTTGAACATCCACTCAAAATGGTTTTGCCTCGCAAACCATGTGGCCATAAGGAGCGGGACGAAAAAAGAAACAAGAAGCCCTTTACGCCACCATCGGCGGGTCTGTTTCCACAACGAGATTACAAGTAACAACGCGATCGAGAGCGCCAGGAGAGTTATGATCGGTGACCAGTGTCGTAGCGAATATGATATGTCCAACCTTCCAGGCGTCTGCAACTTGAATGGCTGGATTAGCAATGCCGGCACTAACACCGCCGCAAACGCCATCACTGTGACGATGAGCAGAAGCATCCAACGGATCCAACGCCGGCCTGTCACATTTGTTGGTGGCTCGCTTTGCACGGAATCCCCCTTCTCCTGTAGTGTGAAGCGGCTCAACGATACACGGTTTGTGCTGCCACGCTCAACCTTGGTGAGCCACTTCATTTGAAAAACTAAAACTGATTCGTCTATAAACGAATTGAACGCTCGAGCGATTTAATGGGAGCCTGTCAATGACGTGGATAAAAACCAATCCATTATCGGAAGGTGAGGAAGCACTGCGTCTCGCGGTTGAAGCGCAGCGATCGTTGTACCCGATTGAGTATGCACAGCCGGTTCATCCGACCGGAGATGGGACGTCCGATATAGTTGCGTCGCATAGCTTGATCCCCGACGCGCTGTATCACGCATTCGCGACCTTCGGCGTGCTGATGTCATCCGAGCTGCCGCTCACGCGCCGCCAGCACGAAATGATCACGACGATGGTTTCGGTCGTCAACCGGTGCCACTACTGAATCGAGTCGCACGCAGAGTTTCTGCGTCGAGTCACCCTGGATAGTGATTTGGTTAGCGCGCTCCAGGAAGATTACAAGACCGCGCCAATCGGCGAGGCGGACCGCACGATGCTGGACTACGTCGTTCAGTTGACGAAGGACGCTACCAGGATTTCAAAGCGCGATCACGAAAACCTGCACGCCGTTGGCTTCGATGACAAAGCCATTCTGCAGATCACGCTCATCGCTTCCTGGTTCAACTACATCAACCGCGTAGCCGACGCCCTGGGTGTAGGGCGCGATTAACATGATATGAGACCTCGTTTTCTTTTCTTCGTGGGCGCCCTGGTTGTCGCTGCCGGTTTGCTTGCCGGCTACGCTCATCCATCGGCAGAGCAAAGTACGATCCCTCAATCGTCACGAGAAGATGCTTATCGCGCGAACAACCTCGGCGTCGCTCTGCTCGAGCAATTCAACTACAAGGAAGCTGCGGCAGAATTCCGGCGGGCATTGAAGTTGGAGCCTTCGCTCGGGCTCGCGAGAGTGAACCTGGGCATCGCGCTTTACAACTTGCCTGACACCGATGGCGCTCTTCGCGAACTAAAGGCCGCCGCTGACGTTCTGCCTGCTTCACCGCAGGTCCATTACGTCCTCGGGCTGATCGCGAGAACGCAGAACCGGACTGTCGAAGGCATTGCCGAATTCCAGCGCGTGCTCCAGATCGATCCTGCCGATCCCGGGGCGAACATCAACCTGGGCCAGCTCTACATGCAGCAGCGCAAATACCCTGAAGCGATCGCCTCGTTTCGAGTTGCGCTTGGGAATGAGCCTTACAACGTCACCGCGACTTATAACCTGGCAATGGCGCTGACTCGCTCCGGTGAACGCCCGGAAGGCCAGGCGATGATGCAGAAGTTCCAGGTACTTCGCTCGAAGGGTTATGCCACGACGATCGGGCAGAACTATCTCGAGCAGGGCCGTTACGCCGAAGCGATTGCTTCGACTGGCGCGGAGCCCGGGCTTGTCGATACGGCAACGCCCGATGTGATCTTCACCGATGCAACGTCGACTATCCTGCCAAAAACTCCGGGGACCGTGCCGGCCTCGGTTAGTCAGGAACCGGACTGGGGAACTCTCAAAGCGAAAGGACTCACCGAAGATCAAAAGCGTCAGATCGTCGCGGCGAGCAGCGGTGTGGTTCTCTTTGATTTCGACGGCGACGGGGATCTGGACCTTCTCGAGGTCGGCGTTCAATCAATCCGCCTCCTCAGAAACGACGGCGGCAAGTTTGTGGACGTGACGGAGCAGTCGGGCTTAAAGCAATCCACGGCGCCCGTAGCGATCACTGCCGTGGCTGGGGACTACGACAACGATGGCCGCCCGGACATCTTCCTCCTTGGCTACGGCCGACTGGCGCTTTATCACAACGACGGCAACGGAAAATTCTCGGATGTGACCACTGCCTCCGGCATTCCTGACTACCCGTATATGGCATTGTCCGCCGCATTGGTCGACGTCGATCACGATGGCGACCTGGACATTTTCGTCGCCGGTTTTGTTGATTTCTCAAAGATGAGGCCCGGCGACCCGAGTCACCCACCTGCCTTTCCGGATGATTTTCCAGGCGCTCCGAATATGCTGCTCAGAAACGACGGCAACGGAAAGTTCACCGACATTACCGCAGCCGCAAAAGTCTCAGGATCTGGCGGCCACGCGGTTGCCGTGGTGCCCACAGACTTCGACAACCACCGTGACATCGATCTGCTCGTGGTGAACTACGGCTCGGCGCCTACACTCTTCAGCAATCAACGCGACGGAACGTTTCGGGACGTAGCCGCCGAGGTCGGGTTGAACGCCAAAGGCCGATTCACCTGCGTCGCCGCGGGTGACGTGAACAAGGACGACTTCACCGATTTCTTTTTTGGCAGAGCAGACGGGCCGGGCTTGTTTGCAATGAGCGACGGCAAAGGCCACTTCGTCACGACGCCTGCGCCTTCAGGCACTGAGGGATCAGCCGGAGCCCAGTTTCTGGATTATGACAACGATGGATTGCTGGATCTGGTGATTGATGCCGGCCAAACTGCTCGCGTCTTTCGGAACCTTGGAACAAGGTGGGAGAACGTAACAGACCGGGCTTTGGCGAGCGATCTTCTTAAGGGACAGTTCCCGCGCGCCTTCGCCTCAGGGGACATCGACGGCGATGGTGATACGGACTTGATCTTTCGAGTCGCGACGGGCGATTTGAAGATCGCGCGAAACGATGGAGGCAACCGGAACCGATCGTTGAAGGTGCAATTGACCAGCCGGGTCAGCAACCGCAGCGCGGTCGGGGCTAAGATCGAAACTCGCGCCGGAAGTCTCAAACAAAAGCTCGAGACTTATGCCGCCAGCCCTGCTCCGGCCCCCGCCGACATCATCTTCGGGCTCGACAAACGCGGCGGGGCGGACTATGTGCGGGTGCTGTGGCCCGCAGGCATCGTTCAAGCTGAGACCGAAATCGCAAGCGCGAAATCCATTGGTTCTCTCTCCGTGCTTCAGGTCACCGAGCTTGATCGCAAGCCGTCGTCGTGTCCTTTTCTCTACACCTGGAACGGCGAACGGTTCGAGTTCGTGACCGATTTCATGGGCGGCGGTGAGATGGGCTACTGGGAAGAGCCGGGTGTGCGGAATCATCCCGATCCCGACGAGTACGTTCGCATTCGCGGCGACCAGCTCAAAGAGCGTGAGGGGCGCTACGAATTACGCGTAACCAATGAACTCGAGGAGGCGCTTTACGTTGACCGCCTCCAACTGATCGCGATCGACCACTCCGCGGAGACCGAAGTCTATCCGAACGAAGGGATGACGGATCCGCCGCGGCCGTTCAAGCTCTTCACAACTCGCGGCGCGCGTCCGCCTCGGTCTGCCACTGACGATCACGGTCATGACGTGACAGCGCGCATCGCGAAACTAGATCGGCAGTATCCGGACGATTTCGAGCTGCTCAAGACTCGCGGCTACGCCGGCAGGCACACGCTGACTCTGGATCTGGGCGAGCCGTCGAAGGGTAGAACGCTGCTGTTGCTCACGGGCTGGACTGATTACGCCTTTTCGAGCGATAACGTGGCGGCCGCTCAGAGCGGAATGAGCCTGACGCCACCCGAGCTTCAGGTGAAAGACTCGCGGGGTCAATGGCGAACCGCGATCGCTGACATCGGTATCCCAGTCGGCCGGCCTCAGACAATCGTCCTCGATCTGACCGGCAAACTCCCGGCGCGGAGTCGCGAAGTCCGTATCGTGACGAACATGCGAATCTACTGGGATCAGATTCTCGTCGACAATTCGAGCAGTGGCGCTCCTGTAGAGATGACGCGCATGAATCCGATGACGGCGGACCTTCATTGGAGGGGATTCTCCGCGGAAATCTCACCCGACGGCCGGGAGCCTTTCAGCTATGACTACAGTCACGTCTCGCTAACTTCGCCCTGGAAGACCATGCCCGGCCGTTACACGAGAGAAGGCGATGTGAGAGA
>DATLWF010000222.1:0-14994 GCA_035576605.1 Blastocatellia bacterium | reverse complement strand
GCCAACGTGACGCGGTTCGTCAGGATCGAGCTTCGCCGGCTTTCCTTTGCCCACGGCGCAGAAGCCGCAATGCCGAGTGCATATGTCGCCGAGGATCATGAAAGTCGCCGTGCCTTCGCTCCAGCACTCGAAGATGTTTGGGCAGCGAGCTTCCTGACAAACGGTGTGCAGGCTCAGATCCTTGATCAAATCATTTACGCGGTCGAACCCTTCATTCGCGCGAATTCTTACCTTCAGCCAGTCGGGCCGCGGGCCGGTGAGTTTCGGTTTAGCCATAATTACCTGGGAGCGCAGGCGTCCCTGCCTGCTCTTATCGTCGCGCTTCTCAGGAACCCCGGGAGCAGGCAGCGATGCCTGCGCTCCCAGGAATTCTGATTGCTGCAGATCATGATGACCAATTACACGTTATCTCACAAGCTGGTGTAACAGGTAGAAGGAGCAATGGTCGCACCGGAGATCCGAAGGACATCAGAGTTTACCTGCCTGCACGATCGACAAAGAGTTGTCGTTCGACTCCCATTCTGAATTACAACGCAAGGATCGCAGGAGCCGCTGAATATACCCTGTACGTCTGCAATCAGCGCCTCACAACGTGCGGCTGAAGCCCACTCTGAAAGCGAATCGTTTCTCGGGCGCGAGCAGGGCGCCGTCGGGCACCACCTTCTGCGCGTTCGGATTCCACGCGAAGATCAGCCTCAAAGGAATGTTCAGAACCGGTATGGGGAATCGAATCTCGCCGCCGAGCGACGCGCGATAACGCGGAAGGAAGTCCTGGCCGGGTTTCAGCGGCTTTAGTACCGTGAGCACCGTCACCGGCGCGCCCGTCGATTGAACTTGAGTCATCGTTTCGAAACTCTCTTTGACCAGGCCGCGAGCATCGAAGGATGTACCGATGTCAAAGAAGGCCGCGCTTGAAAGCCGCCAGATGATTGGCACTCGATACTCGGCGTTGAACAGCAACTCGGTGTCTCCTCCGATCGGACGCACGTCGCTTGAGACAAATGTCGTTGTGTTCCCATCGCTGATGACAAAGCGGTCCACTCGAGCCAGCGGCGCGATCGAGTTCACATCGTAGCCCCGCACTTCGGTTTCTCCGCCAAGAAAGAAGCGCCTGAACACGGGCACGCCTCTCACTGTCGACAGCGCCTGTTCGCGAAAGGCCGCACCGAACGCACGGATGTGCGAAGCGCGTATGCGAAACCCGATAGCCGGTGGCTCTCGAGATTCGTCGTTCTTGTTTCCCAGAGGCCAGAAGCGGCGATAGTCGAAATACGGCTTAAAAGTGTTGAGGCTTCCTCCGAGTGCCCGCGCGCCAAGCTCTGCGCCCAGTACGATTCGCTCTCCTCGCTGCGGATCAAGCTCACGATCGAGGGTGTCGTGCAAGAAGATCGGAGTCAGTGAAGCGGTGCGAAGGCCGCCTTGCTCGAGCGTACGCAGCGTCGCGGTCGTCATCACAAGCGCGTCCGCGAGATTGGTCGACGTGATTGAGTAGACGAGTCCAACCCGCGTCGCCGCCGCAATCGTGTACCGTGATTTGTTGAGCGGAAGAAACGCGCCGATGCTCCCGCCCGCCGTGCGTTCCACAAAAAGCGGCTCTCGGCTCTGTAAGAGAGTGTTTGCGTTGACGAACTCTAAGCGCTCGAAGAATCCTGTTAGATCGAAGCTGATCGGCAGCTTTCCATAAGACATTGTTGAGAAGGTGGCGCCGCCGCTGCGTTCGCGCGTGCCTATCCGCGCGCGCCCGACGAGCCGGTCGCCTCTGCCGGACAGGTTACTGTTTGAGTAATCAAGCGAGATCGAAGCTCCGCCCGTTGTGCCGCCGCCTCCGCTCAGGTCGACGCGCTGATGATCGCGTTCCTTCAGGTGCAGCGCGACCTCTATGAGACCCGTCGCGTCATCGGGCTTCATCACGACATCGCTTGGCTGAATCGGTTCAAACAAGCCGGAGCGATTGATCTGCTCGAGCCCAAATTCCCACAGCGACTGATTGAAGATCTCGCCTTCTGTGAGCGGGATCATTCGCCGGATGACAAACTCCTTCGTGTGACTGTTACCGGTAATGGCCAGGTGTCCCAGTCGGAACTGTTTGGCCTGGGACGGCGTTGCAGATGTGGAAGAGAACGCCGGAGGAGCGAGCGGGGAGGCTCCGTAGGTTTGAGCGATGCACGGACCCGAGGTCGTTGCGATCAGTAATGCGGCGGCGATTGTTTTGGTGTTCATCAAGTACCGGTATGCGATCATGTACCATAGGTCGTCTGAGTCGCTATTCGTTAAGGTAAGTCTGAAGGTCTGTCGCAGGTTAAACCCTACGTTACATTCTGAACTCATGCACGTGCTTCGAACATGGAACGCGGCAGGTTGCCGCCCTTGCTAGTTGCGCGTCTCAGCGCTGCTCACCCACCTCGTGAAAGACCGTGCGAAACTCCGGGAATCCCTCCCATGGCAGTGGGTGGATTGTTCCAATTTGACGCGCCCCTTGCGAGTCGCGGCTTTCAATCCTGCGCCGGGATCGGGTAAACTCGCTCGACGAAAGCGAGCTTGATATGAACGAAAACACCGTGGGCAAGAAGGTCATCGTCACCGGCGCGTCGAGTGGTATCGGGCGCGCTACTGCCGAACTCTTCCTCAGCGAGGGCGCCGTCGTTACGTTGGTTGGCCGGCGTGAGGGCGCGCTCCAAGACATTGCCTCGCGCCACTCCAGCGGTGGAAAAGCGTTCGTCATCGCCGCTGATTTGTCGGATGAAAAGCAAAGCGAGCGCTGCATGTCTCAAGCGATCGAAATGATGGACGCGCTCGACGTGTTGGTCAATGCAGCCGGCATCCTGAAGGCCGGACGTATTGAAGACACCTCACTCGGCCTTTGGGACGAGATGCTGAACATCAACCTGCGCTCAGTGTTTCATCTGATGAAACTCGCTGTGCCTCACCTTGAGCGCTCGCGAGGGAACATTGTTAACGTGTCGAGTGTTACCGGGCCACGGTCGTTCCCCGGCGTACTTGCTTATTGCGTCAGCAAGGCGGCGGTCGATCAGTTGACTCGGTGCGCGGCGCTCGAGCTTGCGGCGAAGGGTATACGAGTCAACGAGGTGAACCCGGGGGTCGTTGTGACCGAGCTTCATCGCGCCGGTGGAATGAATGATCAGGCGTACGACGCGTTTCTGGAGCACAGCAAGACTACGCATCCACTCGGGCGCGTGGGGCAACCAGAAGAGGTAGCTGACCTTATTTACTTTCTCGCGTCCGATTCTGCGGGGTGGATCACAGGCGCAACGGTGAGCATCGATGGCGGACGCGCGCTGACTTGCGCGAGATGAGAATCAAAGGTCAGAGGTCAGAGGTCAGAAATCAGGAGATGCATTTTCTGGCTTGTCAACGCGGCGGGCTATTTCTTATTGGACTGATCTGCCTGATTCTACAGGTCGGCTGCATTTTTCCGCGAGGCCAGCGATATCGCCATTTCACTACGCCGACGCCGCTGCCTCCAGGTCAAATCCTGGTCCTCGGTTTCATGGGCGGGCGCGAGCCCTGGAACAACGACGAGCGCAACGTGCGCAAATTGGCGCTAAAGCTCCGGTCGATGAACGACCATGGAATGTGCATCGAGACAGTCGAGAACAAAAAGCGATCACTGGCAATTGAGTTGATTAGGAATGCGTTTGACCGCAATCGCGACGGCAAGCTCGACGAGCGGGAGCGCGCCTCGATCCGGCTGATTCTCTACGGCCAAAGTTTCGGGGGCGCGGCGGTGGTCAAGCTCGCAAGGCAACTGAAGAAGATGGACGTTCCGGTGTTGCTGACGGTTCAAGTAGACAGCATCGGACGCGGCGACCGGATGATTCCTCCCAACGTAGCGCGCGCCGCGAATCTCTTTCAGGGAAACGGCTGGTTTATTCGAGGCGAGCCCGAGATTCACGCCGAAGATCCGGCGAGGACAACGATCATAGGCAACTTCAAATACGACTACAGTCACAAGCAGATCGACGTGTCAAAGGTTCCATTGATGAAAAAGGCATTCAGGGTTGCACACACCAAAATGGAATATGATCCCGATGTATGGGTAAAGGTGGAAGAGTTGATTCTGGACTCAATCAAAGAAGTTGCGATAGGCGGGCTGTTAGGGCACTATCCTTCTTGAACGGACGGAGATCAATCAAGGAGAACCACATTGAAGAGCATCAAGATCGCAATCTCACTGATTTTCATCGCCGGCTTAGTGGCCGCGTTTGCCAGGGAAACTCTCGGCTATCCACCGTTGCTGGCGAAGGCGAAGAAGTTCGGCGCCAAGGACTGCACGTTCTGTCACGTCGATCCCGAAGGTGGGCCTCCGTGGAATGAGCGGGGACAATGGCTTATAAAAGAAAAAGAGCGGCGTGGGGCGGAGACGGTCGACGTCGAGTGGCTAGCCGACTATAAGCCGGGCAAGGTCGAGGCTCAGAAACCTGCTGATGCGGCGAAGGCCCCCGATGCGGCGAAAGCGGATGACAAAAAACCATCGACTACGGCGGCTCCAGCGGGAAAGGCTGATCCGAAGACATTCGACGACTACGTTGGCGAGTACGAAGCCCCGATAGGCATCCTTGTCATAACTCACGAGGGTGACAAGCTGTTTGGCCAGCCACAGGGAGACACCAAGCAAGAGTTGAAGCCTGAAGATGACGGCAGTTTTTCTGTGACCAACGTGGGTGCAAAGCTAAGGTTTAACCGCGATGAAAAGGGCAAGGTCGTCGAATTTGTGATCAAGTTGAACGATCAGGAAATGAAGGGTAAGAAAATCAAGTAAGTCAGGAGCAACAGCGGTGGATGAGAAAGAATTGTTCTTGAAGTTCTGGGAGAGGGAAGCGCCGGCGACGCGAAAAGTCATCTCGCGCATTCCGCAAGACAAGTGCGATTACAAACCCGAACCGAAGTCACGAACGGCTCTCGAGATCGCCTGGCTGATCGTTATGGAGGAGAAGGTGCTGGCCGAAGGGTTGGAAAAAGGGACCGTCGAATGGCAAGACTTCGCGCCGCCCGCCACGGTCGAGGATATTCTCGCGACTTACGATCAGAATCACGACGACCTCACTAAACGGCTTCACGCGCTCGATCATTCGATATGGGAGAAAGAGTTCAGGTTTGTATACGGCGAGTATGAAATCTCGCGCGGAACGGGCTACCACTTTGGCTGGGAGTTCCTGTTCGACACGGTGCATCACCGCGGGCAGCTCTCGACTTATCTCAGGCCGATGGGATCGACGGTGCCTTCGATTTACGGTCCGAGCGCGGATGAATCTTCCTAGTTCCTGTCACAGATTTGGGCCGGTGAGTAGAGGCCAGTTCTGGAAGGGCGTTTTTCCATAACAAACCACCGCTGGTTTAGCCAACCGCGCTTCCGGATATTGCCGCACTCCGCGTAAACCATATCCAAGGCCAGGCAGAGTGATCGTGCATCGTCTGTGCGTAGATCAAATGATCTCGACTGACGTGGCTCAGGCATAGTCCTCGCTCTGAGCCTCGACGATCACTTACCATCAATCGAGAACGCATACAGTTTCTTGTTCGGCTTGCCCACGCGAAGGAACTGGTAGCCGGAGCCGACGTAAACTACGCCGTCAACCACTGTCGGCCCGCCGCCAACTGCGCCGCCGGTGTCGAATTCCCAAAGGATCTTTCCATCCTTAGCGTCGAAAGCGCGGATGAAGTTACGGTTTGACCCTGCAAACACCAGGCGATTGTCGCCAGTGCCAGTCACGGTGATCGGACCGAAGTTCGAGCCGCCGTCGGGAGACTTCGTCTGCCACAGTATTTTTCCAGTGGCGCCATCAAGCGCCGATACCGAACCTTGTTTTGGAAAAGCCGAGACCGCTGCGTAAACGCGCTCGCCGTCGGTCGCATCGCCAAACTCGATGCCTCCGAGCTTGCCGCCCGGACCCACTTCGGTCTTCCAAAGAAGCTTTCCGTCTTTGGGATCGACCGCATAAAACCAACCGCTCTTCTGTCCAGCTCCGATCGCCGGCTTTCCGCCCGGTCCTTTGAAAACCATCGGAGTCGAGCCGAAGTCCACGTCGAGATCGCTGCACTCGGCGAGGTTGGCGCAGCCGAACGTCCAGATGTCGCCCGGGGTCGCTTGATAGGACCAAACGGTCTTACCGGTAGACAACTCAAGCGCAACGATGGCGTTTGGAAACTTGGAAGCGGGCGGAGTGTATTGATTCCCGGTAGTGACGTATAGCCGATTCGTATCGGGATGTATTGTCACAGTCGACCACACCGCGCCCCCAGCCGGACCCATGATCGTTACTCCCTTTTTGTCTTTGCCCTGCTCCGTTGGCGCTTCAGGTATGGTGTACCAGCGCCAGACCTGGGCCCCGGTCTTTGCGTCGAACACCGCGACACCGCCTCGGAACGTGCAGCACTCGTACTTGGGGCCGTACTTCAGGATCGCGCCTTCTTCGTGCGACGCTACTCCGATGTACACGCGTCCGTTGTGGTAGATTGGTGATCCCGTTGCAACGGTGTCCTTATGAGCATCGACTTTTATTTTCCATTTGGGGGCGCCGGTTTTTGCGTCCACGGCATGGAGCGAACCGCCAAGATCTCCGAAGAAGAGAGTGCCATCACCATAAGCCGCGCCGCTACGCGAGGGGCTGCCGCACTCATACGCCCAGATCTTATTGCCGGTCTTTGCGTCGACTGCGTACTCTTTTCCGTCCCACGACCCGAAGTAGACGACGCCGCCCACAACCGAAGGTTGAGCTGAGACGTCGCCGCCCGTTTCGAAAATCCACTTTGGCTTGAGACGGGCGACGGTTGCGGGCGTGAGCAGTTTCTCGTTCGGGTTGTAGTGTGAGCCGGCCAGGTCACGGCCATACATCGGCCAATCAGCCGACCCTACTCCGTTTCCGCTTGCGATCGTCTTCGCGGGCCCACGGGAAGATTGGCCCGCAGCGAAAGTCGCCGCGATCGTGCACAGCGCGAGCGCGCCTGCTATCAGGCAAGTCCTAATTCGCATCATTGCTCCTTTTTAATCCACTGAACCGAGGGGACGTGATTAGAGATTCTATTGGATCGACATTGGTCTTTACAAGAAGGCAGAAGGCGGAAAGCATTTTCCATTTTCCATTTTCCATTTGTCATTTGTTATTTTTTAATGCTCGCCGATGCACTTAACCGCATGTCCCAAATGACAAATGACAGACAAATGACAAATGACAAATGGAAAATGGAAAATCCGACTGCCTACTGCCTACTGCCTTCTGCCTTCTGCCTTCTGCTTTCTGCCTTCTGCTTTCTGCCTACTGCCTACTGCCTTCTGCTTTCTGCCTTCTGCTTTCTGCCTTCTGCCTTCTGCCTTCCGCTTTCTGGCTTCTGCCTACTGACAACTGACTCCACTTCCCTTAATATGTCTCCTATGCGACAGAAGACCGCGGCCATCGTAGTCATCGGCAACGAGATTCTGACCGGAAAATCCCAGGACAAGAACGCCAGCTTTCTGATCGGGGAGATGCACGGGCTTGGAGTGGCCCTCCGGCGAGTCGTGATCATTCCCGATGACGTCGACGTCATCGCGACTGCGGTCCGAGAATGCGCTGAACAATTCGATTATGTGTTCACTTCGGGCGGAGTCGGGCCGACTCATGACGATGTGACGATTGAAGGCGTGGCCCGCGCGTTCGACCGGGAGGTCATAAGACACCCCGAGCTTGAGGCGATGCTGCGCACTTATTTTGGAGATGGTGTCGATGCCGCGCGGTTGCGAATGGCAGCTGTTCCCGCGGGTTCAGATCTGATCCGCGGGGTTGATTTGCGCTGGCCCGTTCTCGCGGTAAAAAACGTCTACGTGCTGCCGGGCGTCCCGGAACTGTTTCGCAAGAAGTTCGAGGCGATCCGAGAGCGTTTCAGAGCCGAGCCGTTTCACACTCAGGTCATCTATACTCGCGAGGACGAATTCGATATCGCACCGCGTCTGGACGAGGTTGCAGCCGGTCATCCTGAAGTCGATATTGGGTCGTACCCCACGTTTACGCACGAGGCCTATCGGGTAAAGATAACGCTCGAGGCAAAAGAGCAAGCCGCCGTCGAGCGCGCTCGCGATCAATTGCTTATGCTGCTCGATCCCGCATTTCTCGCTCGTATTGAGTGAACCGGCCATCTATAATGCCGCAAACCCGTAAACTGGGAGGCTCAGATATGTTCACTGCGCTACTTCTTTTGGCCCTGGCGCCCGCCGCTCAAGCTCAACTCACGCCTGAACAGACGATCGCCAGACGACAGTTGTCTGACGTACGCATATCTCCCGGCGGCGATCGCGTCTGCTTCGTCGTTAGTGAGCCTCCAAAAGGGACCGTCCGTGGCCGGCACATATGGATGCTCAACGTACGCTCTCGCGAGCTGAGACAGTTTACTAACTCATCGAAATCTGAATACTCGCCGCGCTGGTCTCCGGATGGGAAGAAGCTGGCGTTCGTATCGGACCGAGGAGAATCACCTCAGATTTACATGATGCCGAGCGACGGCGGTGAGGCGGAGCGATTGACCGAAGGCAAGAACGGCGTGCGCTCGTTCGTGTGGTCACCAGATGGGAAACAGCTGGCGTTTCTTGCTCCCGAACCTAAGACCGATGCCGAAGACAAAAGAGAAAAGGACAAGGACGATGCTCGAGTGGTCGATCGTGACAACAAACACGCGCGGCTCTGGCTGATCGACATCGAGTCAAAGAAGACTCGCCAAGTGACCTCTGGTTCGTGGGAGATCTCAGAAGCTCAGTGGTTCCCGCAAGGAGACCGGCTCGTCGTCTCTGCGACCGATCATCCCGAGTCCGACCAAAACACGCACCGCGTCTTTTCGATCATGGTGGCCGACGGTCAGATGAAGGAGATAGCGACGCCGCGCGGAGGATTTGGTGCGATTCGCCTGTCTCCCGACGGCAAGAGCCTGACCTATTTAGCTGCGCGAGTTGACGGGCCGTCTCCTCACGACCTTTACCTTCAGCCGGTTGAAGGAGGCGCGCCGAAGAACTTGACCGGGTCGAGCCTCGATCGCCCCGTGTCGAACGCCATCTGGCGCCCGGACGGATCGATCCTGGTTGTCTGTCAAATAGGTTCCAGGAGCCAGTTCTGCGTCGTCAGACCGGAAGGAAAGGTTGAACAGATTGCCGCTGGCGACGTGCACCCAACGCCTACTTTCGATCAGAGAGGGACGCTGCTTGCGTTCGTCGGAGAAAGTGCGACGGATGCTCCCGAGCTTTGGTTGTCGAATGGTGAAGCTGGCCCGGTGAAGGAAACCCGGTTTAATGAAAGCTGGAGCCAGATTCCTCTTATCAAGCCTGAGTTGATGAATTACAAAAGCTTCGATGGGACACAAATCGAAGCGTTGTTGTTAAAGCCGCGCGGCTACGTCGAAGGAACAAAAGTCGCCACGGTCGTGCTGGTTCATGGAGGGCCGACGGGAGTTTGGTCGGATTCGTTCGAGCCCTGGGGACAGTTGCTGGCGGCGCGCGGGTACGCGGTGTTCTATCCAAACATTCGCGGCTCGATCGGATATGGGCATCGCTTCCTCGAGATGAATCGGAGCGACTGGGGCGGCGGAGACTTCAAGGACGTAATGGCAGGTGTTGAGCTTTTGATCAGCCGGGGAATCGCCGATCCGAACCGGCTCGGAATCGGCGGGTGGTCTTATGGCGGCTACATGGCGGCGTGGGCGATCACTCAGACGCAGCGCTTCAAGGCGGCAGTCTCGGGAGCGGGGATGAGCGACCTCGCGACTGAGTTCGGCACCGAAGACGGCCCGGCGTACGATGAATGGTTCTTCGGCCTGCCTTACGAAAAGCCGGAAGGATTTGCGAAGAGTTCGCCGATGACTTACATCAAGAACGCACGCACTCCAACACTGATTCTGCACGGCGAGAACGACCGAACCGATCCCCTGGGGCAGAGTGAGATGCTATATCGCGCGCTAAAACGATACGGTGTTGAATGCGAGTTCGTAGTGTATCCGCGCGAGCCGCATGGGCTGCAGGAAGAAAAGCATCTGATCGACCGGTTGAATCGGATCCTGCGGTGGTTCGATGCTCATCTGAAGTGAGGATGGAACACATTGGATGAAGAAGACACCGTTAAATGCTCGTGGTCGGGAAGGGTGGTTTTCGGATAGTAGCGATGGTTCGACGCTAGTCTGAAGTGAGGATTGAGCACATCGGATGAACGAGACGCCGCCAAATGCTAGTGGTCGGGAAGGGTGGTTTTCGGATAGTAGCGATGGTTCGACGCTAATCTGAAGCGAGGATGGAACACATCGGATGAACGAGACGCCACCAAATGCTCGTGGTCGGGAAGGGTGGTTTACCCCCGCTCATTGGTAACCTCTCGCACTGTTTTTGGTACCCGTAAAACGATGGCTCGAAAGTGGTCCAACCGAAATCTCCCGTGCGCATTGCACTTTGCGACTGGCAAATTGTCAGGACCGCGTCCCGGTGTTCACTCGCGACGCCGCCTGCCAGGCTTACATAGATGTGATCGCTGACAAGAGACAGGAGTGGCCATTCAAACTCGTGGCTTATGTTTTAATGCCGGACCATTTTCACCTCATCGTGAATCCGCGCGACGGCCGCATTCGCGAGTTGATGCGAGCCCTGAAAAGTTTATCGGCTCAGGCTATTGTGCACGCAGTACCCGATCTGTCCTTCAGGCTTGAGCAACCCAAACCCAATCAGTCAGAGCACCAGGTGTGGCAGGAGAGCTTCAAGGACCTATCGCTTTGGAGCGATTGGATGATCTGGCAGAAGATCAATTACATTCATTTCAATCCAGTCAAAGCAGGGCTCGTCAAGTCAGCAGGTGATTACCACTGGTCGAGCTTTAGGTCCTTTTATCTACGCGAGAAGGATGTCCCGTGGTGGTGGCCAGAAGACGTCAAGAAGTTGGCCTTGGCCGCAAAACAGTGGCGCAACGAGATGGAGAGCCATAGCAAGTAGCGAGTGTCTGCATAGCCTGAGCGAAGGCGGGGGTAAACCGCCCTTCCCGACCACTAGCGATGCATGGTACGGGCGAATCTGAATGCTTAGTATTGGAGACCGATCGTGAAGAAGCCTGCAGCTAGAGGCGGGGGTAAACCACCCTTCCCGACCACTAGCTTTGCGTGGTACGGGTGAATCCGAGATTCCGAAGCTGGGGATGAAATGAAGAGAGCTATTACTTTCTGTCTTGCGCTTGCCCTCCTGGCGTCACTTCGCTCGGCTGCGCACGACGCGCGCTCTTCCTCGTTTAGACTCGAAGTAACAATTGCGAGCGGATTAATCTCGTCTCCCCAGAGCGGGAGGTTGTTCGTAGTACTAAGTCCCAAGAGCCAGCCGGAACCAAGGCTCACGATAGGTCAAACCGGCCTCGACGCCTCGCCGGTTTTCGGCCGGGACATTCAGAACTTCGCACCCGGTGTTACTTGTGCGATCGATGAAAAATGTGCTGCGTTTCCGATCGACAGCCTCGCGAATCTGCCGGCGGGCGACTACTTCGTTCAGGCGTTGTTCGATTCAAACATCGATCTGAAATCGGTGAATGCGCCAGGTAACCTCTACAGCACATCGCGCAAAATACACCTCGATCCGACGCAAGGCGCAATCGTGAGGATCGAGTTGACCGAAAAGATGCCGGCGGAGCAATTGCCGCCGGACACCGATTACGTCAAGTACGTGAAGATCCAATCGAACCTGCTCAGCAAGTTTCACGGGCGGCCGATCTATTTGAGAGCCGGCGTGATCCTGCCGCGAGGATTCGAGAGCGAGCCTGCTAACCGGTACCCGTTGCGAGTGGAGATTGGCGGGTACGGCTCCCGCTTTACCAACGTTCAGCGCATGATGAGGGAAGGTTCGGGATTTCGTAGCGCATGGCAGGCGGATGGCGCGCCTCGTATGGTCTTGCTGCATCTGGATGGGGACGGGCCGTACGGAGACTGTTATCAGGTGAACTCGGACAACAACGGCCCGTACGGAGACGCGATTACCCAGGAGTTGATCCCTTATGTCGAGCGGAAGTTTCGCTGCATCGGCCAACCGTGGGCGCGCGTGCTCGCTGGCGGCTCGACCGGTGGATGGGTGTCGCTTGCGCTTCAGGTTTTCTATCCGGACTTCTTCAACGGTACGTGGTCGGGATTTCCCGACGGCGTGGACTTTCGCGCGTTTCAACTGATCAACATCTACGAAGATCAAAACGCCTACGTGAACAGGCGGGGATTCGAGCGGCCGAGCGCGCGAGACCTGAATGGTGATGTTCGCTTTACGATTCGCCACGAGTGTCAGATGGAAAGCGTGATGGGGCTGGGCGACAGCTACACGATGTCAGGCGAGCAGTGGGGCGCGTGGAACGCGACGTATGGTCCCCGTGCGGCCGATGGTCGGCCTGCGCCGCTCTGGGACCCGAAGACCGGCAAGATCAACCGCGAACTGGTTGAGCACTGGAAGAAATACGACCTCCGATTGGTGCTCGAGCAGAACTGGAAAACGCTCGGGCCTAAGCTGCGCGGCAAGCTGACGATCTGGGTTGGCGAAGCGGATGATTACTTTCTGAACAACGCGGTTCATATGCTCGACGCGTTTCTGTCCAAAGCCGATCCACCGTATGAAGGGAAGATTCTTTACGGTCCAGGCAAGGGACACGGTTGGATGGCGTTCAGCGAGCGCGAGATGATGGATCAGATGGCTTCGGCGATTGAGAAGGCTAGAAGATAGACCACCCTGGGAGCGCAGGCATCCCTGCCTGCATTGCTTGGTGTTGCGCTAGAGGAGGCAGGCAGGGATGCCTGCGCTCCCAGGGTGGTCTTATTCGGGGCACGAGACTATTTTGAGGAAATCTACCGTCAATCATTTCCTGCTAGAGCACGCTTTGGATGTGCTGCTGATTTTCATCCCGGTCGCGGTTGTCCTGCACTACTCACACGCGCCTGAGCTCTGGACGTTTATAGCGTCGGGAGTGGCGATCATTCCGCTTGCCGGATGGATGGGGAAGGCTACCGAGAGCCTTGCGGAACGGCTGGGCGCGGGAATCGGCGGGCTGTTGAATGCGACGTTTGGGAACGCAGCCGAGATGATCATCGCGTTTCAAGGCTTGCGCGCGGGGTTGACCGAGGTGATCAAAGCATCGCTGACCGGGTCTATTCTCGGAAACATTCTCCTCGTATTCGGTGTCAGCGCACTGGCGGGCGGTCTCAAGTACCGGCATCAGAAATTCAACCGGACCGCTGCGACGATGAGCGCCACGTTGATGGCGCTGAGCGCAATAGGCTTGCTGGTGCCGGCCCTGTTTCACTGGGTCACGCGAGGCGCAGAGGGGAGCGCCGAGAAGAACATCAGTCTCGAGATCTCCATTGTACTGTTTGTGACTTATGTTCTTAGCCTTATCTTCGCACTGCGCACTCATAAAGACCTCTATCTTGGAACAAGCGAGCCGCACCAGGAAGCTTCTACGATGCGCCCAAAGACTGCCGGGCTGGTGTTGCTTGGGTCAACTGCGCTTGTTGCCTGGATGAGCGAATTGTTGGTTCACGCGGTCGAGCCTGCCTCGAAGTCGCTCGGGCTCACAAAAGTCTTTGTAGGGGTCATCGCCGTGGCGATTGTGGGCAACGCAGCCGAGCACAGCACCGCGGTCTTGATGGCGATGAAGAATCAGATGGATCTGGCTTATCACATTGCGGTCGGATCGAGCATGCAGATCGCGTTATTTGTCGCACCTGTGCTCGTGTTTTTGAGCTACGCTCTCGGGCGGCCAATGGATTTGGTGTTTACGACCTTTGAGGTGATAACGGTGGGGCTTGCGGTCGCGATCGTAAGTCTGGTCGCCGCCGACGGCGAGTCGAACTGGATGGAAGGAGCGCTGCTGCTGGCGGTCTATGTGATCTTTGCTATCGCGTTCTTCTTTTTGCCTGCAAGTATCTCGGCTGTCTGACAACAGGTGAGTTGTTGATTAAGAGTCGGTCGCGAAGGAACGGGTCATCTTGACGTCGTAGACGCCTGACTGCGCAGGTCCTTAACTATGGTTCTGATCCTGTCGGCATCTTTGGCCTTTGGCGCCAGCTTCAAGTACGCCTCCAACTCGTCGGCAGCGCGCGCGCTGTCATGCTTCTCGATATAAACCGCGCCCAGGTATCGATGGGCTTCGACTGCCTCGTCGCCGCCTATGCTTATCGTCTGCCGCAACTCAGTTTCGGCAGCGTCGTAGTTGCCGAGGCTAACCATAACGCGGCCCAGATAGAAGTGGGCGGGTCCTGAAGAGCCGTTCTTTTGAATAGCTATGCTCAGTTCGGCTGCGGCAGCCTTGTAGTCCTTCAATTGAAGAAGCACGATGCCGTAGTTGAGCCTTGGATGAAACGCCTCAGGCGCGATTCCGATGGCTTTGCGGAGCGGCTCGCCTGCCTTCGCCCACTCCTTTACTTCCATGTACTGCACGCCGAGTTGGTTTAGCGCGGCCATGAAATTCGGATATATTTCCAGAGCTTTGTTTAGTTCCTCGATTGCCTTCTTTGGGTCGCCGGATTTTGCTGATTCCATCGCCTGCTTATAGAGTTCGCGCGCGGATTCAGGAATGCCCCCCGCTTTGGCGTCAACAGTGCCGGGAGCTCCAGAGCCGCCGCCTCGTCTGGGTTGCAATGTAATGTAAATCGGCACCGTGACACCGGGGGTGCCTCGTCGTGATGCCGGCTCAATTAAGTCGACGGCCTCGGAGTGCACCTCGAAATCGCTCCCCGCATCCACCACGACCACATATCTGCCGCCCTGTAGCCGCCTGAAGCTGAACGCGCCGCTGTCATCAGACATCTGGAACTGCTCGCCGCTGGCAAGGCCGGTCAGCTTCACTTTTACGCGCCTATCCAGGCGTTGGCCACCAGGGAGGTAAATCGTACCTTGAATCGTATTCTTGCCACCTGTGCCCCGATCGCCAGGGTCAGTGTCTATGCCACCCACTTGTGCCAGTGCCGTTGTCGTGCAGAGCGCCAATACAGCCCCGGCAAGAAGCAAACTGATGAAAC
>DATLWF010000221.1:0-5168 GCA_035576605.1 Blastocatellia bacterium | reverse complement strand
TTCACGATCACTCGGAGTGGAAAGAGAACCGCACCCGTGTTCGTGATCAAGCCAATGCGCCTAGCGTTAGGGTCGTAACGACGACCGAGCACGCAAAGGACAAAGCCCAGAGCGGCGAGCACAGCGCAGAGGGCAAAGACCAAGGAGCGGCGACAACGCGCCAGGCTGCCACGCCAGTTGGCCAGCTAGACTTGTTTGCCGTTCCCCCGCCGCCCCGAGCGACGCTCGACGTAGCTGTTGAATCGGTCGGCATCGACTTCTCCCGCCCTCACGGGAAACGCTTTGGGACTCTCGTTCACGCCGTGCTTTCGGTTGTCGATCTGAACGCCGACGCGGAGGGCATTCAAGCAGCAGCCGAGCTACAGCGCCGCCTCTTCGGGGCGACATCAGAAGAGGTCACCGCCGCAACCGAGACAGTCACGCGTGCGCTTGCTCATCCGCTTATGAAGCGCGCCGCGGCGGCTTCGCTGGCAGGCCGTTGCAGGCGTGAGACTCCAATTGCGATGCGACTCGAGGACGGCGTGATCGTTGAAGGAATAGTCGACCTTGCCTTCGTTGATGAGTCCGATCCTGGCACCTGGATCGTTGTGGACTTCAAGACCGACTTCGAGATTTCCGGAAAGCTGGACGAGTATCGTGAACAAGTGGCGTTGTATGCTCGGGGCATCTCGCGAGCAACAGGGCTAGCGGTCAAAGGCGTGATGCTGAGAATGTAGTTCAGATTAGCGAACCCGGCCCGGCACGTGTGATAAACTTGGTTCTGCGAGGTTTGATATGGGTGTTGACAGAGTGCAACCGACTGGCTTCCCGCACATCATCAAAATCGAGGGAGTTTGTGGTGGGGAAGCGATAATCGAAGGCACGCGGATCGCCGTTTGGCACATCGTCGGGTATTACTACAAGGCGGGAATGTCAGTAGAGGAAATTCTCACTGAGTGGGAATATTTGACGCCGGCTCAGGTCTTCAGTGCGCTCGCGTATTATCACGACAATAGAGATGAGATTGATCAGGTACGTCAACGGAACAGCTACGAGCAGTGGCTAGAAAACGACGCTCATGCCGCCGTCTAACCCTCCCAAGCTCTATCTGAACGAGCACCTGTCACCGCGTCTGGCTACACAGTTGAGGAGTTATGGATTTGATGTGACGTCGTCGCACGGCGCGCGCATGTTGTCTAGCACCGACGATGAACAGTTTGACCTTGCGGTATCTGAGCAGCGCGCGATCGTCACTTTCAATTTTGGCGATTTCGTTGAGCTTCACGAGACATACATAGCCGACGGCAAAGAACGTTGGGGAATCATCCTGTCAACGGAGGAGCGAACCGGAACTTTGGTGCACCGACTGCTGCGGCTACTGAACTCCGTGACTGCCGACGAGCTGAAGAACACAGTTAGATGGCTTAACGAGTTCAAGTAATCCGGGAGGCCTATCACGCATGAAAGGCAACATCTCAATTTCTGACCTGAAGCCCGGAGAGGACACTTGGCTCACTGTTGCAGTGACCTCGGTTCGCGAGATCAGGCCGCAACAGGGTACGCCGTTTGTTCTGGCCAGTGCCCGCAACGCCACTGGAACGATTGCGTTGAAGATCCTGAGTGAGATTATTCAATCAACCTCGTCGATCAAGCCAGGCTTGTGGGGAATCGTGGGGCGTCTCGAGACGTTTCAGAATCAGCCGCAATTTGTAGTCTCGGAACTCAGACCAATAACCATCGAAAAGTATCGCGAACTGCAGAACGCAGATCCGCTCCTACCGCGAGCCTTCACCATCGACATCGAAACGATTCCCGTTCCGGCATTCAAGGAAAGAGCGGCCAGTCGGTTGGAACGAGCGATGCAACGCGGAAAGATGAACGAGGAACAGCAAGGGAGATACTTCGAAGACCAGGCTGCCGAAGAGGAGCGCGCCTTCAGATCGGGCTCTCTTGCGGCGACGTCAGGTAGAGTGCTGTCGATAGCAGTACACATCGGTTCAGTCGCCGGTGTCGAAATCGAAGGCGTCGAGCAGAGCGAGAGCGAACATGTCTTTGGCATTGACTCGGATGGACAAGAGCAGCCCGAGCAACAAGCGCTGACGGACTTTCTCGCGCTGATGGCAAGCTTCGATCCTGACATCGACGAGATCGTCGGGCACAACGTTATCGGCTTTGACCTGCCGTTCATCTTTCAGCGGTGCCTGGTCAACAACATCACGGTTCGGCCTTTCGTAAATCTGGGCGAGTTCAACGTGCGAGGCGTCTACGACACGATGCACCGCTGGTGGCTGGGCTCGAGGAACCGCGTCGCTCTGGACGACATCGCCTGGGCGCTTGGAATTCCATCGAGCAAGACAGAAGAGGTAGAAGGAAGCCTCGTGTTCGAGTTGTATCAAGCTGGACGACTTGCCGAGATTCGCGAATACAACCTGAACGACGTGCGGGTCACACGCAAGGTGTATGAGCGACTGGTGTCGGGCTTCGGGCGGTGATCCACTCGACGTGGATTCTACTATCGAACTCGGCAAGTGCGTTTGCTCTGGAGTAGTCTCTTAGCGCAAAGGCTGTTGCAGGTACACAATTTAGAAGTAAGTAACCACTGGTATACGGTGGATATCCGCGCTTCAAGCTGACCTCAGGTAAGTGGCTACAAGTAAGGATGATAATGAAAGCCATTCGCTATTCGCGAATAGCGAATATATAATTGCCGCCGTGATACTAAAGCCTCAAGATGTGGTCGTAGTGCTTAAGCTGCTTGGCTACGATTCGGGCCGGCCGACGTTTGCCCAAATCGCCCGTGATCTAGCCTTGAGTTCGTCTGAGGTCCACGCCGCGATGAAGCGGGCTCAAGCAGCGCATCTCCTACACGGCCCGGAGTTGTCCAACCGGCCCAACATAAGCGCGATAGAGGAATTCCTCATCCACGGAATCAAGTACGCTTTTCCGGCAGAGCACGGAGGACGGAGCCGTGGTGTCCCGACCAGCTATGCAGCCGCGCCGCTTAATCGCCTGATCGTACCTGGCGATGAACCGATTCCGGTTTGGCCGTATTACAAGGGAGAAATGCGAGGCGTCGCTTTCGCTCCCCTTTATAAGATGGCTCCTATTGCGGCTCTTCGAGATCCTCTGCTATACGAGCAACTCGCGCTTATAGATGCACTCAGGGACGGCCGTCCGCGCGAGCGGCGACTGGCTGAACAGGAACTCATAAAGACTCTGCGCAGGAAGTCTGATGGCTGATCCCAATCTTCGGCTACTCACGCAAGCAGCAAAACTACTGATACCGGTTCTCGATGAGTTGGTTTTTGTCGGCGGTTGTACGACCGGATTATTCATCAGCGACGAAGGCGCAGGTGATGTCCGTCCCACAATCGACGTCGATGCGATTACTGAGATCACATCTTACGCGGATTACGCCAGCTTTGCCGAACGGCTTCGCAAACTCGGCTTCACCGAAGACACGAGCGAAGATGCGCCACTTTGCCGCTGGCTTCACGGCGACACCAGGCTAGACGTGATGCCCTTGGATGAATCCATTCTTGGTTTCTCGAACCGCTGGTACGAGGCCGCCCTCGGGTCGTCGCAGCAGTATCAATTGGAACCAGACCTTCAGATTAAGATCGTCACTGCGCCCTATTTCTGTGCAACGAAGATTGAGGCTTTCAGAGGGCGAGGCAACGGCGACTATCTTGCCAGCTATGATCTCGAAGACCTTATAACGCTAGTGGACGGCAGACCAGAACTACTAAGCGAGTTGCGATCGGCCTCTGCTGACGTACGGTCCTACATAGCCGGGGCGATCGGTCAGATGCTGACGACTGATGAGTTCATGGACGCTCTGCCAGGCTACTTATTGCCCGATGCAGCTAGTCAAGGCCGGATCAGTATTGTGTTGGAGAGGCTAACGGACATCTCGACGTTGGGATGAAGAAACGAGACAATATCTTTGCAGTGAGAGTCCAGACATATACCGCGATCGTTTCGGGGCAGGCGAGGTGGAATTGGATCAAACGGCTTTCGTGTTCCTAATGTTGGTGATTGGACTCGCGTTCGGCGCTTTGGCTGTGTGGCTCGTGCTTCGACCACGCATCAACCACGAATACGACCGAGCCAGAAGCGAGTCCGAAACCGAACGTGCAACTCTGGTTGAGCGGCTCCAGGGAAAGCACGATCAAACCCAAAAACTCGAAGCTGACCTCGACGAGTTGAACTCTAAGCTGTCGGAGTTTCAAAACGAAAACGCCAGCCTGCTTGCGCGGATCAGCTCGCTCGAGACCCAGCTCGAAGCAGAACGTAAAGCGTCAACCGAAAAACTTGGTTTGCTCGAGGACGCTCAAGGAAAACTCTCCGACGCCTTCAAAGCGCTGTCAGCCGACGCGCTCAACGCAAACAGTCAAAACTTTCTCCGCCTGGCCAGAGAGACGCTGGGTCATTTCCAGGAAGGCGCCAAAGGGGATCTCGACACCCGTCAGAAGGCAATCGGCGAACTGGTTCAGCCGCTGAGGGAATCGCTCGACAAAGTCGATTCAAAGATTCGCGAGCTCGAGTCGACGCGCGCGTCGGCTTATTCGTCGCTTACGGAGCAAGTGAGATCTCTCGCCACAACTCAGACGCAACTGCAAAGCGAAACCGCAAACCTCGTCAAGGCGCTGCGCTCGCCAACCGTTCGTGGACGATGGGGTGAGATTCAGCTCAAGCGAGTGGTCGAGATCGCGGGCATGGAGAATTATTGCGACTTTGACGAACAGCCGAGCCTGATCGGCGAAGACGGCAGGCTGAGACCGGACATGATCATCCGGCTTCCTCTCGCTCGAAACATCGTTGTCGACTCGAAGGCGCCGTTGCAGGCTTATCTCGAAGCGCTCGAGGCGCCGGATGATGAAACCCGGATTGCAAAGCTGAAAGATCACGCGCGGCAGATTAGAACCCATCTCACGAAGCTCGGCGGCAAAGCTTACTGGGAGCAGCTTCCAAGCACTCCGGAGTTCGTGTTCATGTTCCTCCCCGGCGAAACATTTTTCACCGCCGCGCTGGAGCAAGACCCTGGCTTGATTGAATTCGGGGTCGAGCAGCGAGTGATCGTCGCCACGCCAACCACGCTCATCGCTTTGCTAAAGGCGGTGTCCTACGGCTGGCGCCAGGAACGGATGACGGCGAATGCGGCGGACATTAGCAAACTCGGTCGCGAT
>DATLWF010000220.1:0-3043 GCA_035576605.1 Blastocatellia bacterium | reverse complement strand
GGTGCACCGAATGAGGTCCGAACCCGGTCTGTATAATGAAAGGATTGTTCAGCGGGCGCCATATGCCGTCATTGAAGTCCGATGCTGCCACGACGATCTGGTTCGGCAGGAAATACGACGCCGGATAGATCTTGCTGAAGTCCAGGTCATACCCTTCGTTTCCAGCTATGCAAACCAGAAGGACGCCCGCATCGTTTGTGGCCTTGACCGCATCTGCGAGCGCAAGGGCTGTTTCGTTGGAGACAAGACTGGGATCCAACAACGTGGTCCAGCTCGCGTTGATGATCGAAGCCCCCGCCGCAATCGAATAGAGCAACGCACGGGCGGCGTCGGCTACGGTCGCGCTGAATTGGCTCGCGTCAGGGCCGTAGCGCTTGTAGAAGCGTACAGGCAGTATCTTTGACTGACACACGCCTGAGATCCCGATATTGTTGTTCATCTCGGCTGCGATGATTCCTGCCATCTGCGTGCCGTGTCCTACCGCGTCGGTCGTGTCGCCGTTTTGGTCCGCAACGTTGAAGCCGTGAACGTCGTCGATGAACCCGTTGTGATCGTCGTCAATTCCGTTGCCGGGAATCTCGGCTGGGTTTGTGTATATGTTTCGCGCCAGATCAGGATGAGTAAGGTCGACCCCCGTGTCCGTTAGCGCGATTATCACGTCGGGGCTTCCCACAGTGATGTCCCAGGCCTCGGACGCTTTGATGTCCGCATTCGGCGTTGTTACATAGTCCCCGACGAAAATCCCGCTGTTAAGCAACGACCACTGCTGTGCAAAGTCGGGATCGTTGGGGATAACCGCGCCCTGTGTTATCCAATAGTTCGGCTCCGCATACTCCACATCATCGCGCGTTCGAAGCTCGCTCACCATCTCACGAATATCCGCGCCCGGATCAAGTGTGAGCACGAAAATGCGGTCCAATCCGCGGTCGGTAATTATTTGACTGATCCGCTGGTTTGAAGTGGTTCTCGCAAGCTGCTCGGCCGGCGCTCCGGCGCTCCGTTCGCCCGCCAGCCGTGCGATAGTCATCAACCTCTCATCTTGACCGGCTGTCCGTAGTTGTGGCGCTCCCGCTTTGAGTTTGACTATGACCTCGCCAGGCGCGTAGTTCGACTGCCGGCCGCCCGATTTGGTGGCGGAGACCCGCATAGGCGGCACGGCTATGACGAGGGGCAGAATCACAACTAAGGCGAGGAAATGGAACTTACGCATAAGACAGGACCAGCCTAAATCCGAAAAGTCGGGAGTTCTTGCTTATATCCTAAAGACGCGCCATTTTCAATGCAAATCAGGACTCCTGCAGGTGTCCACTCATATGAATTTGCGGGTTAATCAGCATTTGCGAGACGGTCATAAGACCCGAGTCTCAGGTCAGGGAAGCCAGCTCGTGCTCGATCTCGCGGCGCGTCCGCTGAAGCTCAAGCAGGTGGGGTGGAGCGGCTCTCTCGTGGCACTCCTCTTTGGTGAGTCGGCATCGCTCACAGGTGCCGTCGATGTCCAGCCGCGTGATCGAAGGGTCTCTGGCGAATCGAACCGTTCTCTCAAACTCCTCATCGCAACGGAAGCCCAGCGATACCGACGAGGTCGCCGAAGGGTTCAACGCCAGGTGCCGAGCCATCGCAACGCATAAGTATCGTTCGTTTGTGTCAATGAAGCGCGAGAGCTGCGCGCCAACGATCGGTTCAGCGAGCTTCTTACGGCTGGTACCCTCGCGCTCCAGATCGTGAAGAATTCGGATTGCAAGCCAGCGGCGGCAATAGTGCTCGTCTAATCCGGTCCCCCCCGGGATCAGCACCTGCGACATGTTCAAATGTTTAATGAGTCGGTACTCGCCCCCTTCGTGATTGAATCGCAGAAAGTGAAGCTTTATACCTAAGTATTCCGGCAGGACTTCGGTGAGCCGGTACATGATAATCTCCGGGGTGACTTCGTACCTGTCCAGAAAATCGCGGAAGCGCCGCGGCTGCCAGCGGTCCAGCGCGAAGAACTCTTTGATGTCCGCGAGCAGCCGTTCGCGATTGATCAACAACGCGCCCGCGAAATAAGACGCCTTGAAATCGTTGAGCACTTGTTCGAATGAATCAACTCGCTCCGGGGCTGAAGTCATCGCGCGATCCTTGAGACCGAGCACTTGATAGCCGATCTCGCGCGCGAGGATGAACTTCTTTTGTCTTTCGCTCAGCGCCGGATTGATCAGGAGCGTGGGGGGATTGCCCCTCTTGGTGACCAGCACTGACCGAAACTGCTGGAGCTTTGCGTGCTTGCTCAACTGCTTCTCATCGAGCCGGTAGTCGAAGCGCTTCTCGATAAGCGCTCGAAGCCCGGCGAAACTCGGCGTCGGATCTGACTTGATCTTCGCACCGCGAGCGAATTCATCCACGGCGCGCTCTATGTCAGGAAAGTAGTTCTCGTGCAGCTCTTGATAGGACCTCAGCGCTGACCGGTACAGGTGCTCGACGCCAATATTGTAGCTCTCGGCTATTCCGATCAGCGCGTTGACGAGCGCGCTCGCTTCCAGCGGCTGGCGGGTCATCAACTCGACCACCTGGGCCGGCGAAATGCCGAAGAGATGGAAAGGAAAGTTGTGAAGCACCGGTGAGCCGAGAAAATTGGAAAGCGGACTTAGTTGTTCGTCGAGCCTTATCGAAACCAGGTCGTCATAGTTTCGTCCGAGCGCTTCAGCCATGCGCGCGATCTTCTCGGCTTTGGGATATTTTTTGCCGTGCTCGATCTCGGTGAGATAAGAGGTAGACAATTTGATGCGCACGCCCAGATCTGTCAGCGACAAGCCCGCCTGTTCGCGGAACTGCCTCAGTTTCATGCCAAAAATAACTTTGTGATTGAGACCCATCGAACTCCCGTGATTAAGGTCCTGAGATCGTCGCTCGGTTACAAGAGAGGCTCGTTCTACTTAAGTTTCAAGCTAACGCCTGACCTTGGAAAAGTCAACGCGACGGCAATTCACACGCGACTGCCATTCACGCGGCTGCCCTTCATAGCTTCGCGTCACGGTTGGCTTGGAGCTTTGGTGCGCAAACGTCGGTG
>DATLWF010000219.1:0-7548 GCA_035576605.1 Blastocatellia bacterium | reverse complement strand
CGATCTCGCTGATGATCAAGCTCAGGTCTTGACCATAGCCCGACAGCGATTCCTCTTCGCGCATAACCTGCGCTATTGATTTGATTGAGGACAGCGGGTTCTTTACTTCGTGCGCGACCTGCGCGGCCATCTGCCCGAGCGTCGCGAGATGTTCCCTATTAACAAGCTCGCGTTCAAGTCGCACCTTCTCTTCTATGAGGCGGCAGCTTTCGACTTCAACCGCGACTTGCGAGGCAAGAACGTCGAGTATCGCGCGCTTCTCTGAAGTAAGCGCGTGGGGCTCGGCCCTGATCAGCATCAATCCGACAAGCTCTGTCTCGCGCCTCAATGCGTAGGCGATGGTTGCGCCGATTGCCTGGAGGTCATCGTCTGTTTCGATTGCGTCCGCACTCCAATCGACCATCTTTTCAGCAAGCCGCCGCTCCGGACTCCCAGCGCTAATCGCATTGAAAGGCAAGACCCGGACGGTCGTCAGATCGAGGCCGCGGCTGATGGTCTGTTCGGTATAACGCACAAGCGAAGCCAGTTCGCCGAAGCCTTCAGCGCCCGAAGACACCTGCCGCACTACGTCGCGATAGAGCCCGATCTCGCTTGTGAACAGCCGGTGAACCATTCGGTCGATCACTCGCACCAACGGGCTGGCGAGCGCGACCATCCCGAGGATGAGAATGACCTCGACCACGCCGGCTGTGATCTGGTATCGATCGACCAGGAATTGATCCAGACGCCGCACACCGTAGGTGTAGACGGCGATGAACACGAGCGCAAACATCGCATATACCAGGCTGTCTTTGACGGCCACGTCGACCAGCTTGTAACGATAGACGTGATAGGCGACGAAGAAGATGGGAAACAGCGACGACAATATGAACAATATCCAGGGAACGTCGTTGGGGCCCGTGCGCAGGAGCGCGACGACCACGAATTCGAATGCGCCATTCAACACCAGCAGCACCGCAAGCCGCTTGAAAAACGCCCGCTCGCGCAACGCTCGCGAGTTGAGGCGGTCCTTAATCGACCAGTCAATCAACGCCGACGAGATCATCACCAGCAGGTACCAGATCGAATACGGAATCAGCAGAACGCGCAGCTTAAGAAAGTAGGGCCGATAGTCGCCCGTGTTGATCTTGTAGACCGCAAGTGGCAGGAAGATCATCGGCAGATAGAGCGCCGCTCCGATGAGCCTCACCGCGCGAGGTTTGAGAGTTCGATAGTTGTCGAGCGAAGCCCAAAACCCGACGTGCGCGTGAAGCAATGCCGCGGGAAGCAGAGCGACTCCAGTCATCGCGAGCGTGTCCCACGCTCGCAACAACGGGGTGAGCCGGTCTGTCCCGAGCAGCAACTCGTGAAAAGTGATGAACAGATTGCCGAGGAACCAGACGCCGAGACAGATGTTGAGGATGGTAATCAACCGAACCGGCTGGGTGAGCTTCTCACGCGAGCCGAGCCTTCGGTTCCAAATCAGCCAGGCGATGTAAAGGTGAAGCGTTGCGCCTGTGGCGAACCCGACAAGCTTGAGGATTTGAATGGGCGACATGCTTCGAGGCTAAGGGAATGGGAGTCGTCTGTGGCTAACGCGCTAGTAAGAAACCGAGACGAACTGCGAACGTGCTCGCAACTCAACTCCAGCAACGTGATTACCCCAGGATATCTCTTACTGAGCATCTGAAGCCCGGCAGCAGTGGCGTAGATACTTCTTGCCGGATTCCCAGCTTTGCAACTAGCCTTAGCCTGCTCCCGCGGTATACCTCGAGCGCCAGTTTCCCTGGATCAACGATCCAATATTCCTTTACGCCGTACTTCCTATAAAGCTGGCGCTTTGAGTGTCGGTCGCGGCGTTCGTTCTCATTCCCAGGAGATAATATTTCGATGATCAGATCTGGCGCTCCCGAAACTCTAGCACCTGCGGCTATCGCTCGCAGACGCTCGTTGCTGATGTAGACGACATCGGGTATTACGCCGCTGAAGTCACTGAAGATCACTCCTGGTCCGGGCCAAACCTTTCCAATCGCGTTTTCGCGAAGATACTGTTTGAACCAGAATAAAAGGTTCGTGACTACCTCTTGATGTGTGAGGCTCGGTGCGCGAGACACAAACAGTTCTCCCTCGATGAGTTCGTAGCGGTTCCCGTCTTCTGGCATCGCATCGAGATCAGCTATCGTTAGTATTGGCTCAAGCTTCGCTGCCATTTTTTGTGATCCTGCCACACGTTAACACAGGGGACGACTCGTTTCACAGTCACCCCCTTCGGGTTACAGACGCCGGTCATTAGACGGAAATCTAACCTCACCACGCAATCGCATACCTGCCCCGTCTCGGATCGGCGCCGGCTTCGATCACTCCCGAATCGCTGTAGAACCTTATCACCGTCGGCGCCGAAGGATTGCCCCACGACGTTTGCGTTTCGACTTTGTGACCGCGCGATGCGAGATCATTACTCACTTCTTTCGCGATTCGGTCTTCGAGGTTCAGCATTCCGGGATTGATACGGTGATCGTCAAACGAACTCACGAAGTGCAAGGTCTGGAACCGCGGAGCCTCGACCGCTTCCTGCACGTTCATGCCAAACTCGATGATGTTCAGCAGCACTTGAATGAGCGATTGGTCCTGGTTGTCGCCCCCCGGCGTTGAAAGCACCATGAACGGCTTGCCCTCTTTCATCACCAGAGTCGGCGAAAGAGTTACTCGCGGCCGCTTGCCGGGCTGAAGCACGTTCGGATGTCCTTCCTCCAGCAGGAATGATTGCATTCGCTGGCCGAGCATGACGCCCGTGTCGCCCGCCACCACGGTTGGCAGCCACGCACCCGATGGAGTCGCGCTGAACAGGTTCCCGTCCTTATCAATGACGTTCACGCAGGTAGTGTCGTTCGCACGCTCGGCTTCAGGGACCGATGATTGGCCGGTGAGCGCGGGATGCGGAGTGCCATTCATAAGCGGCTTCTTGTTCATCGGATCGCCGGGCCGTTGTTCGAGCGACGCGCGCTTTTCGTCGATTAGCGATCTGCGCATTGCCGCGTAGTCTTTTGCCAGGAGCTCACTTCCAGGCACGCGTACGAAATCAGGATCTCCGTAATAGCGATCACGGTCGGCAAACGCAAGCTTCATCGTTTCGGTAAGCGTGTGGATGTAATCAGCCGAGTTGTGCTTCATCGCTTGCAGGTCGTAGCCCTCGAGAACGTTCAACATCTCGAGCATCACCGGCCCCTGTGCCCAGAAGCCCGTCTTGTAGACTTCATAGCCGTGATACGAAGCGTGTGCAGGCTCTTCGACCTTCGCATGAAACGCAGCGAAGTCGCCCGCGCGAAGCAATCCGCCGTTCTCCTCGCAGAACTCTGAGATGCGTTTCGCAATGACACCCTTGTAGAAATAATCTCGGGCAGCCGTCAGAGCGGCGTGACGCCCGCGCGAGGCCGCCACCCGCTCGGCTTTGACTATTTCGCGGAGCGTGCGAGCCAGATCGGGTTGCGAGAACATCTCGCCAGGTTTCGGCACGCGGCCGCCGGGGAGGAACAGTTTTGCGCTTGTCGGCCAAGGCTCGAATACCTTTCGAGTCCTTTCGATGTAGGTCGCGCGCAGCTCATCGATGGGAACTCCATCGGCCAGCTCAATAGCAGGCTGAATAACTTCGGCGAGCGATTTCGTGCCGAACCGATCAAGGGCTGTAACTACCGCATCGAGCACCGCTGGCACCGTCGCCGGAAGAATGCCCGACGATGGAATGAAGGGCTGGCCTTTCTCATGTTGGCTTTTCTTCGCCTGGTCGAGAAAGAACTGGCGAGTAGCGAGCTGAGGCGCAATACCCTGGCCGTTGATGACCGCCACGGCGCCGCCGGAAGGCTTGATGATGATCGGGACTTCGCCGCCGAAGGAGAAGTGAGAGAACTCGATAACCGATGCGGCCAATATCGCAGCGCAACCCGCATCGGTCGCATTGCCTCCTTGCTGGAGCAGCCGCAAGCCTGCTTCTGCGGACAGGGGATGGCCCGCGGCTACCGCGCCTCGCTTGCCGCGCACAACTGGGCGGAAGGTGTCGGCAAAAGGCCGAGCGACAGACTGGGTTGTGAATGCGGCGGCGACGGCAAGGCAAATCAAGCTGCGCAATAGTCTCATATGATCCTCCGAAGAAGCGCGGTGTGTTACTGCGAAGTCTCCGGTTTTGATTGCAGGTTGTCAACGAATGTTGGCTGACATTTGGATTGCGGCGGCACACACCACGGCTCGCGGAGTGCGATGTCTTTGCGCTTTTGGCTGGTGGTGTTGAAGGAATTTCGACGGAAGCAATTCGGGCTTCGTCAGCCCTCGACGAACAAAGCGCCGTCCAGAATATTTCTTGCGATTCGTTCTCGATCGTCCTTACGACGAACCTTTCGCCGGCGGTCCGTTCCTTCGTTGTCGATCCAG
This sequence comes from Blastocatellia bacterium, assembly GCA_035576605.1. Lineage (GTDB taxonomy): Bacteria > Acidobacteriota > Blastocatellia > UBA7656 > UBA7656 > Onstottus_A. The sequence goes on along the minus strand of DATLWF010000219.1, from coordinate 3,147 downwards.
GTTATTCCATGGATCACTATCAGGGTCTCCGCTGTGTAGCGAACCGACCGCCTTCGTTCTTGTTTGCGGCGCTCCTGGTTGTTGCGTCTTTCGACGGCTCTCACTGAAGACATCAATCGCCTCGTTGCCGGGCCTCGATGCCCCCAGCTATAAGTTCATTTTGGGCTCGGGGGGGGGGCCGCCCTGCAGTACTAAAAGACCTATTAGCACAGTCTTTTCAGTTATTCGTCAAAATAACTTCTTCCCTTATTGCGGCGGCTTCGGGCGAGATCGATTCGATTCTCTCCATCACCCGCTCTCGCTCGGCTCGCATCACCTCCAGCTTGAAGGTCAGCCGGTTGATCTCGGTCTGCCGCTCTTCAACCTCGCGGTTGAGCAGAAACTCTTCCTCCTCGAAAGCCGCGGCGCGCCTGTAGAGCCCGGCGACCTGGTCTTCGAGCGCTTCAGCCATTTGCTCGCGCATCCTCATCTTCACTCGCCGCGGCGAGCTCAAGCCGTCGGCGGGAGGTTCGCTTTGCGTAATGATCGTCATAACTCTGTCCGTTTATATTGCTGCCGATCGCGCACCTAACGCGGCGACTGGCAGCGTCGACGCATTGCGTCGGCGAGCGATTTTGTCATCATACATGCGTTGATCGGCGACTTCCATTAGCTCGTCTATGGCAGTGCCGTCCTGCCCGTAGGTCGCGTAACCGATCGATATGCCGATGCGCGCCACTCGGCCGGGTCTTACTTCGTAAACGAAGTTGTCCACCGCTGCCTGCAGGCGCATCTTCATCTCCAGCACCATATCGGGCGTCACCCGATGCAGCACCGCCACAAACTCGTCACCCGCATATCGGATCAGCGTGTCACCCGAACGAACTTGCACGCGCGTGAGTTGCGCCACCCGCCGCAGTATCTCGTCGCCGACGTGGTGACCGAAAGTATCGTTGATTCTCTTGAACCCGTCGAGGTCCATCATCATTAATACCAATGCATACCCGTGCCGCTCGGACCTGCTTCGCTCTTGATCGAAGAAACTGTACATGTAACGCGAGTTTGGCAGCCCGGTGAGATTATCAGTGAGAGCAGATTCTTGAGTCCGCTCGAACGCCAGCGCGTTGCGAACCGCGGTGGCGGTGTGATGCGAGATGGTCTCGAGGAGCCTGACTTCGTCAGCCGAGTATCCGCGATCTTCTTCACTGTAGAGGGCGAGCGTCCCGACCAGCGTATTGTCATGCTCGAGCGGGAATATCGCAGTGGAACGGTATGCGGCGGCGGTCAGGCCGAGCGGCCGCTGGAGGTCAGCGAGCGGGCTCCCACCGATTAGGACCTGCCGATGCTCGGCTACCCACCCCGCGCCACCCTCAGCCACACCCATCTCCCAGCCCTTTAGCGCCTCAGCGTTCTTGCCTATCACGTAGGCTGCTCGTAATCGGTTTCCCTCGGCTAGGTAGATGACCAGGGTCGTGAAATTTGCGATGTTCTCGAGCTTGGCGGCGACGATCGGCAAGATCTCCGAAAGCTTCAGAGTCGAGCCGAGGGTCTGCGCGATTTCATATAGCGAGAGCACCTCTCGTTGGGCAGCGGCTATGTCGCGCAGCGCCATCTCAGTCGGCGTCCGTAACACCGGACCAAAGCCAGGCTCAAACAGGCGGTCTGTTGAAATGGGTTCGATGCCCAACAGCGAGACGGGCCGCGCGTCGGGCGCGGGCAACCAGTCCTCCAGTGAATCGATGATGTCGAAGAATACTTCCAGCAACTTCGGATCAAACGTGCGTCCCATCTCGCCGCGCATCACTTCGAGTGCCTGCTCGCGCGTAAAGCGCGGACGATGGGGACGGTTTGTCGTAAGCGCCTCGTAGCAATCGACAATCGTGAGTATCCGCGCGCCGAACGGAATCTCCTCGCCCTTCAAACCGCTCGGGTATCCTGTGCCGTCATATCGCTCGTGATGGTGTTTGACTATCGGAACGACTTCGTAGGGGAACTCGACGTTGCTCAGAATGTCAGCTCCAATTACTGGATGGATCATCACCTTCGCGTATTCGGCGGCAGTCAGTTTGCCGGGCTTGCTCAAGATGTACTCGGGAACGGCCAGCTTGCCAATGTCGTGAAGCAAGGCGGCAGCTTTCAACCCCTCCATCTGGTCTTCGGGGTAGGCCACCTTGCGGGCGAAACTCTCCGCCAGTATGCGCACGCGCTGTATGTGCCCGCGCGACAAATCATCCTTCGCGTCTATAGCCATGGTCAGGGACTCGACGGTCGCCAGGTGCAGTCTGGTCAGCCCCTCGATGTGCCTGTTCGATTTCTCTACTCTCCCCAAATAGCTTCTGTACGCAACCCAGGTCAACACCAGAATCGGCAGTGAGATTACGAATGAGTAGAACCCAAAGACCGTATAGACAAGCGCCAGGCTTCCTGTCACTGAAACCATCGTCGTGAACAGGTTAGCCTTCAAATTGGGAGCGTGCTTCACGTTTAACCTCGAACACAAAACCAGACGTTAACCGCTCAGTCGCTTGAATCGGGCTGATCGGGGGCACCTTTCTCTTCAACCTGACTGTCGCGGGCAACAGCCTCGAAGCCTCTGGCCCTTCCGCGCAATCAACGGTATTCAATGCTTGTGCCGTGTTCGACGTTTCTCGCCAGAAGCTTCAAAGGGACCTTGGATGTTGGAGTTAGGAACTGAGGCGTTGAGGTACGCTTCTTATATGGTAAGAAACAGCAGTCAAACTGGCGGCTCAAGTCCACGCCGGTTCATTCACATTGACCGAGGTGTATGGCAAAACTGAGAAACCCAGCGATAGGCCCAGGCGACGAAAAAGGGCATTGCCTTCGCCTTGCCCCATCATTTCGCCGTCGCGCTTGTAGCCATCGTATCGCTGAATGATCTTATGAACGTAGCTTCGAGTGGCCGGAAAATCTATGCGCGCGATGAACTCGTCCCGCGAGATCTTAGAACGGTCCGCACCGGGTGCCCAACGCTCGACATTAGACGGGCCGGCGTTGTAGGCGGCAAGGGCGAACGCGAGGGGATCGGGTTCGTCTCGGTAACGATTGAACAGTGACTGAAGATACCAGCAGCCGACGTGTAAGCTAACCGCCGGATCCTCGAAGGTCTTTTCGAAACCGGGCCCAGGTTCCACCGTTGGCTTGCCTGTT
>DATLWF010000218.1:0-10782 GCA_035576605.1 Blastocatellia bacterium | reverse complement strand
GATAGGCGTAAGAATGGCTCTGGGGGCCCAACCCAGGAATGTGTTCAGCCTGGTGATGCGCGACGGAATGATTGTGACGCTGGCAGGTGTGGCGCTCGGGCTCGGCGGCGCGTTTGCGGCGACGCGCGTTCTTGGGAGTCAGCTTTACGGGGTTGGAACAACCGACGCGCCGACCTTCGCGGCAGTTTCATTGTTGTTAGCGGCAGTCGCGCTCGTGGCCAGCTACATACCAGCCCGACGCGCAATGAAAGTCGATCCGATGGTTGCGCTCAGATATGAGTGACTTATGAAAAAGATAATTCATTATGTCCGCATCCACGCTGTGCCGGAGAGTGTCTATCGGGCACTTACGACCGAAGACGGTCTTGCCGGTTGGTGGAGTACTGCCGTCCGAGTCCAGCCAAACGTCGGCGGCGTGATTGACTTTCGCTTCGCAGGCGATTTCAACCCAAACATGGAAGTGACCGCTTTGGAGCCAAATAGGCAGGTGGAGTGGAAATGTGTCGCTGGTCACAATAACTGGCGGGATAACACCTTTTCGTTTGACCTGCGCGATTCGGATGGAGAGACTGATCTCATGTTCGTACAGGTATACGCGCAGGAACTGAGCGACGAGGTCTATGGAACATACAACTTCAACTGGGGCTACTACCTGGGAAGCCTAAAGCGCCTTTGCGAAACGGGTACGGGCACGCCGTTCAAGGCCGATTAGAGCAGGAGATGTTGCGCGAAAGACTCGATGCCGAGAGGAAGAACGACAGCGCACAACCCATTCCACAGTTTTAACAAAAGGAAGCAACCTGACTATGAAGCAGAAACACCTCTATCTCCTTCTTGCGGTGATGGGTTTTGTGGGCCCCTACTACTTCCTCATCTCATTTCTAGCGGCTCACGGCGTAGATGGGAAGGCCTTCCTACAACAGCTCTTCGGCACTAAGATCTCCACCTTCTTTGCCGTCGATTTGCTGGTGTCGAGCGTGGTTTTTGTGCGGTATCTTGGCCAGGAGGGGACCCGCTATTCCATCGGATACCGTTGGGTCTATGTGGTGGCGCTTTTGACGGTGGGGCTCTCGTTTGCTTTGCCCCTCTTCTTATATGTCCGTGAGTCCCACCTCCCGGCGAAAGCGGGACTCACCGGAAGTTACTAATAATATAGGGCGTCACAAATAACGTAACATTCGATTTATTGAATTGATGCCGTCTGTGGACATATCTCAGTCCTTATACTCCTCCACCCACCCTGCGTGGGCGGAGGGACGATTGTCCGGCTATGCCTTAAGCCGGCAGATTACAATTTCGACTCGCTGGGCGAGGGGGGAAGCATAAGGCGAGATTGGGTTCCATTAGCCAGGCAGTCGTGCTTCCACCCACACAGGGTGGGTGGAGGAGCGTAAGCTGCGCTGCACAGTAGCTATCCAGTCGTGCTTCCACCCACACAGCGTGGGTGGAGATCCCGGTCGAACATTAAGTAGGGAACTGTTTGACGCACTACACTAGTCGGCTCATTTAGGGTTTTTGCGTGATCACGTTCCTGCCTGGTTCTTACGTCCTGCGAGAATCGCCTCGCGGCCTGCCAGGTATAGCAGAATCATCAGCACGACAAACGGAAGCAACGACAGCAAGTCGGCATTGGACCCGCTGAAGAATGGGTTGTGAGCCCCAGCCCATTTTTCAACACCTTCGTTGAACTCGCCAAGGCTTGGCAATCCCGCCAGGAATGCTACGACTATTCCCGCAAGCGCTCCGCCGGCGATATACCCCGAGGCCATCAATACGCCGGGGCTCTTGTCCCCTTCGGCGATTAGCTGTTCCTCGGTGAGGTTCTGACCCTTGAACTTCTTTGCGATGTACTTATCGACCAGCCATCGAATCATGCCCCCGATGAAGATCGGGCTTGAAGAGGAGAGCGGAAGATAAACGCCGACTGCGAATGCAAGCGAAGGAATGCCGGACATCTCGAGGACGATCGCGATCATAACGCCAAGCATCACGAGTCCCCATGGCAGCTTGTGATTCAAGATTCCCTTGATGATGTAAGACATCAAAACAGCTTTCGGCGCGTCAAACTTGGTCACCGTCGTCCCGTCGGGTCTGATCTTGTGAGTGCCGTTTATGCCCGGATCGGCGAGATAGATAGCGGTGCCCTGCTCGTTGACCAGGTATTTACCCGGAGGGCCTCCGGCATCGTCGGTCTTGTGCCACGTGCGATAAGCGTTCGCGTCTGCTTCGCCTTGTTTTCCCTCAAGCTTCTCAGCAGGACCCAACTGCGATGTGTTGGCGGCCAAACCATCCGGGAAGTTGTGCTGGACTTTGTAGACGGCCTTGCCGGATTGATCGACCAGAAACTCGCCCGGATCGAGTGATGAGACCGCGGTCGCGGCGCCGGGTTCGTTCTTCAGCAGCCGATAGCTTCCGGGCGTGGTGGGCTTCGCTTCGCTCGAGTAGTTCGGGAGTGAGAGGGCCACGCTATCGTCGACAGCCACCGGCGTCTCTAATTTCTCGAAGCTGGTGTTGGGGAAATAGATCGTGGACGAGTTATTGAGCTTCAACAAAATGGGTCCGAGCACCACGGCCGAGGCCAGGGCTCCGATCAGAATCGCAGTCTGCTGATGCTTCGGCGTTGAGCCAACCAGGAAACCAGTCTTCAAATCCTGAGAAGTTGTTCCACCATTCGAAGCCGCAATACAGACGATGCCGCCGATCGAGAGCGCGGTTACGTAATAGGTCGGGCCTGTCCATCCGACTATTAAGAAGATCAAACAAGTCAGCAGCAACGTCGCGACCGTCATCCCCGAGATCGGGTTGGACGACGAACCTATTTCTCCGGTCAGTCGGGATGAAACCGTCACGAACAGGAAGCCAAACGCGACGATCAGTATCGCGCCAAGGATGTTCCACTGCAGATTCAGTTGCGGGAAGATCATGATCATCGCCAGCAGCGCGAAGATGCCGCCCACAACAAACTTCATTGAAAGATCCTGGTCGGTGCGCGGCGCTCGCGCCGCCGCCTCTCGGCCGCCGCGGAAATCGCTGATCCCGCCTCTGAGCCCGTGCCATATCGTCGGCAGAGAACGAAACAGGCTGATGATCCCGCCTGCTGCGACTGCGCCGGCGCCAATGTAAAGCACATAGGCGCTTCGAATCTGACTCGGACTCATTTCGCTGATCGGTATGGTTCCCGGGGCCAGAATAGTTGTCGATCCCTCACCAAAGAACTTGATTGCCGGGATCAGGACTAGATAAGCAAGCACGCCGCCTCCGCACATTATCGACGCGATACGCGGGCCGATGATGTAACCGACTCCCAATAGCGCCGGAGAAATCTCGGCAGCGATCGACCCGCCCTTGAATGGCGCGGCGAATATCTTTTCGGGAGTGTCTTTCCACGCTTTGAAAGCCCCCATCGCTGTCTGGTACAGGAAGCCAAGCCCAAGACCTGTGAAGATGGGCAACGCCCGAACTTCTGCTACGATTCCGTCCTTCGCGCCCTCCGAAGCTGCCGCACGCGACTCGTCGGAGGCACCCGCCTTGAGAACCTCCGCGCACGCCGTTCCCTCCGGGTACTTAAGATAACCGTGCTGCGAGACTATGAGTGCACGGCGCAGCGGGATCATCATCAATATCCCGAGAAGCCCGCCGAGGATCGCAACCAGCATCACCCGGGTGATCTCGAGATCGAATCCAAGGATCATGATTGCGGGCATCGTCACTCCGACGCCAAACGCGATTGATTCACCGGCTGACCCCGCGGTCTGAACAATGTTGTTCTCCAATATCGTCGCGTTTCGAAGCCCGAATTTCGAGAATAGCCGAAACAGCGTAATTGAAATGACAGCGACGGGGATCGAAGCGCTGACGGTCAAGCCGACTTTTAGAACAAGGTAGAGCGAGGACGCGCCAAATACCATTCCGAGCACCGTGCCGACGATCAACGGCAAGACAGTAAGCTCGCGCAACTGCACGCCGGCCGGAATGTATGGGCGGAAGGCCGCTAGAAAAGGGTTGTCGGATTCCGCCGTGGCCGGAACCACAGCACCGTTAACGGTTTCACTCGACATCAGAAATGACCTCCGAGAATTTTGTCCTCACGGCGAACTGCGCGTCCGGCCGTGTCCTTCGAGTTCGATGCTGCTGGGATCGGTTGGGGTTCATTGTGGACGCGAGGAAGAATGAATGTCAATTGGAAAAGACCGGAGGCTCGGCGCTGGCCGATTTTCACATAACCGGGCGTTGTCGAACCTCAGCGCAATAACAGGTGGGGAAGGGTGGCTTGCCCCCGCTGCTTGATAGTGTCGACGATTCGAACACCTGAGCCCTGTGCGTGGTCTTCTGAGAATCACAAGCGGTGGGGGCAAGCCACCCTTCCCGACCTGTTATTGTGCTGATGTTCGACAAGCCCGCTAAGTTCTTATACCACTATCTAACTGTATCGCGTGCGATATCGGTTCGGTAATGCAAGCCCTCGAATTTGATGCAGCTCATCGCTTCGTAGGTCCTCGCGCGAGCTATTTCCATCGTCTTTGCGCGGCCGGTCACGCCGAGTACGCGTCCGCCTGAGGTAATGAAACCGCCTTGCTCGTCACGGATCGTGCCCGAGTGAAAGATAACAACGTCCTCAACCGACGTTGCTTCATCGAGGCCGGTGATGGATTTGCCCTTTTCAAACGAGCCGGGATAGCCGCCCGAAGCAGCTACGACACAGACCGAAGAATCGGGACTCCACTCGATCGATGTTGAGCCAATGCGACCGTCGATCATCGCCTCAAAGATTTCAACCAGATCGCTTTCAAGCCTCACCAACACCGCTTGAGTCTCAGGATCCCCGAGTCGCGCGTTGTACTCGATCAGTTTCGGGCCGTCGCCGGTCAGCATCAGCCCGGCGTACAGAACGCCGCTGAAGGGATTGCCTTCCGCGGCCATTCCTTCAAGAGTTGGTTCGATTATCTCGCTCGCTACACGGGCCAGAGTCAATTCGTCAATCAAATCGGGAGTCGAGAAAGAACCCATGCCTCCGGTGTTCGGGCCTTGATCGCCGTCGTATACGCGTTTGTGGTCCTGCGCTGGAACGATCGTCTTATAATCGCGCCCGTCTGTGAAAATCATCACTGATGCTTCGCGGCCGATTAGACACTCTTCAAGGAGCAGGCGCGAACCGGCTGCGCCGAAGACGCGCTCGACCATCATCTCGTTGATTGCGGCGTCAAATTCCGCTTGATCGTTTGCGATGCGTACGCCCTTTCCGGCAGCGAGACCGTCCGCTTTAACCACGACCGGGAATTGGAATTCTTTTCTCAGCGCCTCGCGAGCCGTCTGGGGAGAATCGCATGCGACGAAGCGAGCGGTAGGAATCGAATGGCGCGTCGTGAACTCTTTGGTGAAGATCTTGCTGCCCTCGAGCCGCGCCGCTGCCGCCGACGGCCCGACCATTCGCAATCCTTGGGCGCGAAACGCTTCGGCGACTCCCGCGACCAGCGGGGCTTCAGGGCCTATGACGGTCAATTCAGCTCCGATGGATTCAGCGAGGCTTGCAAGAGCGATCGGATCATTCACATTGGCTGGCAGGCAGTTTGCGATTTCACCTATGCCGGCGTTGCCCGGCGCGCAGTAAAGCTTGGTGGTATGCGGGCTGCCGGCGAGTTTCCAGGCTAGGGCGTGTTCCCGGCCCCCGGAGCCGATTACAAGGATTCTCATAGCGGAGCGATTGTATAAGCGAGACCCGCTTCCAGGCAAAGACGAGGCGCGAGGGAGAGGCCCGAATTGTGCGAGTCTTCGCGCTGCATGCGACTACGTTTGGCAGGAATTCTCTGATTGACACCTCACTTCAGTGACTGTGTGAAAATGCGGAGCATAGCGGACGCTGTCGAACCTCAGCACAATAATTGGTCGGGAAGGTGGGCTTGCCCCCGCTTGATTCTCAGGAGACCATACCGGCCTCAGGTGTTCGAATCGTCGACAATATCAAGCAGCGGGGGCAAGCCCACCTTCCCGACCTGTTATTGTGCTGAGGTTCGACAACGTCCGCTATGCTCTACATTTTCACAATATCAGGCACGGGCCAAATCCACCTTCCTTACCTGTTATTGTGCTGAGGTTCGACAGCTTTTCTCAGCCGGTAACGCGGTAGATCTTACCCTTGAACACGACCGTGACTTTCTTTCCGAGTGAGAAGAACTCTGCAAGCTTGGGCTCCCTGGCAATCAGGTTGAAGAACTCGTCGCTGCCGAATTGTACTTCGACTCCTGGCAGCGCAGACGAGTCTTTGAATTCAGTGTCAATCCACTCCTCGCCTTTCAACTGGAAGGTCTTGTCGCCGACCGTGCGAACGCTGGTGAAGTAGGATTCCGGGCTCTCGATTTTGTCCGATTGCTTCATTCTGCTTTCGGCTTTGCTATAAGCGACAGCGGACTCGGCGCTGCGGCCCCTTGCAGACCCCACTCCTGTTCCGTTTCCAGACCCGATTCCGCCCCCTGATCCCGGAGCAGCCATTTGCACCATACTGTCCAAAGCCCGGCGCTCGTCCATCGGCATGTTTCGTCTTCCGATGTCCTTCAGATCCTCAGTCACCAGGAAAGACGTGTACGGCGTCACGATGCCGTAGCGAGTGCCGAGCTGAATGATCTCGTCTCTCAACTCTCGATTTTCGCCGTTCAACCGGACCTGTTCGAGCAGGTATCCGACTCTTCGCGTAGCCCACACCCGGCCGAGGAACGCGTTGTCGCTGCGCTCCTCCGGAAAGCTCTGTTTGGCGAATGTGAAAACTTCCTGGCGCGCGCCGACTTTCCCCGTCAAGCGAATAGTCGCGGAGTTCGCATTATTCTTGTAGCGCCCGACGATTACCAACTGCGAATTCCTGAACAAGTCGCCGAGCGTGCGCGGGTACATCAAATCCGTCTCGACGCCGCCGAAGTCCAGCTTCAAATCCGAAAGCACCGGATAGTTTACACGCGCAAAAAAGTTCGAGACCTTGACTTCGAGATCTTCCTGCGGCTCGATGTAATCGCTCACGCCGCGGTTGTCGCTCGAGAGTTTATCGAGCAGGTTGGTGTTCACATCATAACCGACGCCGAACGAAAACAAGCGCACGGCCGCGCGATTCGCTTCTGCCACATTCTTCACGATCTGCTTGATATCGGTCGGCCCAACGGTCGGCAAACCGTCGGTCAGAAAGACAATCATCGCCGGGCGGTCGCTCGATTGAAACTGCTTGAACGCAGCCACCAACGCGTCGTTGATGTTCGTGCCGCCTTCGGCGCGAAGGTTCTCGATGAACTTGAGACCGGCCTGCTTCCCGGCTGGTCCGGCTTCGATGAGATTTGCTTTCATCAGATGCTCTTCGCCGGAAAACGAGATGATGTTGAAGCGGTCATTCGCGGAGAGCGACTCGACGCCGAACTTGAGCGCCGCTTTCGCTTTTTCTATCTTCTCGCCGCTCATCGAGCCCGAGGTGTCGAGAATGAAGATGATGTCTTTAGCAACCCGCTGCTGCTCACCGATGTTGGACTTCGGCGAGATGAGCATCAGGAAGTAGCCGTCTTTGCCTGGCTCGCGGTGAGTTAACAGCGATACGCCGAAGTCTTTTTCTGAAAGCGAGTAGTAGAGCAGAAAATCCTTCTGCGAGTCTTCGCCCTTGCCTTCAAAGCTCAAACGCGCGCGGCGCTCGCCGTCCTTGCTGACGGAAATCTTGTGCGAGGGTGAGAAGATGTTCTTCAAATCAATCGGCGAGTTGATCTCGACGCTTGCGGCGATTTCCCGAATCGGTTGCGGCTGAATGCGGCGGCCTGAGCCGAGCTCGTAGCGATAGCTCACGGTCCCGCCTTCGTTCTTGAGCACCTGCGAATAGGTCAGCTCGATCTTCTTGGTGCTGCGCGGCTCGATTGGAAAAACGCTGGCTTGAAACAAATCCTTGCCGGCGTACTCGAGCAGACCGGGATCGATTTGTCGCCGCACGATTTCATTGTAGATCCGCCGCGCTTTGTCCTTCTCGACAATTTCGGCGGCCATGCGTTTGTCGCCGTCGTAGATGGCGAAGTCCGAAATGGACGCGCTCTCGGGGATTGGGAAGAAGTAGGAGCCTTCGAGCCGGTAAGGCGTTTCGTTTTCGAAGACCTGCTCGACTTTCGTGGTGGCAACCTGCGCTTCGATTCTTGTTGTGATCTTCACCGATCTGATGTTGAGCACGCGGGGGATCGGCATGGGGCGGGGAATCGGTCTTGGAGGCGGCGGGCAGCGATGGCATTCATCGGGGATGATGACGCCTTGTCCATAAGCGGCGCTGCAAGCGAAAAGCAACAGTGCGAATAGGGCAAGCATTCCTGGTTTCATTGGGCACATCTCCTTAGCTCACTTGCGTGAACACTCGTTGGAGTTCACGTGTTCCAATCTCTTGAACGGCGCAAGGGTATTAACTTGCGTGATGGCTGGGCATGGCTAGCCGATAACGCCGAACGATTTGGCGTTCGCAAGCTTCTTATTCGTCTTTGCGGACCTTTGCGTCTTTGCGCGAAACGAATCTTACTCTTCCAACCGATTGACCAGTCTCACTATCCCATCCTTGATCAGCGCCACATTGAAATTGATCAGCAATCCCAATCTTTTGTCGGCGAACCGCAAATAGGTCAACACCTGCTTCTTGTGGACGGGATGAAGCGCTTCGATCGACTTTACTTCGACGATGACCTTGTCTTGCACCAGCAGGTCACAGCGAAAGCCCGATCGGAAGTGCACGCCTTTATAGACAATCGGTATTGGCTCTTGGCGGTCCACGCTCAAGCCGCGGTTTGTTAATTCAACTTCCAGAATTCGCTCGTAAACGGTCTCGAATAGACCTGGACCAAGGTCTCGATGGATGTGGAGAGCTGTATCGACGATGATTGAAGCGATTTCGTTTTCAGTCATGGGTTCACCTCCAGCTTCAAAGTTTACCCAGGACTAAACCAAAAGACGTTTCGCGCAAAGACGCAAAGTTCCGCAGAGACGCAAAGGTCGTTAAGTCTTGCCGCCGGTCATCATCAAGCCGATCTCTTCCTCGCTTACCGATTTCGGATCGACCTCGCCGACAAGGCGCCCTTCGTAGATCACCACCACCCGATCGCTCAGACTCAACACTTCATCCAGTTCGGCCGACACCAGCAGTACCGCGGTCCCCGCGTCTCGAAGCTCGATCAGCTTCCGGTGAATGAACTCGGTCGCTCCAATATCGACGCCGCGAGTGGGCTGCGCCACCAGGACCAATCGAGGCTTGATATCGAACTCGCGCGCCACGATCAGCTTCTGTTGATTGCCCCCGGACAGCGCGCGCGCGGGCAGCGATATGTTTGGCGGGCGCACGTCGTACTCACTTACCAGACGTTCGGCTCGATCGACGATCACATCTTTGTTCAACAGCACCGCCCCGGAGATCGGATGATTGCGATGCACGCCAAGAATGCTGTTGCCGGCGAGATCGAATGTGAGCAACAGCCCGCGCCGATGGCGATCCTCAGGGATGTGAGCGATGCCACGCAATTTGCGTTGACGCGGATCAAGCTCGTCGATGCCCTTGCCTTCCAGCAGCACCTCGCCATCGGTTGCTTTGCGCAGGCCCGCGAGGATCTCTATCAACTCGGTTTGGCCGTTGCCTTCGACACCCGCAATCCCAAGCGTCTCGCCGCCGCGCACCTCGAACGAAACGTCAAGCAGAATCGGATTACCTTCGACGCCCAAAAGGGTGAGCCCTCGCACGCTCAACACCACGTCCCGGGGCTTGGGCTCATCTTTCTTGACGCGGAGCAGAACCTCTCGGCCGACCATCAGCCGCGCAAGCCCCTCGGCCGTTGCCTCGCTTGTTGGCAGGTTCCCGACTACTTTGCCGTCGCGCATCACCGTGATGTTGTCAGAAAGCGCCAGCACCTCGGCGAGCTTATGAGTAATGATGATGATCGTCTTGCCTTGATCGCGCAGGCCGCGGAGTATGGCAAACATTTCGGCGACTTCTTGCGGAGTGAGCACCGCGGTCGGCTCGTCGAGGATCAGGATTCGAGCGCCACGATAGAGCGTCTTCAGTATCTCGACGCGCTGTTGTTGTCCGACAGAGAGATCTGCGATGTGCGCATCGGGATCGATCTTTAAGCCGTATTGTTCGGATATCTCGCGGACTCGTGCCCGCGCTTTGCGATAGTCGATCGAGAGTCCGGCCGTAGGCTCAGCGCCCAGGATAATGTTTTCAGTCACGGTTAGCGGCTCGACCAGCATGAAGTGCTGATGCACCATGCCCAGCCCGAGCTTTATCGCATCGCCGGGTCCGTTGATCGCACGCTGCTCGCCGTCGATCAGAATCTCGCCCTCGTCGGCCGCGTAGAAGCCGTAGAGGATGTTCATCACGGTGGACTTGCCGGCGCCGTTTTCGCCGATGATTGCGTGGATGGATCTGTCGGGAATGGCGAGGCTGATGTGATCATTGGCCAGCACTTCGCCAAACTGCTTGCTGATTCCGCGCATTTCGACTGCGTATTTAGGATCACTCATATCGTGTCACGGCTTGGTTCTCAGTGGAAAAATCGATGAGCCTGGGAGCTCAAGCTTACGAAAGCGGCGTTATGATAATTGATTGGCGGCGGGATGGAAAGCAGCAGTTCGCAGTAGCAGTTCGCAGTAGCGCTTTGCTGCCAGCTTGCGCATTTGGCTTTTGGACATTTTCTCTCCCGAATCCTAACAAAGGCGTTGGTGGACTGGAGTTTGGACATTCCACTTGGCACCCTTCTACAACGCAACAGAGGATAACCGCGTAGCGGTGTCCTATCGATA
>DATLWF010000217.1:0-11029 GCA_035576605.1 Blastocatellia bacterium | reverse complement strand
CGATTGTGCTTGTGAGTTGAATTCGATCGCCGTCTATGACTCCGATTCTCTCAGCGTCCTGCCGGCTCATCAGCACGTCTTCGCGGCGTGCTCCGGTCAATGGGTCCATGCTTCGATGAACCATGCTGTTGAACTGCTTGCCTCGCCGCGTGGAGAGCCTCAGCTTCGGACTCGGCGTTTCTTCCTCAACCTTGATGACGGAGAATCTCGCACGGCCGTCCGGCATCGGGAAATGCGTGACTGAGCGGCCGTCGGCGCTAGGTGTTTCACATAAACGTTCGCCTCCCCATTGTATCTGATCACCGGCTTTGTTTAGATGCTGAATGCCTGCATAGGCGGGAACCGCTCGCGCGAGTTCGTTGCGAATCGACTGGGCGTCGTTGAAGTGAATCAGGTGAGCAAGGTCGGGCCGAGCGCGTTCAGCGATCCTCATCAGGATCTCCCATTCGGGCAATGCTTCTCCGATTCGTCTTCCGGGTATCTCGGGGCTGAACAATATTCGCCGTTCGGTTGACGTTTCGGTTCCTCCGCCGCGCTGTTCGTAGCGAGTCTGCGCAGGAAGCAGCACGACGGTATCGGCCGGTTCGACCATCATCTGCGGGCTGAGAACGATGTCTTGATGGACGCGTAATGGGATTAATTCAACCGCCTCGCGCACGTATTCGGGTTCGGGCAACGTCTCGAGAAAGTTGCCGCCGACTTGATAGAGCCCGTCGAGCTTGCTTTCGTGTGCCGCGTCGATCATCTCGACGGCGTTCATCCCGCGCCAGCCTGGAACATCGAAGCCCCACAACTCGGAAAACTGCTTCGCGCCGCCGGCATCCACCGCAACGCCGCCAGGAAACTGGTTCGGCACAGCTCCCACCTCGGCGCCGCCCTGGACGCCGGAGTGGCCGCGTATCGCCATCAGTCCGCACTTCTCGCGACCAACAAAGCCGCGCGTCAAGGCGAGGTCGACGATGGCTCGAACATTTGCTACGCCGTCACGATGCTGAGTGATTCCCATGGACCAGACGAACACCGCGCTCTTTGCCTCCGCGATCATTGTGGCGAACCGCAGCATCTCTTCGCGAGTCGAGCCTGAGCCCGCTTCGAGAAGTTCCCAGGAATAGGTCCCCAGAGCCGTTTTCAAGTCATCGAATCCTGTCGTATTAGCGGCGATGAAGTTGTTATCGATCCAGCCCCGATCGATCAAGTGCTTGATCACACCGGCAATGAACGCCTTGTCTCCGCCCGTATGGACCTGAAAGAACGCATCGGCGATTCGAGTGCCGAACAGCGCGCTCTCGACCACGGATGGAATCCAATAGCGCTCGAGCCCGGGCTCTCGGCAGGGATTGATTACCGCGACGCGTGTGCCCTGTTTCTTCGCGTGATAGATGTACTTGGTCGTGACTGGTTGGTTGTTGGGAGTGTTGCTTCCAAAGAGCACAATGAGGTCAGTCCCGATCCAGTCCTTGTACGAACACGTAGAAGCAGAAACCCCGAGCGACTGTTTCAAGGCAACGGTTGAAGGAGCGTGGCAGATGCGAGAAGAGTTATCTACGTTGTTTGTGCCGAGGAATCGCGCTGCTTTTTGCGCGACATAGTAAACCTCGTTGGTCAGTCCGCGCGAAGTCAGGTAGAAGGCCATTCGATGGGCGTCTGTGTGTGCCAGGCGCGCTGCTATCAGGTCAATTGCTTGTTCCCAGGTTGCCCGTGTGAACCCCGGCTCGCCTCGCCGCCGGATCATCGGATAAGGGAGGCGCCCGAACTCCCGCAACTCGGCTGCTGTCATACGCGCGAGCCGATTCGCATCCAGCAACTCTTTTACATCAAGCGCCGGCATTGTGTTGAGCCGCATCAGATCGAGCCTGATCATGCACAGATGAACGCCGTCCATCGTAAAGTCATGTATGCCAGTCGTTCCAAGCGCGCAGCCATCACACACACCTTTCTTCAGTATGCGTAGAGCAAACGGAAGTTCGTCACGGTTACGCCAGATCGTCTTTATGATCTCGCCGTAGTGATTGGGCTTCACCTGCCCGATGCCGTTGGGTATCAGGCTCACCCACGTTTTTCTGTCCCAACCTGCTTTGGCCATCTGGGCTTCGCCGCCAGGATCGATTCCAGCGATGCTGCTCTGCGCGGCACGGACATTTCATATATTCCGACGCCGAAAAGCAAGCCCGCCATCTTCCTGAATGACAGGATCCGATGAACACCTTCAAGCAGTCTGACCGAAGATCGAGGAGTGCCTGCGACTTAGTTCCAACACAATGAACGGCGCAAGCTCCGCTCAGCTTGACGTTTAGCGGCGACATGCCGATAAGAGCAGGGAATGGCATCCCCTTTGCCTTTATGGATGACCTAAGATTCAGCCCCCGGACTGAGCGTTACGATCACGGAGCAACTCATGACGGGATTAGCAGAGCGAATGGAGAGCACGTCATACGCTGCAACGGAGCGTTTGGAATGGGCGCCCTATCGCGCCGCTAAGCAGGAAGCCGAGAGTACGGCTCGAAGCAGGCTCAGCGGCTTTGGCGTGCTCGCCGCGTTCCTTCTCTTCAGCGGTATCACGGCAGCGGTAGCCAGGGGAAACGCCGGCCTCGCGGAGAGTTACAATATCTCGCCCGAATCGTTGTTGGGTGTTGCGTGGTTGGTTCAAGGCGCCGCAGCGCTCGTTTGCTTTCTGCTGACGGTTCGGTGGTTAAGGAGTCAATAGCACTTATACTCTAAGGCGCGCGCGCCACCCTCTTGCTCCTCAGGTTACTGGCATCATGGCAACCCTTTACTCTGGCCCGCCGCTTGGCGGGCCCTTTTTTTTGGCCGTGCTGCCGGTTGTGCGCCATACAAATTTGCGCGACAATCAGCACTCAGGTAACGACCGGGATCCTGGCGCCATCTCAACACAATGGAGTCGTATATAAAGTCCGAAACGACGCCTGAAGCAAGGAAGATGCGCTGGCGATGTCCGACGAACTTCAGTTTGTCGGCGGTTGTTTGCCGGATTCAGGCCACGACAAACTGAAGTTTGTCGGACCTTTTCAAAGGAGAGCCTGCGATGCGAACGGTAGGAATCTTCTGCGTCACGATCGCTTTTATCGCCCTGGGTTCCCGGGGGCCCGAACAATCGGCGTCCTCCAGCAACTTGCGCGAGTCTATCCCACAAGCTGCGGGCAGTAGTGACTACGACAACATCGAAGCAGTCGTCGACACATCCAACGGCCAAATGGTAATCGAATTCTTCCCGAAGGACGCGCCTCGTCACGTAGAGTACTTCGTCAAGAACGCGCGAGAGGGAGCTTACGACGGCACAACGTTTCACCGACTGGTTAAGTACGGGTTGATTCAAGGCGGAGATCCTCTGTCGAAGAATCCGCGGGCCAGTGCGCGATATGGCACCGGAGGGCTGAATGCCGGGCTTCCGGACGAAGTCAACAAGAACAAGCATACCCCTGGAGCTGTGTCTTCAGTGCTGGCAGCCGTGCGCGCCGGTTCGAACGACGTCAAGCCTGGCACATCGGGCTCACAGTTTTTTGTCGTGCTGAATGCGGGACCTGCCCAGGCGGTTCTCGATTCGACCTTCACCGTATTTGGCCGAGTCGTTGAAGGCATGGATGTCGCTTCGAACATTTCGATGTCTCCAGCAAGCGCCGCCGGTGTAGCCGCTGAACGAATTGAAATCAAGAAAGTCACCATTCGTGAGAAGACGCCGACTCTCGATCAGATGAAATCTATGAATGCTACGATAGAGACATCGTTCGGAAATATTAAGCTTCAACTTCGGCCTGAGACCGCGCCGAACACTGCGCGCGCTTTCGTTCGTTACGCGCGGGCAGGTTTGTACGAAGGCGCGACCTTCTTTCGCGTCTCTCAAAGCTACTTTCTGGAAGTGGGCTACCTTGGAGACTGGCCGCAAGACAGCCCAAATCGGAAACGCCAGTTCAGCCTCTGGCCAATTCCGGCCGAGAGGACGGATGTGAAACAAGAGCGCGGCACGGTCTCGATGCGACAGGCCGCTGACGGCACGACGAATTGGTACTTCTTCGTCATCTCCAAGGACAACCCGGCGCTTGACGGCAAGCACGTTCCCTTCGCGAGGGTGGTCGAGGGGTTGGAAATAGTAGACAAGATCGCCCAGGCCGAGGTGGATGGCGACAAGCCCAAGCAGCGAATCGAGATCAAAAAGATCACCGTTCAATGATTCTAGTCATCGATAACTACGACTCGTTCACCTACAACCTTGTCCAATATCTTGGCGAGCTTGGCGCTGAGCCCGTGGTCTATCGGAACGACGCGATCACAATTGAGCAAATGCGGAAACTCAAGCCGGAGAGAATTCTGATTTCACCTGGTCCCGGTGTGCCGAGTGATGCGGGTGCCATAATTGACGTGATCCTTGCGTTCGGCGGCAAAGTGCCGATCCTGGGCGTATGTCTTGGACACCAAGCTATCGGTGAGGCGTTCGGGGGTCGCGTTGTGCGCGCACCTTACCTGATGCACGGCAAGACATCGGAGATATGTCACGACTCGGCGACAATTTTTCGCGGACTGCCCTACAGATTCAAGGCGACCAGGTATCACTCGCTTATCGTCGAGAAGGAAGATCTGCCTGACTCGTTGGAAGTCTCAGCGACGACGCCCGACGGACTGATTATGGGACTCAGGCACCGAAAGTTCCCGATCGAGGGCGTCCAGTTTCATCCCGAGTCGGTGATGACAGAACACGGAAAGAAGCTGCTGCAGAATTTCCTGACGCTTTGACTTTGCGACTTCGCGGTTCTTTGCGACTTTGCGCGAAATACCCCTTTGCGCGAAATATTCTTCGCGAAATATTCTTTACGCAAAGACGCCAAGTCACGAAGCCGCAAAGTTGGGAATACGACATCAACTGTGGAGACACGAATCCAACAACCAGGTTTGCTGAGTGCGGGCGGCGTCCTCGATCGCATAGTCGAGGCGAAGGCCGGACGTTTGGATGAGGCCAAGCGCCGCGCGCCCATTGGGGAGGTAACGGCGAAGGCGCTCGCGCTGCCGCTGGCTGGAGAGCGATCGTTCGCGGCTGCGTTACGCCGGCGAGACCGGCTAAACGTCATCGCCGAAATCAAACAGCGGTCGCCATCGAAAGGCATCATCTGCGAAGACTTCGACCCGGTGCGCATAGCAGAGAGTTACGCGAGCGGCGGCGCGGCGGCGCTGTCGGTACTATGCGAGGAAGATTTCTTTGGCGGCTCGCTGGTACACCTTGAGGCCGTTCGAGAAGTCGGGCTGCCGCTGCTGAGGAAAGACTTTATCTTCGACACCTATCAGCTTTACGAATCGCGAATCGCATGCGCGCATGCGGTGCTTTTGATCGTCGCCATACTTGAAGACGAGCTGCTCGCGCGCCTGATTGGATTGGCGAACGAGCTCGGTCTCGATGCTCTGGTCGAAGTCCACTCCGCTGATGAGATGATGCGCGCGGCTCGAGCGGGCGCGTCAATAATTGGGATAAACAACCGTGACCTCACGACGTTCGATGTTGATCTCGACACGTCGATTCAACTTGCGCCTCTTGCCCCGGCAGGTGCGATCCTGGTGAGCGAGAGCGGCATCAACACGGGTTCCGATATTCGACGGCTGAGGTCAGCGGGGTTCAGCGCATTCCTGGTAGGAGAGCACCTTATGCGCGCCCAGCATCCGGGGGAGGCCCTAAGCCGATTGATTGAAGAAGCCTGATTTGAACTGCGGCGGGGAACTAAGAACACAGGATGAGTAGAGTGAAGGTCAAAATCTGCGGCATCCGATCTCTGGAAGAGGCTCAAGCAGCAGTGGACGCCGGAGCCGATGCGCTGGGGTTCAACTTCTGGTCGTCGAGCGCTCGTTATGTCGAACCTTACGCGGCTCGTGAGGTGATCACCGGTATAGCGCCAAACGTGTGCACGGTAGGGGTGTTCGTGAATGAAGAAGCGAGTCGCATCGTTGACATCGCTTCCGAACTGCGTCTGAGCGCGGTCCAGTTGCACGGCGATGAATCGCCGGAATTCTGTGAGCGTCTCGCCTCGATCAGGACGTTTAAAACGATCAAGGCTATTCGCGTGGAGCAGGATTTCGATCTGAGCTTGATCGAGAGCTATCGAGTGAACATGGTCTTATTGGATTCGAGCAGCGAAGGTAGCTACGGAGGTACGGGACGGAGATTCGATTGGCGAATAGCGATCGAAGCGAAACACCTGGCGCCGATCATTCTTGCTGGCGGGTTGAACATTGAAAACGTATGGGATGCGATCACTCAGGTGCGGCCTGCGGCGATTGATGTGTGCAGCGGCGTCGAAGCCGAGCCCGGCCGCAAAGATTTGGAAAAACTGCGAGGCTTCATGGCGATGGCCGGGCGAGCCAATGCGCTCATCGCGAGCGAAACAGCCAGGTCGTAGTTCGGCCTTTAGGCGGAAGTTTGTAGTACCGCGCCGCGCAAAGCCAAGCCTGCAAACTTCCGCCTAAAGGCCGAACTACGAACTCGGAAGCAACTGTATGAGCAAACTAGAAACAGACAAACTTTATTTGCAGCCTGACGCGGCGGGGCACTTCGGGCCTTATGGTGGACGATTCGTTCCCGAGACGCTCATGCACCCGATCGAGGAGCTGATCGCTGCTTATGAAGAAGCAAAGCGCGATCCCGCATTTCATCGTGAGCTTGAATACCTGCTGGCGAACTACGTTGGGCGGCCCACGCCTCTAATGCTTGCTCAACGCCTGACCGCTCATCTCGGCGGCGCGCGGATTTATCTCAAGCGGGAAGACCTCTGTCACACGGGCGCGCACAAGATCAACAATGCCGTCGGGCAAGCGTTGCTCGCCAGGCGAATGGGCAAGACTCGTATCATCGCCGAGACCGGCGCGGGTCAGCACGGAGTTGCCAGCGCGACTGTATGCGCGTTGATGAACTTGAAGTGCGTGGTCTACATGGGCACCGAGGACATGCGCCGTCAGGAACTGAACGTCTTTCGAATGCGCTTGCTCGGTGCCGAGGTAGTGGGGGTCGAGGCCGGCAGCCGCACGCTAAAGGATGCGATCAACGAAGCTCTGCGCGATTGGGTGACAAATGTCGCGGACACTTATTACCTGCTGGGCTCGGTGATGGGACCGCATCCTTACCCGGTGATGGTGCGAGATTTTCAATCGGTGATCGGCCGCGAAGCGCGAAGACAGATACTCGAAGCCGAGGGCCGGCTACCTGATTTGTTGATCGCTTGTGTTGGCGGGGGAAGCAACTCGATCGGCTTGTTCCACGAATTCCTCGCCGACCAGAGCGTGCGAATGATCGGCGTCGAAGCGGGCGGCCGAGGCGAAGCGCTTGGCGAGCACGCGGCGCGGTTTGCCGGAGGGAGCCCGGGCGTGTTGCAGGGGACCCGGAGCTACGTTTTGCAGGATGAGAACGGCCAGATATCGACTACGCATTCTGTGTCAGCGGGATTGGACTACTCGGCGATCGGGCCGGAGCACGCTTATTTGCACGACATCGGGCGGATCAGTTATTCGAAAGCGAGCGACGCTGAAGCGCTGAAAGCGTTTGAGCTTTTGGCGCAGCTTGAAGGGATCATCCCAGCGCTCGAAAGCGCACACGCGATAGCTGAAGTAATCAAGGTGGCCCCTTCGATGCCACGCGAGCAGATCATCGTTGTGAATCTCTCGGGGCGGGGCGATAAGGATGTGAACACGGTGGCGGAACTCCTGGCAGGTCGCTAGCCGAGTCGGAAGTTCGAGGCATGCTGATCTTTGGACATCGCAGATTCATACAGACTCCATTCAAGGGATGAAGGCGAGCTCGTGACCTGTAACATTCAATTCGATAACGGCCTTTTCATTAACGCCCAACTTCAGTTGGGTGTCGGCGAGTCACCGCTCGGTCCCAACCGTTTTAACGGTTTTGCCGCCTGCGGAGGGCGTGAAACTGTTGAAACAGTTTGGAGATCCGCGCTCCGCAGATCACCCCTCTGAAGAGTGTGTTAATGAGAGGAAGACGAATCAGATCAACCTCAACGAGACGTTGGCCTGTTCCAGCGACGCTATCGATTTCAACGTTACAGGCCACTAGCAACGGTTGTTGTATGACACTCGAAGAAATAAAACGGCAATACCCTAATCAATGGGTGCTCATCGAGTTCGCCCAACTGGACGATGAGTTGACTGTGGTCGAAGGTAAGGTGGCGCGCTCATTCGCCCAGTCGGGATGAGATCGAGAACGAACTAACTACACTCAGGAACGAACGAATCGCTGTCCAGTTTACTGGCGACGGGGACACCGGGGAAGTTTATCAGATTGGCGCAATCACGAAGACAATCAATGACGCGAATCGAAGCAAAGTTCAATGAACTCAGAAACGGGACTCGTAAGGGGTTCATTCCGTACATCACCGCGGGCGACCCTTCTCTCGAAGCCACCGAGCAAATTATCCTCGAACTTGAACGCAGCGGGGCTGACATCATCGAGCTCGGTGTGCCGTTCTCTGATCCGATGGCCGACGGCCCAGTGATTCAGAGAGCTTCCGAGCGAGCGCTCGCCAATCACGTGAGCGTTCGCGATTGTCTCGAACTCGTGCGCCGAGTCCGCCGGCAGAGCGAAATTCCAATAGTGCTGTTCAGCTATCTGAATCCGCTTCTCTCGCTTGGGCTTGAGCGGCTCGGCGACGAGCTTCGAAGCGCCGGCGTCGACGGTGTGCTCGGGACTGACCTCGTGCCGGAAGAGGGCAATGAGTTTCGAGCCGCGATGCGCGATGCCGGAATTGATTTGATCTTTCTCGTTGCGCCCACCAGCACCGACGAGCGCATTAAGCTGGTGAGCGAAGCCAGCAGCGGGTTCGTATACGCGGTCTCGCGAACGGGCGTAACCGGGGTTAGACAAAACATGTCTGAAGCGGCCGCGGATCTCGTTCAGCGAGTGAGGCGATTCACCGATCTGCCTGTCGCTGTCGGGTTCGGCGTCTCGACTCCTGAGCACGTCGCTGACGTCTGGCAGCACGCCGATGCCGCCGTCGTGGGCAGCCGCATCGTCGCAGAGATTGAAAGCAACACGGGCGATCCTGCTTTGATAGAAAAGGTCGGCGCCCTTACTCGCTGGTTGGTTTCGAGCCGATCTGCCGGTTGATAATCCTCACGATTCGGTCCTCAAATCCCGGGTTATCATTGCTGCTTTTGCCTCACGCGCTTAAACTAGTGGTCGTCAATGTGATCATCATAAGCCTGTAGGGGCGTCCCTCCGTGGGCGCCCCTCTCTACCGTGACAGCGCCTACGAGTGAACCGGGGCGCCCACAGAGGGACGCCCCTACAAGTTGGCGGGGATTGATTTGAAGATAGAGGACTGGCGAGACGAAATCGATCGGCTCGATGAGCAGTTGGTGAAGCTGCTCAACGCTCGCTCGCAGTGCGCTATCGAGCTTGGGCGAATCAAGCGCGAGCTTGGGCTGGCGATCTACTCGCCGGATCGCGAGCGCGAAGTCATCGCTCACGTCACCGGCATCAACCCGGGACCGTTGGATCGCACCGCCGTTCGCCGCTTGTTCGAGAGAATCATTGACGAATCGCGACGCATAGAGCGTGTGACGGTCGAGAAAGAAACGAAGGATGGGAACTCGGGGAAGCGGAAGAAGCGAGAGAAGAATTGAGACTTTGCGTCATGGCGGCTTAGCGTCTTTGCGCCAGACTAGGTTCGCGCAAAGTCGCAAATACGCAGAGACTGCAAAGAAGCGCTGAAGAAGGAGCGGCACTACGAATGGTCATAGTAATGGACGAGACTGCTACTGAAGAGCAGATCTCCGGAGTAATAGACAAACTCGTACGGTTAGGATTCGACATACATCGCTCAACCGGCGTGCGACACACCGTGCTCGGCGCGGTCGGCGAGCGTGACATCGACTGGCGAGACATCGAGTTGCTGGAGGGCGTCAAGGAGGTGCTGCGGATAACCGCCCCCTATAAGCTCGCCAGCCGCGGCTTCAGCCCCGAAGGTACGCAGATTACCATCAAAGACGTGACCATCGGCGGACGCGAAGTCGTGATGATGGCCGGACCGTGTACGATCGAGAGCCGAGATCAGGTCATGGATATCGCTGAGATAGTGGCGCGCAATGGAGCCAAGGTGCTGCGAGGCGGAGCTTTCAAACCCCGCACTTCGCCCTATTCGTTTCAGGGACTCGGGGAGGAAGGTCTGAAGTATATGAGGCAGGCGGCCGATCGTTACGACCTGCTGGTCGTGTCGGAAGTGATGGAGCCGTCACAGATTCCGCTGTTCATTCGATACGTTGACATACTTCAGATCGGCGCGCGCAATATGCAGAACTTCAATCTGCTTCGCGAAGTTGGACGAATCAACAAACCGGTACTGCTCAAACGCGGGCCGGCGGCTACGATAGAAGAGACCCTGCTCGCCGCCGAGTACATTATGTCGGGCGGCAATCGCGAAGTGATCCTCTGCGAGCGAGGCATTCGCACCTTCGAGCCTTACTTGCGAAACACGTTCGATGTCTCGGCGATTCCGGTATTCAAGAAGCTGTCTCATCTTCCGATAGCTGCCGACCCGAGCCACGCGACCGGGCGTCGCGACAAGGTTCCACCGGTGGCCCAGGCTGCCGTCGCTGCTGGAGCCGACGCGTTGCTGATAGAGGTTCACAACGATCCGGAGAACGCGTTGTGCGACGGGGCGCAGTCGTTGCTGCCCGAGCAGTTTGAGAAGCTGATGCACCGTCTGAGGTTGATTGCGCTGGCGGTGGATCGCGAAGTGGCTCCCGGAGTGGAGGAAGCGGCGGTGAAGGACTGAGGACAAACGACCGCGGACCGTCGACCGAGGACGGCTCGCACACTTCACGTAATGGTTTGGTCACCGGTCGCAGGTCATCGGTCAGTCGCCGGTCGCCCGTCAGCAGTCACGGGTTGAACGGCCATCCGTTCGCGGCCATCGGTCACTCGCCGGTCGCCCGTCGTCGGTCAGCGGTCTGATTATGCACTTCAAGCACATCGCAGTCGTAGGAGTCGGTTTGATCGGCGGGTCTTTCGCGCTTGCCGCTCGGCGCG
>DATLWF010000216.1:0-6667 GCA_035576605.1 Blastocatellia bacterium | reverse complement strand
GTATCTCTGAAAGAAAGAACCACGAGCCGCTTCGCGGTTGGAGCAGGTTGGTGTTTTTGCCGAAGAATCCAAGCCCCGCACGCGCGGCCAGCGCTCGCTCCAGAAGCGGCACCGCGTCGACAAAGCATCTCGCATGGATCTCGCGGCCAACAATCCCCTTAATCTTGCTAACGAGCATCTTCAACCGCGGTTTCACCACATCGTGGTAATCGAGTCCCCAGGCGTAGCGGGCCACGCGGCCGTAACGATGCTCGTGTTCAAACAAGGGCGCGGCGGTTGCGTAGTCAACAGCAAGCGTTATCAGCGATTGCGCGTAAGGCACGAGCGTGCGAGGGTGAGCATGCAGCTCCGGCCTTCGGGTCATGTAGTCCATGCCCGCCGCAAACCCCTGGTCGCACCACTCGTGAAATGCGATATCGTCGCGTTCGAGCGGTTCGACCGCTGCGATGCCGGCGAGCTCGAAGCCAAGCTCCCGGGCCGCCTGTTTGATCTGCATCACCAATTCGGTCACGCAGGAAGGCTATCTACCGCGTGAGTGGAGTGTCAATCAGCGGCTGAGGAAGTACTAAGAATTTGACATCTGCGCCCCGCCCTTTTTGTGAACGAATTTGTGAACGAATAATGAGTCTGAGGGTTGGTGTGGCTGGATGAAGGGTGGATGACTTCCAAGCAAGAGAGAGAAGCTTGGAGCGCTATTCGCCTCGTGGCAGTGGCTGCGACTGGCAGATGAGAGATCAGACGTCGAGCATAATTCAACCTGGGTTGGCTCTAAATAGAGTTGAGCGAACAGGGTCCGTCGCCAGCCCTGTTCGCTCAAGTAGTCCTCGGTGTATCGCGCCAATTACCATCGGCGACCGCCGCCGTACTGGCGGTAACCAACCTGGTATCCTCTAACGAACCCCTCGCGGTACGCGGCGTTGCCCGACCTGAAGTGGCTCGAGTTATTAGGATTGGGAGACCTGCGGTCGCGAGCATCCTCCTGACCCCGGTTCAATCCGTCATAATAACCCCTCTGCACTTCGCTGTTGTTGTAGCCGCCGCCGTAACCACCATAGCTACCGCGGTAGCCGCCGTTCCCGTAGCCGCCGTAGCCGTACGTTCTGGGATAGGTATAGACGTAGCGATTTCTCTCTTGCTCCCGTTGCCACGCCAACTGACGAGCGCGTTCAATCTCGCGAGCGCGTTCAGCAGCCTGCCGGCGATTCCAATCGCCGTCACGGTTGCGATCTCGCTGAACGGTCTGACTTCGTTGCTCAGTCCGATTATCCCGGTTGCGGTCCCAGCGATTATTGCGATCTCGATCTTGAGCCTGCGCCGTTGTCCCGGTCATTATCCCGACGCTGAACAGGAAAACCAACGCAAAGGCCCCTCCCGTCATTGCTCTTTTCGTTCGACTTAGGTTCATACTCACGTCCCCTCTCATTTGATTCACTAGGAGCCCCATCTTGCCAGACGCTCCGTTACTAGGATTGCGGGCGCGGGCAAAAGGTGGCCCGCTGGATCAAAGTCTTCGGTTATGAACGGGATTAGCGCCACGCTGACCCAGAAAAAGGGCGCCGGACCCGGCTATACCGCTCACGGTTGAAGTTTCTTCAACATATTGGCCGCGTTCTGATTGTGCGGGTCCAACTCCAGTGACTTCTTGTAGTTAGTAGCCGCGAGCTCCTTGTCCCCGTTTGCCAGGTGAGCCTCGCCAAGGCTGTCGTAGACGTTTGACGACTGAGGATATAGCTCGACGTTTACCTTGAAGACCGCAATCGCTTCAGCGACTCTTCCGTCCCGAAGCAGCGAGTACCCCAAATCGTTGAGTCGAGCCTCCTGAACCGCGGCGTTGAGCGGCTTCTCTCGTTTGATCTTCTTGTAGCCTTCGACCGCTTCGTTGAGCTTACCCGCCATCAATTGTTCATATGGAACCATCGCGTCCTTAGAGATTCGCGGCGCTTCTGAGCTTCCTTCGGCGAAATTCAATCGGATCGAGTCGACGCTTCCGCTCGGGCTCTTCACGAAAGTGTAACGGATGTCGGCGTCTTTTCTCAGAAACTCGGTTTCGGAAACAGGTAAGAGCTCGAACTTTGGCGATGCCGTCGGCTCCGCATAGAGTCTGCCGCCCTGTTGAGTCAACGTTAGAACCCGATCCGGATTCACCAGGAAGCGGCCGCTGTATTCATTGAGCCTGGCGGCGTCAACCGAAACGACTTCGCGCGGCTGCGGCAGGTAATCTTCCCATTGATACTCTCTCGCGATACTTCGGATGATTTCGTTCATGATCTGTCCGTTGTCGGAGTTCACCATGACGACTGCGCCGTAGCCCTTGTCCCTGTGAACGAGTAGCTGCGCTCGGAACCCCTCATCGGCGCCGCCATGACCGAAGTATGTTGCGGCTCCGTGCTTCTCGGTAAAAAAGCCGAGCCCCGCCGGTTCCGATGCGAGGAAGGGCGACACCATCTTTGAGGTCATCTCCTTTGAAAGGACCTTGTTGGATTTGCCCACCAAAGAGAGTTGAGATTCGATCGCGAACCTTGCGAGGTCGGTGGGGGTCGTCCAGAGTCCGGCCGCCGCCATTTCCGGATAGACGTGGATCTTTCCCGCGACCGCCTTCCCGTCGCTCCTGTATCCTGTCGCCGCCTTTTTGCGTGTCTCATAGGGCAGGGGCTGCTGGTAGGTGCTGCTGGTCATCTTCAAGGGTCCGAGTACGGTTTCTTGCGCGATCTGAGGATACGGCTTCTTCTCGATATCCATGATGGCTAACTGCGCGATCGTGACTCCCCCGCCTGAATATCTGAACCTCGTGCCCGGCTCGAAATCGACCCGGACCGCGGGCGTATTCGCCGGCGGAGTGCCGTCCAGGATTTGAGGCAAAGTCGGTATCTTTTCGTCCGGCGCGTATCCGGGAAAGCCGTGGACGGTAAGCCCGCCCGTGTGACTAAGCAGATTGGCCAGCGTTACCTTTTTCTTTGCTGTGAATTCGTTATCCGGAAGCTTCCATGTTGTCAGCTTATTGTTGATGTCTTCATCGAGCGTGATCTTTCCCTGCTCGACTTTCTTTAGCGCTGCCATGGCCGCCACCGGTTTGCTGATTGAACCGGCTTGAAAGAGAGTCTCGGTATTGACGGGTTCGTTCGTTTCGGTGTCCTTGACGCCGTAGGCCTTCGCCCATTCGATCTTGAAGTCGTTGATGACTGCTATGCTCACCCCCGGAACTTTGTAGTACTTCATACGCTCCTGGATAGTCCAGGCTGGGTCACCCTTGATTAGAACTGAGGGTAGTAACCCCTTTTCTACGCGTTCTATTCGAGGCTGAGCGGGAGATTGTCCGAATATGACTTGAGAGCAAACAAGAAAAAGCGAGATCGTTCGGAAGAACATCGATTTCATGATCTCCTCCATACTTGAGGCGATATAGGTTGGGCACACTCACTGGCGATAAGAAGTACGTGACCGCGCACCGGGAGGTTGCGCTGGCCGGTCAGTTTACCGCGTGGCAAGAATAGCAAAACCACTCTTGGGACTCCAGCTTTTGAAACGATAGAGTCGCAGTGCGACACCAGCGGCGAATTGCTGGTACAGCATCCGGCGAGTGTGGGAAGCATGAGTGGGAATTGCTGGTGTTTAGAGAAAAGGCGAACAAAGCCAGGATACGACTTTGCTCGCCTTGGCGCCGTAGCGATTTATTACCATTGACCGTTAGCCGGCGTACCCTCGGAAACCGACGTCATATCCTTGAAGGAACGCGTCGCGGTACGCCACGCTAATGGCATTTCGGTAATGGCTATGGCTGTTAGGGCTGTAAGGTTCGCCGTGGCGGGCGTCATCCCTACCTCGGCTGAGTCCGTCACGATAACCCTGCTCCTGATACGCCATTCCGCTGTACGGAACGTAGGACGAATAGACTCCAGGGTACGAATAGGCTCCGGAATAGAAGCCTACTCGAGGACCCACAAACACCCGAGGTCTTATGAACACTCGAGGTTGAGGGCTGATGAACACACGAGGTTGTACAAACACTCGGTTGGGCCTGTCAAAACCACGCCCATGCCATCGACCCTGAGCCTGAGCCGTTGTTCCGGTAACCGCCCAAGCGCTCAACAGGAGGGTGACCGCGACGACCGTTCTCGTCACTAGCCTTTTGACTCGATTGGACCTCATATAGGTCACCTCCTTTCAGTCAACATTAGTATCCCTAGTAGTAAGGATACTCCTCCTTGACGAACTCGCTTTGAGTTCATCTCCATTTAGTTAGAAGACAATTCTCGCGCCAGAGTGGCCCGCTTGACTGCGCTGAATTGCGGTGCTTTTTTTCCCAGTCACGTACTTGTTCAATACATATCTGTCCGGCAGCAGTATGGTTGATTGCGCTCACAGCTTTTGCGCCAGATGATAACCGGCCAAATGTCCCTCAAGCCAAAGCACAATACCGTTAATGAACTATGGTTGCGACTGGTGAACATCGATCTCTTTCTGGTATAGAAGAAAGATTATGAAAGTAAGAACTGTCTGCTTACTGATCCTTATTCTGCCTCTAGTGTCGTCACAATTTTCCGCGATAGGTCAGACGCACAGGGGTTCAATTCGTGGCACGCTTACCGACAGCGCCACAACGCCAATATCGAATGTCGCGATAAGACTCGTTCAGACTGAAACCAATGAATCGCGGATCACAAGAACCGGTGAGCAGGGTGAATTCACAGTCTCGGCGCTGCCTCCCGGGCCCTACAGAATCGAAGTTGAGCAGACAGGTTATAAAAAGTACTCTCGACTCGCCACGCTGCAGGTCAATCAGGAACTGAGGTTGGACATCTTGCTTGAAGTCGGTCCCATCAACGAGGAATTGATAGTCACCGCGCCAGAGACCGCGTTGAGGAAGGATTCGTCTGTGCTGGGCACCGTAATCGAGAACCGCCAGATCACCAATCTGCCGCTCGATGGCCGAAACTTTCTCGAACTCGCGCTGCTTGTGCCAGGAGCTGCGCCTGCAGCGCAAGGTTCCGCAAGCTCCGTTCGCGGTGACTTCGCCTTCAGTGTCAACGGCGCGCGCGAAGACTCGAACAGCTTCCTGCTCGACGGAGTCTACAATTTCGACCCCAAGCTCAATTCCGCCGGCGTGAATCCTCCCGTCGATGCGATCCGCGAATTCGAGATGCTGACGAGCACCTACGACGCCTCGTTTGGGCGCAACGTCGGCGCGCAAGTAAACGTCGTCCTGAAGTCTGGCTCCAATTCGTTGCACGGCGCTGTCTACGAGTTCTTTCGCAACGGGGCTCTCGACGCGCGCAACTTCTTCGCGCCGGCTGACCAACCGGCGCCAAAGTATCAGCGCAATCAGTTTGGCTTTGCGTTGGGCGGCCCCGTAATCAAAAACAGAACGTTTTTCTTTGTCGACTACGAGGGGTCGCGAGTGCGGGAGGGAATCACTCGTGTTACCAACGTCCCGACTCTGGCGGAACGCAAGGGCGACTTCTCGCAGAGTCTGTTCCGAGCGCCGATCAATCCGTTCACTCAGCAGCCGTTCACTGGAAACAAAATCCCGGATCTGTTCATCAACCCGATTGGCCGCGCGATCGCGGCCTTGTATCCAGCGCCCAATCGCAACGTTCCGTTTGAGAACTTCGTATCGTCTCCGGTTCTGCGCGACCGCAACGATCACTTCGATGTGCGTCTGGAACATGCGCTGAGCAGTTCGTCCGAGCTGACAGCGCGATACAGTTTCGCCGATCGTGACCTCTTCGAGCCGTTCACCGGACCAAGCTTTCCCGCTGTTCCCGGATTCGGGGACAACGTGCCGCGAAGAGCTCAGAACTTCATGATCGGCGAGACGCATATCTTCTCGACGGCGTTGGTCAACGAGGCGCGCTTTGCATTCAGTCGCGTGGCCGCCGCGGTGCTTCAGGAGAACAGCGGAACGAGCATCAACAAACAGGTCGGACTGCCGGAGCTTTCAAAGAACCCGAGAGACTTCGGCTTGAGCTTCATAACGATCTCGGGTTTCTCTCCGCTCGGCGATGAATACAACAATCCTCAACAAAGCGCCACCAACATGTTTCAGGTCCTGGACGGCGCGAGCTATGCGCGGGGCAAGCACCTGTTGAAGTTCGGATTCGATTTTCGTTCTGTTCAGCAGAATGCGTTTCGCGATGTTCAATCGCGCGGGTTCCTGACCTTTTCGAGTCAGGTTCCAATAACCGGAAACGCTCTTGCTGATCTGTTGCTGGGGCTTCCGGTAGTTACGGGGGGAGCGCGGTTGGACAATGCGCAGCACCTGCGCACTGAGAGCTACGGTTTCTACGTGAACGACGGCTTCAGGATCAAACCGAACCTGACTATTTCGGCGGGCATGCGCTACGAGTACAACTCGCCGCCGGTTGACGCCTTCGACCGGGCGAACCTTTACGATCCCGCGACGCACAGTCTGATCGCAGTGGGGACCAACGGGATTCCGCGGAGCGGTTACGAACCCGACAGGAACAACTGGGCGCCGCGTGTGGGTCTCGCGTGGACCCTCGGACCTAAAGCCGACACCGTGTTGCGCGCGGGCTACGGCGTTTACTACGACCAGTCGTCGCTTGCGCCGAGCGAAGGGCTTTACTTCAACGCGCCGTTCTTCGACTTCAATCTCTTCTTCTCGCTCCCGGGTTTGCCGTTGACTCTCAACGATCCGTTCCCGGGCTTC
>DATLWF010000215.1:0-3446 GCA_035576605.1 Blastocatellia bacterium | reverse complement strand
CTTCTTGTGTTCGACGAGCCTCCTTGCCCTGCTATTCATCGTGAGCCTTACACGCTCCGATTCATGCGCGCAAAGCAATCCCGCACCTCGTATCAATCCTGAGCTTCTGACAAAAGTATGGAGCGCGCGCTGGATCACTGTGCCGAACACCTCGCCCTTCGATTATGGTGTCTACCACTTCCGCAGAGACTTTGAGTTGCCGGCCCGGCCGTCATCCTTCGTCATTCACGTCACAGGCGACAACCGCTATCAGCTCTACGTAAATGGAGAGCGCATTTTGTGGGGACCGGCGCGAGGCGATTTGAATCATTGGCGCTTTGAAACGGCGGAAATCGCGCCGCACTTGAAACCTGGTAAGAACGTCCTGGCGGCTGTAGTGTGGAATTTTGGTCAGTACGCGCCCGAAGCACAGGTCACCGATCGTACGGGCTTTCTTCTGCAAGGCGACACGCAGGCGGAGCGAATTGTAGATACGAGCACCCAGTGGAAATGCACGCGTAACATGGCCTACCAGCCATTGAATTATACTCATGCCCAGATGCGGGGATACTTTGTCGCAGGGCCCGGCGACAGAGTAGACGGGGCGAGTTATCCATGGGGCTGGACGCAACCGGATTTTGACGATTCAGGATGGGTACAGGCGCAGACCGATGATCGTTGGAGCGGTGCTCCGCGTGACTCCCGAGATGCGCCAAATCGCTGGCTTCTCGTGCCTCGCAACATTCCACTAATGGAGGAGAAGCTTGAACGACTGGCCTCGGTGCGGCAATCGAGCGGTGTGAGCGTGCCTTCTGAATTTCCGCAGAAGGCGGCGGCGTTCATGGTTCCCGCAAACACCAAAGCCCGGCTGCTGGTCGATCAATCGCATCTTACGACCGCTTACCCGGAGTTGATTGTGACTGGCGGAAAAGGCGCCGTGATTGAAGTCGGCTATGCCGAATCACTCTTCGGCAGCGGTTCGAGAGAGAAGGGGAATCGCAACGAAGTCGAGGGTAAGATGTTTGTCGGCTACTACGATGTGTTCATCAGCGACGGCGGGAAACAGCGAATGTATCGCCCGCTTTGGTGGCGCACATACCGATACGTCGATCTAAAAATCGAAACCAGGGACGAGCCGCTCACGATTGAAGACTTCCGTGGCGTCTATGTCGGTTACCCTTTCCAGTTCAAGGCAAGATTCGACGCGCAATCGGACCGGCTCAACAAAATACTGGAAGTCGGATGGCGGACTGCGCGTCTTGACGCACACGAAACCTACATGGACTGCCCGTACTACGAGCAGCTGCAGTACGTCGGCGACACGCGCATTCAGGCCCTGGTCTCGTACTACAACGCCGGCGATGCTCGGCTGGCTAAGAACTGCATCGCGCAAGTAAACGATTCACGCACGGCGGAAGGCGCGACAATGAGCCGCGCGCCGACGCGCCAGCAGCAATACATTCCGCCTTTTTCGCTGTGGTGGATTGGGATGGTGCACGACTACTGGATGTATCAGGACGACGCCGGTTTCGTGCGCGATATGCTGCCAGGTGTGCGTGCAGTGCTCGGCTTCTTTTCGAAGTACCAGAAGCCAAACGGCTCGCTCGAACGCGTGCCCTGGTGGAACTACGTTGATTGGGCCTGGAAAAACGGTGAACCGCCGATGGAAGCCGACGGCTCCTCTGCCGCGCTCGATTTGCAACTGCTGCTCGCTCTCGATTGGGCGGCGGAGCTCGAAGAGTCTTTAGGCTCGCAGTGGCAAGCTTCGGAGTACCGGGAGACTGCGAACCGATTGCGTGCAACGGTGAAGGAGCGTTACTGGGATTCGTCGCGACAACTCTTCGCCGACACGCCTCTAAAGAAGGAGTTTTCGCAGCAGACCAACTCGCTCGCCGTGCTGGCTCGAGCGATCGAAGGCGAGAGCGCTCGTGCTCTGGTCAACAGGGTCCTGGGCGATTCATCGATCACCCAGTGCACCTATTACTTCCGCCACTACCTGCATTCAGCGGTGAATCAAGTGGGAGAAGGCGACCGCTATCTCGAGCTGCTCGGCGAATGGGACAAGATGCTTGCACGAGGTCTGACTACGTGGGCTGAGACGCCAGAGCCGACTCGCTCCGACTGTCACGCCTGGAGCTCCAGTCCGAATTACGAATTGTTCCGGACGGTACTCGGCATTGATTCGGCGGCGCCCGGCTTCAAGCGCGTCGTCATTCGGCCATTTGTGGGTAAGCTCACGCGCGTCTCCGGCTCTATTCCACACCCTGATGGCGAGGTTGAGGTTAAGCTCGTGCGTGCCGGCGGGAAGCTCGAAGCCGAGGTGAGATTGCCAGTTGGGGTAACAGGTGAGTTCATCTGGCACGGCGCCCGGCGTCCGTTGAAATCCGGGGTGAATAAGGTTTCTTTGTAATAACTCAACTCGTCAGGCGGGCAAGGTGCTTGTGAATGCGGACGAGGTCCATCCGCTTAACATCTCTGAACAGGATTGCTATGCTATACCCTCTTCGTGACCACACGGCCAGGGCGGATGCCGGTTATGAAAGCCTTCACTAAAATTGCCGCTGCATTTCTCGTTACAGGCCCCTATCTTCTCTGCCTACACCTTTCCACGCACCGAGTCAGCGCGCAACAACAGCCATCGGCTGCAGGCATAGAGTTCTTCGAGAAGAAGATCCGCCCGGTCCTTGAGTCCAACTGCTATATGTGTCATAGCGCACATAGCAAAAGTCTTCAGGGCGGTCTGCTGCTCGACAGCCGACAGGGAATGTTGAAGGGAGGTAACTCCGGGCAGCCGGCCATCAGACCTGGCGACCCCGACAGCAGCCTGCTGATCAAAGCCATCCAATACAGCGATCCGAAGCTACTGATGCCACCGATGGGTCAGTTGCCTGCCGAGCAGGTCAAGGACTTCGAGGCGTGGGTGAAGATGGGCGCGCCGGACCCGCGGGGGCAAACCGATTCGGCTCAAGTACCCTGGCAGCCTTATGACTTAGACGAGGCGCGCAAGTTCTGGTCTTTTCAGCCGATCAAGAACCCGCCGCTCCCGGAGGTCAACGACAAGACCTGGCTGCGCTCGGCCATTGACCGCTTCATCCTCGCCGGGCTGGACGGTAAGGGGCTGAAACCTGTGGGCAACGCCGACAAGCGGAGTTTGATCCGCCGCGCGACTTTTGATCTGACGGGTCTACCGCCTACCCCCGAAGAGGTCGACGCTTTCCTGAATGACACCTCCGCAAAAGCCTTCGAGAAGGTCATTGACCGTTTGCTTGCCTCCCCGCATTATGGCGAGCGATGGGGCAGGCACTGGCTCGATGTTGTCCGCTACGCCGATACAGCCGGATGTAACTCGGACTTTCCGGTTCCCGCGGCTTACAAGTATCGGAACTATGTGATCAAGTCCTTCAACGAAGACAAGCCGTACGATCGATTCATACGTGAGCAGATCGCCGGCGACCTGCTGCCTGCCA
>DATLWF010000214.1:0-6197 GCA_035576605.1 Blastocatellia bacterium | reverse complement strand
GGTGAATGCCAGGAGACCACCTTCGTCATTTGATCCCTTTGCGGCCCAATTGCTCTCTGAGCGCGCCGGCAACCGCTGAGTCAAAACTGTTCGGCTTGCCGGATTGTTTCTTTCGCGCCGCCGCGATGAACTCGTCGCGCTGCTTTGAGAGCTTGAGAATGTCTTCGCGGATCTTCTTGCGCTCGCCGATTCGCTTTTCAATTTCCTTCTGTCGTGCCGCGGGCTCCAGCTTTTTCAGATCATCAGGCAGGTCTTCGTCTTTCACCTTGTCGAGCTTCGTAGAGCCGTTCTCCAGACTGGTCAGCAAGTCTCCTGCATAAGCCTCCGAGTTCAGCGCTTTGTTCACAGCGCGGTCTGCTGCTGCTCCTGCCGGCGCGAGCGAAGCGACCGCGATTTCCCTTGATGCCTGCCCTTGGCTCGCCTCTGAACGATACCGGACGCCAGCGGCTCCGGCTCCCCCTCCATAAGCCATGAAAGTCGAGCCGATCTTCGCGCCCAGTTCTGACAGCTCCTTGTCGTAGGGAGTCGAGATCGTCTGTACGCCGCCGTCCTGCGCGATGGCAAAGTATTGCCCCTCACCGTGCTGAGCAATCGCCTGCCAAACCGTTTGCGTGCCGGCCAGGTTGCCGCATTGAATCGTGTTGACAATCATTCCTGCCTTTACGGCTTCAGCGGTAGTCGTCTCGGTGCTAGGCTCGTCTTGATAATCTTCGTGGGGCGGCGCATCCCCAACGAGAAAGATGATTTGTGCGATACCCTACGTGCGCGCCGACCATCCTGTTTTGCGCACCCCATCGGCAAGCGCACGCCGCACGTTTTCCGGGGTGTCGCCTCCGCCTTCGGCGCGATAGCTCATCAGGGTCGAGTAGACCTGGTCCAGATCGGTTGTCAGCGGCAAGACTTTTGTGACGTACTCATCGCCTCGGTCTCTGTAAGCTACAAGACCGACGCGAACCGAAGGATGAGAAGTTGACTGCATCACCTCATTGACGATACCCCAGATGCGCTGCTTTGCACCTTCGAGCAAACCTCCCATCGAGCCTGTAGTGTCGAGCACGAAGACCATCTCCAGGGTAGAGTTGCCGGTTGTCTGAACCTGATCTGGTGGTGTCGGATCGCTCGCCGGTGGAACAGGGGCGGGTGAATAAGCAAACCATGCCTGGGCAACGGCAATGCCTGTGGCAACGATGTACAGCGCAATGAACGTTCTGAGCACTAATTTCATGATGAATAGATTCCTCTCCGAAAAGCTGTGGCGCTCGATTCTTTTACCGGCTCTTTCTCACCGGCGTTCGATTCTTTCTTATTAGACGCTCATCGACCTCGAATGTTTCATTGGTTGATGAGTTCGGGACGCCCTGTTGCGCCGCTCGCAATTCGGAAGGGTTTTCTCCTTAGGATCACAGCACGGGCGTTTGCGAGCACATATGGAGAATGGTTATGAAGGGAAAACCTTGCTTAGAATTTGTTGAGAGGGTGAGTCGCTACGGTTGAATGCCGACCTTTGGGCACTTTAGGGCCTAACAATATTGCTTTGCGGAGCGGAGTCGAAGAAATGTTTGGTGGCCAGGGACGGAGTTGAACCGCCGACACGCGGATTTTCAGTCCGCTGCTCTACCAACTGAGCTACCTGGCCACTACGGTTGACTTTTCACCGCTGAAATCAAGTCGTGATCTTAAACAATCATTCTCAAGGCTGTCAACTTTGCATCACTCTGAGCGCCGGCGAACATAAAAAACATAAAACAAAGCCCACCCAATGAATGCCAGAACGCAGATGATTCCTACTATCAGAAATAACTTGCTGCCTCCGCTAAAGTAGTTGTACAGGTTGAAAGCCGCCAGCAGCCCGATCAAGAACCAGAACTCCAGGAATATCTTCAGCTCTCGCTTCCCTGCTTCGCCCTTTGACTCTCCCTTACCTTCTTCGCTCATGTCATCCTCTGCTGACGAGTGATGTTCAAACTCGCTGAAAATCGATACAGGTTTAAGCGGCGTTGTGTCAATGTCTCAACCAGCGGGAACTTGGTCTACACTCGCGGTCTCGTTTCGCGCAAAGTCGCAAAGGACCGCAAAGACGCTATGCAAGGAACTCATGCAACGATCGCTTATCATGCTACGTAACATATCG
Source organism: Blastocatellia bacterium (assembly GCA_035576605.1). Lineage (GTDB taxonomy): Bacteria > Acidobacteriota > Blastocatellia > UBA7656 > UBA7656 > Onstottus_A. The sequence continues at coordinate 4,066 of DATLWF010000214.1, read as the reverse complement.
TCGCATATCGTTGACAGACGCGAGCCCCGCTCGCTACTATCACTCGCCCGTTGACCCAAGCGAAGAGGAGAACCCATACTAGATGTCAATTCTCGAAGCAATAATCCTCGGCCTGATTCAGGGACTCACCGAGTTCATACCCGTAAGCAGCACCGCTCACCTGACCCTCGCCGGCAAGTTGATGAACCTGGTCGATCCTCAGCATCCGGATCAGTGGACCGCCTTCGTCGCCGTCATTCAACTCGGCACCCTGATCGCCGTGATCCTCTACTTTTGGACTGACATCATCAAGATCATCGCCGGTTTCATCACCGCAAACCTCGCCAAAGTCACCGGCGGCCCAGTGGATAGATCGCAGAAGGAATACGCGATGCTGGGCTGGCTCATCATCATCGGCACGCTGCCGGTCGCCGTCGTAGGCCTGCTCTTCAGGCATCAGATCGAGGGCATGCTCACAAAAGACCTGAGAATCATCGCCGCCAGCTTGATCGGGTTGGCGATCCTGCTCACTATTGCGGAGATCGTCGGGAGCCAGCGTAGAGATATGACGCGCCTGAGGATCTCGGACGCAATCGTCGTCGGCGCAGCGCAGGTGCTGGCGCTGATACCCGGCTCGTCCAGGTCAGGCAGCACGATAACCGGTGGATTGTTCTCAGGCTTGAACCGCGAAACCGCAGCGCGCTTTTCGTTCTTGCTGTCCATCCCCGCAGTCGGCGCCAGCGGGCTGCTCGAGCTTCCGAAGGCGCTTCACTCGATCAACACGGGCTGGGCCGCGATTGCCGTGGCGACAGTTGTTTCGGGTATCTCGGGCTACCTGTCGATCGCGTTCCTTCTAAGATATCTTCAACGCCACACGACCTACATATTCGTCGCGTATAGAATTGGGCTGGGGATTCTATTGATCTGTCTGCTTGTTTCGGGGCGAGTGCTCTCGAGGTGATGTGCGCGTCGATCCGCAAGTCCTACCAGAACTTCAATCGATGTAACCACGCCAGCACGGTTTGAGAAAAGCTGCGCTTTGGGACGACCATCCTTATTCGCTCGCCTGCACGTTCGACTCGTTTGACGCGGCCGAGAATCCGGTGTACCGGAACGGGGGTGTCATTATGCGTAGCCGCGTCGCCGCGCGTTACGATGCAGCGCTCTGATGACGAGCGCTCGAGGCGAATCACGCGGTGGATGACCGCAGTGTCGAAGCGACTGTGATAGAGCACAATGTCACCTTGCTTGATTGGGTCGCCGGTGACCGGTTCAAGGGTGATGATGTCGCCGTCCTCGATGGCGGGTCTCATGCTGCTTCCGCTCATACGCAGCTCGACGGGCAGGCTGCGGGACAATAACTGACGAGCTTGTTCGAGAAAGTCGGGCGTCTCTAAAGTGACTTCGCGCCCTCGCTCCGCCTTTATTTCATAGGCGCGCATTTTGATTCTCCCTAACTGCCAGACTGCTGCGCAGCTTGTTGCTCCTGGTTACTACCGAACCTCACAATGAGGCGTCCACAAAAGCTTATGGCCATCATAGCGCAAGAGGCGAGAGTCGAAAAGTGAAAAGCAGAAATCGCAGGAAGGTTGTAAGGTCGATGCGTCGAAGCGGAGGCTATGAAATCCACCATCCGCCGAGACTGCGAGACTCTTCGCTCCCGAATCCCACCAAATGAGAGATTGTGTGAAAAGTCCGGCTAACCGCGTAGCGGTGACCTCTCGATAGCACGGCGCGCATTGACAACGGCGGGCCGCGTAGCGGTCACCTGTTTGATTGCAGCACACTTATGAGGAATAGGTGACCGCTACGCGGCCGCGCATTCCAACCGTCGCGTGCTATCGAGAGGTCACCGCTACGCGGTTAGCCGGACTTTTCACACAATCTCTGCAGTTGGTGGGATTCGGGATAGTGGAGCATCATCAGCTTACTTGTGACTCAGCGTTTTCGCAGCACGAGTGTTTTGGACGGACTGCTTTCCAACCTGATTGAATCGTCGCGCTGATCGATTATGTTGTAGCGATCGATTCGCACGGACCCAAGCAGTTCGCCGTTGACTTTCTCGATGTACATCACAAACTCGCTTCGCGTGCCGATCAAATAAGCCCCTTCCTCAACTCGCGATTTATCCTGCCGCTTGAAGGTTCCATTCTCGTCAAAGCTGAACGCAACCTGAAGCGGCGCCGAAGCGTTCTTCGGACGATAGGAATCTTCGACGGCGCTCAAGACAAATTCGCCTGAAAGCCGCTTGCCGGAATCTTCGATTGAATCGGTATCAGAAGCCTGTTGGCCGGCCGCCGGCCGCGATTGAGTTGACATGCCACACGATACAGCCAGCAGAGCCACGGCCCCCACCAGAACCAGTTTTTCTACTGTGACCCAGGACCGCATCAGATGAGGGCGTTTACGGAGTCTTTGGTTTCGCGACTCGCTGAAAGATCCCCACCGACCCCTTGGCCGAAGTAAATCTCAGTTCCTCGCCGTCGGGAGACAGGCTGAATGTGTGCGTCTTTGACAGTGGCGGATTCTGTATGCGCCGCTTCGCCTTCGGGCCGGTGACCTGAATCGTCAGCACGAGCTTATCGGGCGGCTCGATGCGAAACGTGCCGGAATCGGCGTGATAAGGTTGTCCCTTGACTTGGGACACGCGCGAATATGTTCCGTCGGCCGAGAACATCCAGAGGGTCTTCAGCTGACTCATCAACGTAACCACTCCCTGGTCGCGCACTTCACGCGATTCATAGGTACCAAGCAGTTGCGGCGGCCCCACGGGCTTCACGGTCGCGGACGCGCCGGCCTCCTTTCCCGGGTTCGAGTTGCGGTTCGCATTTGCCGGATCTGCTGATTGGTTGGCGTTGCTCGTTGTATTCGTTGCGGCCGGTGCCGGCGTCGGCGGGTTGTTGGAAGCGGCCTCGCGGGCTTTGCAGCCTGCTAACAAAAGCACCGCCGAGACGAGGAGAATCGAGATGTGTGGTCTCTTCATTTGTTGGTATGGATCATTCCTGTCGGTCTTAGTATTACGGTCGGGACGGCTTTTGCGGCTCGGGTTTTATGGACGTCCTCTGATCGAGCCGAATGCGTTCGATAGCCTGCACGGCCGCCGCGCGCACATCCGAGCTCGAATCGTTGTCGGCCAATCGCTCGAGCTTTGCAATGACCCGCTCGTCCCCGATTTCGCCCAGGCCCGCCGCCGCCGATTGTCTCACCTCTTCGTTCTGATCCAACAGCGCCACTACTAACGCATCAATCGACCGAGCGTCGCGAAACCTTGCAAGCGCGCCGATCGCGCGCTTTCTGACCGCCACCGATGCTGTTCGAAGCACGGAAAGAATCGGAGCGATCGCGGCAGGGTCGCCTATCCTGCCAAGCGCTTCAATGGCCTCGGGCCGCGCCCCTGACTGATCGGTGACGACCAGATCGATAAGCGGTCCGACGGCGTCTTTGGAACCGATGTCGCCAAGCGCGGCCGCTGCAAGTTGCCGAACGGAGGGCTTGCTGTCTTTAAGTGCCAAAACCAAACTCGGTACCGAGAGGTGGCCGAGCCGCGCAAGAGAGGTGGCTGCCTGCCCGCGCAGTGCGCTCGATTCATCCCGCAGTAGCGCTATCAGGTGAGGCACGGCGCGCTCACTCGAGCTCTCGCCGAGGGCCCGCACCGCAGCCGAGCGAACGTTTGGGTTTGAATCGGAGAGCGCTTCGACGACTCGATCGAGCGCGCGAGTGGAGTTGGTGCTACCCAGAGCTTCGATGGCCGCTTCCCTTGTCGCAGGCGTCGACGAGCCAGCCATTTCCAAAAGCAGGCTGACGGCTGAATCGCCCATCTGCCCCAGCGCGATGGCCGCCTGTTGGCGCACGAAATATCGCTCATCCTTTAGCACAAGCGCGAGCCCCTTGATCGCACGCTTGTCGCCGATGATTCCAAGTGTCCGGGCCGAAGCAGCGCGCATCTCGGGGGTTGAGCTTCTGTCTTGCAAGACCCCAATCAGCGCATCGACCGATGGAGCGCCGATGCGCCACAACACCCGCGCGGCTCGATCGCGGTCGCTTTCACGATGGGCGCGCAGAGCTTCGATCAAAGCCGGAACCGCCT
>DATLWF010000213.1:0-5542 GCA_035576605.1 Blastocatellia bacterium | reverse complement strand
CTGTGCTCGGCGGGAGCCTTCACCGACCCGATCGCCCAGTACAAGCACAACGGCGGGCGATGCTCGATCACAGGCGGGTTTGTTTATCGCGGGTCAAAAAGCTCTCTGCCGTTTGGAGCTTATGTGTACGCGGACTTCTGCACGGGCGAAATATTCCTGCTGCAGAACGGCACGCAGAGTCAATTGATGGACACCGCCCTGAGCATATCGTCGTTTGGCGAGGACGAAGACGGGGAGATCTACGTCGTCGGAATCGGGGGCACGGTTCAGAGATTCCACAACCCAAGCGCCGTGCCCCCGGGCGCGTTTGCAATTCGCTCGGCGTTTATTCGCAGGCGCTCGGACGGGGTCACTCTGGATCCAGTCACCGTCAAGCCCAACGGTAAAAAGTTCGAAATAGTTGTCAACGAATCGGCATCCGTACCCTCACCCGCGTCCCAGGGAGCAATCGTGCTGGTAAATGGAGTCGCTCTGAATACCGACTACACTACCAACGTGCCAGGCACTCCGATCTTCGTGGCCCGACTCAAGCGACCGATGCTTGCGACGCCAGGTCAGTTAATGGTTGAAGTCTTGCGGACGGACGGCGCGCGATCAAATCAGCTTACGCTCCAGGTGCTTCCTTCGGTTGAGTAGTACTTCCAGGTAAAAAGGACCCTTTGCGAAGTATGGCTCTGCGTCAAGATGTCGGTGTTGGGGGAATAGTCAGTTGTGAGCAAAGCAGACATCGATGACGCGGTTTTGACCCGCCTGTCTGAGGGGTATACTCTACGTCTCGCAGTGAGCGGCGAGAAACAAATGTGGCTTTCGAGGCGTAAACAAAACGCAACTTCATCCGACGAGCATTTTTTCCACAAGGAGAACATCTATGATCCGAAGAGCACTCACTCTTACTCTTTCTCTGACCTTTCTCTTCTGCGTGCAGGCGTCGGCTCAAACCGTCGACGAGTTGATTAAGAAGAATCTCGATGCAAAGGGTGGCGTTCAGAAGGTCAAAGCCATCAAGAGCGTCAGAATCACCGCCAAGGTTATCCAGCAGGGGCTCGAGATCCCAATCATCATCCAGCAAAAGCGGCCCCGTATGGTTCGATTAGATATAACCTTCCAGGGCAAGTCTCAAACTATGGCCTATGATGGTGAAAGCGGCTGGAAAACCGACCCGTTTCAGGGCTCCCCGGATCCCGAGAAGGTCGCCGGCGATGATCTGAAAGAGGCCGAGGAGCGATCCGACATCGATGGCCCCCTGGTCGACTACAAAGAAAAGGGCCACAAGGTGGAGCTTGTCGGCAAGGAGGACATGGAGGGCACTCCAGTTTACAACCTGAAGCTCACTCTCAAGAGCGGTGACGTGCGCAACATCTATCTCGATGCCGCGAACTATCTCGAGCTGAAGGTCAACTTGAAACGAAAGACGCCCGGCGGGGAGATCGAGGTGGATCAATACGTTGGAAACTACAAGCCAGTCAACGGAGTCCTGTTCCCCTTCTCGCTGGAGAGCAAGATCAAAGGTCAGACCGCAAACCAGATCACGATAGATAAGATTGAGACCGACGTGGCGATTGACGATTCGGTGTTCAAGATGCCGGCCAAGCCCGCAGAGAAACCAAAGACAGAAGATAAGAAGCCGCCGAGCCATCAGTAGCAAAGGTTGGATCCACCGCGTAGCGGTGACCCATCGATAGAAGCGGGGTTGGCGCTGTCCGGGCCGCGTAGCGGCCACCTGTAAACAGAGCACCAAAGGACATCGTGGAGACCCCCATCATTTGTGCGGATCAGGTAACCGCTACGCGGCCCGGACCGTGCCAACCTCGGCCTCTATCGATAGGTCACCGCTACGCGGTGTATTCCACACTGTCGTGTGGGGTATTACAAAAGCAAAAAAGGAAGAAGCTAAACTATGCGCTCTAATTCAATTCGCCTCACTCTGTACTGCTTGGTGATCTCAGTTGCGCTCGCTGCGAGCGTCGCCGCGCAAACAAAAGTCAAACTCGATTCAAACAGCTTCGGCGCCATCGAAGCTCGCCACATCGGGCCCGCGATCACCAGCGGGCGCATCGCTGCCATCGACGGAGTCAACAGCGATCCGCGCATCCTCTACGTTGGAAGCGCGGGCGGCGGCGTGTGGAAGTCCATCAACGCGGGCACGACCTTCAAGCCGGTCTTCGACAAGTACACTCAATCGATCGGCGCGGTCACCGTCGATCAGGCCCATCCCGAAACTGTCTGGGTCGGCACCGGGGAGTCCTGGACTCGTAACAGCGTGTCGGTCGGAACCGGCGTATACAAGACCACCGACGCCGGCGACACCTGGAAGTTTATGGGGCTCGAAGACTCGGAGCGAATCGCTCGCATCGTAGTCGATCCAAAGAACTCGGATGTAGTGTATGTCGCCGCGACGGGACATCTGTGGAACAGCAACGAACAGCGCGGGGTCTACAAGACTACCGATGGCGGCAATACCTGGCAGCGCGTGTTGTACGTCGACAAGGACACCGGCTGCTCGGATATCGCGATCGATCCGCAGGAGCCCAACATCGTCTACGCGGGCATGTGGCAGTTCCGACGGTCGCCGTATTCCTTCACGTCTGGTGGTCCCGGCAGCGGATTCTACAAAAGCACCGATGGAGGCAAGAATTGGAAGAAGCTGTCGAAGGGCTTGCCCGAGGGTGAGCTTGGACGAATCGCCATCGCGGTCGCGCCTACTCGCCCTAATGTGGTCTACGCTATTGTCGAGGCAAAGAAGAGCGCGCTATATCGCTCGGAAGACCTCGGCGAGACCTGGACAAGGATGAGTTCTTCGCCGAGCGTAACCGGGCGGCCGTTCTACTTCGCGCGAATTCTGGTTGATCCGAAGGATTACAACCGCCTCTACAAACCCGACTTCAATGTCGGCGTGAGCACAGACGGCGGCCAGTCTTTCACTCAACGAGGCGGTCGCGCCCACGGTGACTATCACACGATCTGGGTCAACCCTCAGGACACGTTTCAAGTTTACGTTGGAACAGACGGCGGCGTTTACCAGTCCAACGACAAGGCCAACACCTTCAGATTTTTGAGCTACATTCCCGTCGGCCAGTTCTATCACGTTAGCTTCGATATGGAGCAGCCCTACAACGTATATGGAGGCTTGCAGGACAACGGCTCGTGGATGGGTCCGTCGCAGAGTCCGGGCGGCATTGCGAACAAAGACTGGCGCAACGTCGGGTTCGGGGACGGGTTTTTTGTTTGGGCCGACGCGCTCGACAAGGACATCGTATACAGCGAATTCCAGGGCGGCAACGTCTTGCGGTTTCACAAATCGACCGGCGAGGTGAAGTGGATCAAGCCGCTTCCGAAACAGGGCGAGCCCAAGTATCGCTTCAACTGGAACACCGCGCTGGGGCTGAGCCCGACTAATAAAAAAGCAATCTACATTGGCGCGCAGTTTCTGTTTCGCTCAACCGACAAAGGCGAGTCGTGGGAGCGCATCTCGAATGATCTGACTACGAACGATCCGGAGAAGCAAAAGCAGGAAGAGTCGGGCGGGCTGTCGCTGGACAACTCGAGCGCCGAGAATCACTGCACTATCGTTGCCGTCGCCGAATCGCCGCTCGATGAAAAGACGATCTGGGCGGGAACGGATGATGGGAACCTGCAGGTCACCCGCGACAGCGGCAAGACCTGGGCAAACGTTGTTGGGAACATCCCGGGCTTGCCCAGGAACACCTGGTGCACCAGCGTCGAGCCGAGCCGCTTCGATCGTGGAACTGCTTACGTCACGTTCGATGGTCATCAGACCGGCGACATGAAGGTTTACGTCTTCAAGACCACCGATTTCGGAAAGACGTGGAAGGCGCTCGCGTCGGACGCGATCAAGGGCTACGCGCATGTTGTTCGCGAAGACCGGGTCAATCGCGATCTGCTTTTTGTTGGGACCGAGTTCGGATTGTATGTCTCGATCGATGGCGGCGGGCAGTGGGCTCAGTTTACCGGGAACCTGCCGCCGGTCGCGGTGCGCGACATCGCGATTCATCCGCGCGAGCACGACTTGATCCTGGCGACGCATGGGCGAGGTATTCTGATCATTGACGACATAACTCCGCTGCGGCAACTCAGCTCGAAGATTCTCGAGTCGGCGGCGTACATAATGGACTCACGGCCTTCAGCGATCGCGCTTTCTGTCGGCTCGCAGGACTTCCCCGGCGATGGTGACTTCGTCGGATCTAATCCGCCCGAGTCTGCGACGATCACCTACTATTTGAAAGAGCGGCACGTGTTTGGCGACATGAAGCTCGAAATCTACAACGCGGAAGGCAAGCTGATGACGACGCTTCCAGCAGGCAAACGAAAGGGCCTCAATCGCGTTCAGTGGTACATGCGCCAGAAGCCGCCGAAGGTGCCGCCTTCACCCAACCTCGCAGGGCCGTCGTTAACGGGGCCCGCGGTTCCCGAAGGCATTTACACCGTCAAGCTGATCAAGGACAAAGACACGTTCACCGGACAGGTCAAAGTCGTCGCCGATCCGAGGTCTACGCATTCACCGTCCGATCGCGCGCTTCAACAGCAAACTGTTTGGAAGCTGTACGGCATGCAGGAGCGGCTGGCGTTCATAGACGACGTGATCACCGATGCGCGCGACAAAGCGAGGGATCGAGCTAAGAAGTTAGAGAGCGGTGACACGACCGCGAAGGAGCTTGAAGCATTCGCCGACAGACTCGACTTGCTGCACAAGACGCTGGTTGCGACAAAGGAAGGCGCGATAACCGGTGAGGAGCAGTTACGCGAGCGAATAGTTGAGCTCTACGGATGGGTGACCGTGTTTGGCGGCCGTCCAACCCAGTCGGTGCTCGATCGAATCCCGCTGCTCGAGAAAGACATCAACGACGCGAACGCGGCGTTTGAAGCGATCATCGGAAAGGAGCTGACGGGAGTGAACGCAAAGCTTGCAGGCAATAAGCTCGAGCTGATCAAGGTGATGACCAAGGAAGAGTACGACAAGAAGCAGGAGAACAAATAGGTCCGCCTTGACGCAAGGGCTTTTCGCCCCAGATGGTTTCGACCTCCGCTTGTTCGCCGCTGTGTTTTGGCGAGCCTAAGTTAAAGCCGTAGGCCGTCGTCTCCGCAGTCCCCACGTGGCACGAGCACCCCAGAAGGGGCCAGGCCGGAGCGCGCTGTTCCGGCCTGACTCACCCAACGTCGTTCCAAGGCTGATGCGATTAGTCTGAAACGGGCGGGACAGTGATCTTGACGACCTGTCCAAGACCGATCGGCGGAGGACCGAACCCGACGTTCGAAACGTAGAGGTTGCCATCCGGACCAAACGTCATGCCCGTCGGCAAGAACAAACCAGTTGCGATAGTCTCCAACGCACCCGAATCAGTGACTCGTGAGACTCTCCCGGTTAACGGAGTCGGAAAGGGATTGCCGGTGGTGTTCTCGAGCACGTACATATGACCGTCGTGGTCGAAAGCAACACCAAGCACAGTGGTCAGTCCCTGAACCACGACGTTAATCTGACCGCTCGGCGTGATCTTCAGAATCTTGCTAGCGCCTTCCACAATCG
>DATLWF010000212.1:0-30568 GCA_035576605.1 Blastocatellia bacterium | reverse complement strand
GACCTTGAGTCTCTTCGTCATGCTGACGGCCACGTCCGTCCACGCACAATCCAGCAGCGCGCTGGCGGCGAACATCCCGTTCGAATTCGTCATCGGGAATAGGTCGTTTCCTGCCGGCGAATACACTTTCACACACCGATTTACGAATGTGATCCAGATTCAAAGCCTGGATCGCGGCGAATCCATGTTCGTCTTGACCGGACCGGCTAAAGGCAAGAAGACCCGGAATGAGTTGCGCTTCAACCGGTATGGGGACAAGTACTTCCTCTCCAGGCTATGGACGGAGGGAGACGAAGCGGGGCGTGCAGTCAGGATGTCGAGTTCCGAGCGAGAGCTTATTCAGGCAAGAAGCGCTTTAGTCAAGAGCGCGTCGGAGCCTCAGATAGTGTCCATTACTGCTCATCGGTAGTGAACGAAGGATCAAAAGCGAGCGCACGATGTCAGCACGTCAATTGAGTTCACCGGCCACGAATAAGTGACCGCAGACGTGGCTGGTGTTAGCACGCAGGCTCACTAAGTGAACGGCTTCGCGGCCGTAACCGTTTGAAAGGATAAAAACGATGAGGAAAAGTTTGTTGAGCATTGTCTTATTGGGCGGCCTCTATTTCGCAGGGGCGATGATTGGCTCAGCTCAGGAAGGTTGGCAGCAACCGGCCGACAGCACGGGCCTCCCAAACAATGAATGGAAGCGAGGCCTTGCGATCTCGCCTGTTTCCGTCAACCTGAATGGCAGAGACAAGAGGATGGTCGGACTGGGCAGCTACCTCGTTAACGCCCGCGCGGGTTGTGCCGACTGCCACACCAACCCGCTTTTCTTGTCAGGGGGCGACCCATTCCGCGGCCAGACAGCGCAGGTTAATGTTGTGCACTTCTTAGCCGGAGGCCGGCTCTTCGGGCCGTTTACTTCACGCAACATCACGCCGGAGCCGCCATCGAACATGCCTGCCGGGCTGACCCTGGACCAGTTCATTCAGGTGATGCGCACCGGGAAGGACTTCGACAATCTGCACCCGCAGATGGGGCCGCTACTTCAGGTTATGCCGTGGCCTATCTTAAAGAACATGACCGACGACGATCTGCGCGCTATTTACGAATACCTCAGCGCGATTCCACACGCCGACGCTGCACCTTAGTTCAGGTACTAACTGGCCGGCAGTTCCGAGTCTTTGAAAGATCCTCGTCCAGGTCATCAGTCAGAGGAAGCCGACTAGCGGGCACGGCAACCAGAGCGCCATTCCTTCATTGAATGATTTGTTTAGTGAATGTATGGCTCGCCATAGCAAGATAGAAGAAGGAGAACCCTATGTGTACTTGATCCCGGTTGGTACACCGGCCACGATTGAGTGACAGCAGTACGTGGCCGGTGTAAGCACGCGGGCGATCGGTTGGGTGGAGAGAAGACTGCGCTTTTATTGCGGAAAGCCGACGCGCCGCATCAAATCCTCAAAGCCCGGGTCGCCGCGCAGATTATTCCATTTCGGTTCGACTTTCAGAAAAACCATTTTCGTATCCCGCTCTTTGTAACCTCGCTCAAGCCAGGCGAGCGTTTCGGCGCGCTCGCCCAAACCGTTATGAGCCAGCGCGATGTTGTAAGGCGGAACGTAACGCTCGGCTGATCGCTTCAATAGTTCCGCAACCACTGTTCTCGCCTCCGCTTGTTTGCCAGACTTCGCCAAAGCGTAAGCGAGGAATGCGATGGAGTTGGAACTGCCGCCGTTAAGTTCTCTCGACCTCCGTGCTTCGCTGATGGCTTCTGCAAACATTCCCTTGTCGATATAGGCGCTCGAAGCAAACAAATGGGTGAACCAAGAATTCGGGTTTAGTTCAAACATCTTCTGCACCCTGGCTAACGCTTCGTCGGTTTTTCCGGCGTGAACCAGGAATTCTACTTCGAGCCCGCTGATTCTCAAGTCAACCGGATCGAGTTCTCTGGCCCGTTTTATCTGGGTGAGTCCTTCCGTGTGTCGCCCCGTGTTTGACAGCAAGTGCGCGTAGAACGCGTGAGTATCCGCGTTGTTCGGGTTAAGTTCTATGGCTCGTTTAAGTTGGTTTTCGGCTTCGTTCCAATCCCAATCGTACCAAAATATGGTGAAGCCGAGTTCGGCATGAGCTTCGGCAAGAGTGTCGTCAATTTCGACGGCCTTTTGCGCCGCTGCTTTCGCCTTCGGGAAAAAGTCGATTGAAGGCATTTCGCCGACAAGCGCAAACGAGCGATATCCGTCGGCGAGTCCGACGTAGGCGAGCGCGTAAGACGGGTCAATATCAACCGCTTGTTGGAAATATGAGATGCCTATTTGAATTTCCGGCGGCGTTATTTTGAGGAGGTGATAGCGTCCCTTGAGGTAGAGCCGATATGCTTCGGGATTTGCCGTGTAGTTCTTCGTCAACTTCTGCTCGTCCGCGCCCGACAACCGCGCTCGCAACTCTTGTGAAACATCATGCGCAATCTCCTTTTGCAACGAAACGAGGTCTGTCAGCTTGCGATTGTACTGGTCGCCCCAAATCTGATTGCCCGTCCGCCCATCAACCAACGCTAAGTACAACGCCAGGTCATCGCCGCGCAGCACGAAACGCCCATTCAAGATTGCTTGCACAGACAATTCCGAAGCGACTTTTTGTGACTCAACTTCCTTGCCCTTGTACCGGAACACTGAACTGCGAGCTTTGACCGACAGCCTTGGAAGTTGTGACAGGCTGTTGATGAGCGATTCGCTCATGCCATCGGACAAATACTCGACATCAACGTTGCCGCTCTCGTTGATGAATGGAAGCACTGCAATTGAATTTATCGCCGCATTGCTGTTAGTCGTGAAGAAGTAATAATAGCCGACCGCCGCCGCTGCCATCAGTGCGGCCATAAACATCGCCGTCCTTAGCTTGTGGCCTGTGATCTCACCGACGATGTACTCGGCACTCGACTGTGTTTTCGTCAAAGAGAGGTTATCAGTTTGGGCCGGTAACTGTGATGCAGTGACTGCCGTCTCGACGCTTGCACGATTGCTTGATTCGGGCGAAGCTTTGCGCTCAAGCTTCGCTTCAAACTCCAGGTCTTGTTTTAGCTCGCGGAGATCAATCAGCAGGTCCTTGATCACCTGATAGCGCGCCTCCTTGCCCTTGCTCAGCGTTTTGCGGACTATTCGCTGCAGCTCATCAGGCACGTCAGAAACATAGCGCGCAAGCGGCGCCGGCTCCGTGGTCAGGATCGCCGACAGCGTTGCCGCCGGACTTGCCTCGCCGAACGGATGACGCCCGGTGACCATCTCGTACAATACTGAACCGAAACTGAATATGTCCGAGCGAGCATCCACAGTCTCCCCGCGAACTTGTTCAGGAGACATGTAGGCGGGTGTGCCCATGATCATGCCAGGCGTGCTCAAAAGGACTTCAGTATCTGCTTCACCATCAAGCAACTCGCCTTGCTTGATTACTTTTGCCAGCCCGAAATCCAGGACCTTTAGTTGCCCGTGCGAGTTGATGATGATGTTCTGCGGTTTGATGTCACGATGAATTATGCCCTGTGAGTGAGCCGCGGATAACGCGCCTGCAACCTGGATCGAAATATCGAGAGTATCAGCGAGCGTGAGAGTCTTTGCCTGGATTCGGCTCGCAAGGGTTTGGCCGTCGACGTATTGCATTACGATGAAGCTGATGTTGTCCTGCTCGCCGACTTCGTGAATGGCGCAAATGTTCGGGTGATCCAGTCCTGCTGCCGCCTGCGCTTCTCTGATGAATCGCTTCTGGGCTTGCTCATCGGCGGTTGATCTGGCCAGGATGAACTTTATAGCCACCTTACGGTTCAGCCTGGTGTCTTCGGCCAGATAGACTTCTCCCATGCCGCCTGCGCCGAGTTGCGACAGAATCTTGTATGAGCCGAACTGCCGTCCCGCCATAGAGCTGACTTGATCGTCCGCCATCCGCCTGGCGGCGACTTCGAGTGCAGGTGATTCAATGAAGCTCGAGGCCTGACCATCATGAGTGATCAGCCCTTCAACTTCGTTGCGCAGTTCCTCATCGCCCGCGCAGGCTTCGTCAAGAAACGCGGAGCGCGCTTCACCTTCGCGCTCCAGCGCTGAGTGGTACGTTTTCTCGATAAGCTGCCAGCGTTCCTTGTTCATTACGCGTTCGTGGTCTCGCTCAGCCGGCGCCGCAGCCACGATTTGGCCAGCCGCCAATCGCGCCTCACTGTTTCCGGTGACACCGTCAGCGCCTCGGCAATCTCTTTTTCACTCAGTCCGCCGAAGAAGCGCATCTCCACGACCCGGCCCTTTCTTTCATCAAGCTCACTCAGCGCGCTCAGCGCTTCATCCAGCGCAACCAGGTCCTCGCCACGTTCCTTAGTGATCACCATCGTTTCATCAAGCGATACCTGGAATGCGCCGCCGCCGCGCTTCTTGTAGCTGCGGCTGCGGGCAAAGTCTACCAGAACCCGGCGCATCAGTTGCGCGGCTATGCCGAAGAAATGAGCGCGGTTCTGCCAGTGAACCTGCTGAGCGTCGATCAGCCGCATGTAGGCCTCATTGATCAGCGCGGAGGTTTGCAACATGTGTCCGGCGCGTTCGTTTCGCATATACCGCCGGGCTATGCGGTGCAGCTCGGCATGAACCAGCGGAATCAGGCGTTCAAGCGCCGACTGGTCGCCGTCGTTCCAGGCCATCAGCAGTTGGGTGACTTCGTGCGATGCGGCAATCGGCATAGTTTACGGGCGACAGCAGACAGTGTGGACCAGAATTATACGCCTGTGCGGTGCGGCTTGCTGAGTTAAGTCGCCGCTGGCGGAAAAAACTTGCAGGGCTCCTTACCGCTTCTTATCCCAATTCCCGCATTCATCAGCGAGCAAGAATCGGAGGCGAGGAAATGTCGTTCAGATCCTCCTGGTGAAGAGCATTTCCTGGCATAGCCGGGGAGAACAGATTCATTCCGGCAAAGTTCTTTAAGTTAGAAAAGGAGAACCATGAAGAAAATGTCTTTGAAAGCGATTTCCGGCGTAGCATTGACGGTCATTCTGCTTCTGGCCGCGTCACAGATTCCGGCATCAGGCCAAAATGGAAAGGCTAGCAGAATAGAAGGTACCTGGCGTGTAGCGCTGACAATCCGTAATTGTCAAACTGGCGCTGAACTAGCCACCGCGCAAGGGTTGAATACCTTTATCCCCGGTGGCTCGATGATCGGAACGCCTTCCCAAAATCCAGCGCTGCTTAGAGCCGGCCATGGAGTATGGGAACACACCGGAGGCCAGAGTTTCACCAATACCGTCATTTTCTTCCGGTATGCCCCGGACGGAACTTTCGCCGGGACACAGAAAGTCACCAGACAGATTGAGGTTGCCCACGCCGGCGATGAATTCACGTCCACCGATACCTTTGAGTTAGCTGATCCGAATGGGAATGTGGTGGGAGGCGGATGCGCCACGGGAGCAGGCCAACGTCTTGAGTAGTCAGTCATGGTGGTGAAGCAGTTGATCGCAGGATCGATTCCACTGAGTTCACACGTAGGCCGGCCAGCTACACCCGGGACCTTATAGACACTAAGGAGCTGTTATGAAAAGGCAAGCTTTTATGATTTTGATGACTCTGAGTCTCTTCGTCATGCCGACGGCAACGTCGGTCTACGCACAATCCGACTCGGCGCTCGGGGCGAAGATACCGTTCGAATTCGTGATCGGGAACAAGACGTTACCTGCAGGTGAATACACTGTGAGGTACACATACAGGAATGTGATCCAAATTCTAAGCAGGGATGGCGGCGCATGCATGTTTGTCCCTACGCGGCTCGCTAAAGGAAAGAAAACGGGTAATGAATTGGTTTTCAGCCGGTACGGGGACCAGTACTTCCTCTCAACGTTATGGAGAGCGGGAGACGTCGGGCGCGCAGTCGGTATTTCCCGTTCTGAGCGGGAGCTTATTCAAACGAGGAGCGCATCGGCCAAAAGTTCGCCGGAGCTCAAGATGGTGCCCGTCGTGATCGTCGGTAATAAACGCTGAATAGAAGGAGGACCCACAACGCGACTACGCAATCTCAATGAGTCAACACAATGCACCGGCCACGATTGCAGCGACAGCAACGTGGCCGGTGCAAGCGCGCGAGCGACCCGGTGCGTGGCGAGCTATTCACGCACCAATCGGGCTTATTTGGGATTCACTGCTTCGCGGCGAGTGCGGCCCGGCGCGTCAACACGTACGCGCGAATCGCGTCGACGTCTTCGACAGTAAGCCACTTCTTGAGCGAAGGCATTCCCGCGCCCTGGTATTTTCCTTCCAGAACGATCTCGCGATACTTGTCAAAAACCGTCGGGTGAGAGTAACGAAGATCAGGCGTCGCTCCTCCGCCCGCAGCGCCGAAACCATGGCAGACTCCGCACCACTGAGCAAAGAGAATCGAGCCCGCTTCGACCGTTTCTTGCGACGCTGTGACTCCGATCGGAGTTATGGTCCGTTTCTGCGCGACTACTTCCGGCAGCGGCTGCTTCCCGTTCGCCGTGAAGGTCAGCAACCTGCCTGCCGCGGGCGCAGCGCCTTTCCCATCGCCGCCGGCCAGTGGGAAAGCGCCGCCCCAGCCGGCCATGATCGAAACGTACTGCACGCCGTCCAACTCATAAGTCACCGGTGAGGCTATGACGCCGGTTCCAACTAATACCTCCCACAGCTTCTCGCCTTTGTCTGCGCTGTAAGCTACAAATCGCCCATCGGCCGTTCCCTGGAAAACCAGGTTGCCAGCGGTTGTGAGCGTGCCCCCGTTCCAGTAGGTCGCGTACGGAACTCGCCATCGCTCCTTCTGATTGACCGGGTCCCACGCCAGCAGGAAGCCGGGCATCAGCGGCGCCGCGTCCTTGAAGATCGAGAAATCAATCCCGAGGTTCCAGGAGCCTGGCCTGTATTCAAACTTCTTGTCTGGAGAATAAATGAACAACGTGTCTTGCGCCGGTATGTACACCAGCCCCGTCTGCGGGTTGAAAGACATCGGCTGCCAGTTGTGACCGCCGAGAGGGCCGGGCTTTATCAATGCAGCAGCGTCCGGGTAACGCACGCCCGCGTTCTCAACCGGGCGACCGGTTCTCTTATCAACTTCTTTCGCCCACGAGATCGGAACGTACGGCTGAGCAGAGAGCAGCTCGCCGCTCGCTCGGTCGAGCACATAGAAGAAGCCGTTCTTCGGCGCTTGCATCAGCACTTTGCGCTTGCGTCCGCCGATTTCGAGATCCGCCAGGATCATGTGCTGAGTTGCGGTGTAGTCCCAGGCCTCACCGGGAGTCGTCTGGTAATACCAAACGAGTTCGCCTGAGTCGGGCTTGAGTGCGACGATCGAAGAGAGGTAAAGATTATCACCGCCGCCGGGACTTCGAATCTCGCGGTTCCACGGCGAGCCGTTGCCCGTTCCAACGTACAAGAGATCAAGCTCAGGATCGTAAGCCAGCGAATCCCAGACGGTGCCGCCGCCGCCGATCTTCCACCACTCGCCCTTCCAGGTCTTCGCCGCCCGCTCCATCGCCGATGACTCGAAAGGCCTGGAAGGGTCACCGGGCACGGTGTAGAACCGCCAGGCGAGCTTGCCGGTTTCCGCGTCGTAGGCTGATAGGTATCCGCGGACTCCGAGTTCGGCCCCGCCGTTGCCGATCAGCACCTTGCCTTTTACGACCCGTGGCGCGGCGGTGACGGTGTAAGGCCGGCTCTGGTCAACGGTGACAACCTGCCAGATCAACTTGCCGGAATCGGCATCAAGCGCTGCTAATCTCCCGTCGAGCGTGGCGACGTACACCTTGCCTTTGTAAACTGCCACGCCTCGGTTGACCACGTCGCAGCAGGCTTTCTGGCCGAACGTTCGTGGAACCTGCGGGTCCCACTTCCAGAGCTGTTTACCTGTGCGCGCATCAAGGGCAAAGACGACGCTCCAGCTTCCGGTTGTATACATCACACCGTCGATGATGATCGGCGTCGCTTCAAGCCCCCGAGTCGTATCGGTGTCAAACGACCATGCGAGCCCGAGGGTTTTTACGTTGGCGGCGTCGATTTGCTTGAGCGACGAGAAGCGAGTTTCCGCGTAGTTCCGTCCGTGAGTGATCCACTCACCGGCTCGCGCATCCGCGTTGCGAAGCGCCGCATCATCGATGGCGCCAGCCGTCTTCGGTCGAGCTTTCTTCTGCGCCTCCGGCGCTTTTAGAAAAACCGTGCAACAGCAGAGTAGCACCAGCAGCAGAAGCGTCATTCGTCTCTTCATCGTCACCTCGAGAATAGACCTGGGGCATTTTCCATTTGTCATTTGTCATTTGCCAATTGCCATTTGTTATTACTGACGCTCTTCATCGGTCGGGTCGCGTTTGGTGCAATGACAAATGGAAAATGACAAATGGAAAATGGAAAATGCTCATGGCTGCAACTTATTCCTCTCCGGAAACGGCGGTCGCTGTGGTTGCTTGGCCGGATTCTTTTTCAGCTCCTCCATCACCACTTGAATCGCCTTCTCCAGTTGGGGGTCATGGCCGTTGATAACATCGGCGGGCATTTGCTCAACCTCTATGTCCGGCGGCACGCCTACGTTCTCAACTACCCAACCGTCTTCCGGGGTCCAGATCGCCAGGTTCGGCGCCGTCACCCCGCCGCCATCCATCAACACCGGGAAGCCGAGTATGCCCACAAGCCCGCCCCAGGTGCGCTTGCCGATGAGCTTGCCCAGGCCGAACTTGCGCCACATCCAGGGCAGGAAATCGCCGCCCGATCCCGCCGTCTCGTCGATCAACATTACCTTGGGGCCTTGAATGGAAGCGGCCGGCGTTTTGAGATCCGCACCGTAGCGCATCGCCCAATACGACGCCAGCGGACGGCGAAGAATGTCGATGTAGTAGTCGGCCGCCTGACCGCCGCCGTTGAAGCGCTCGTCTACGATGATCGCTTCCTTGTAGGACTGCGGGTAGAAGTAGCGCTTGAAGTAGTCATGCCCTTGCGTGGTTGTGTTCGGCACATAGACATATGCCACCCGCCCCCCGGTTGCTTCGTCGACTTTCTTCAGATTCCCTTCGACCCAGTCGCGATTCCGCAGCGCGGCTTCGTTGGCGATGGGCACGACCGGGACCGTTCGCGAACCCGAGCCATCAGGATTGGGACCGACGGTTATCTCGATGATCTTGCCCGAGGTGTTCTCGAACAAGCTGTAAAGATTCGCGGGCGCGCGCAGATCCTGGCCCCGCACCGCCAGCAGGTACTCGCCCGCTTTTACATTAACGCCTGGTTCCGTCAGCGGTGAACGGAGCTGGGGATTCCAGTTCAATCCGCCGTAGACCTTCTTGAATCGGTAGCGCCCATTCTCGACGGAGTAGTCCGCGCCGAGTAGGCCCCCGGGAACGTTCTTCGGCTGATACAGGAAATCGCCGCCTCCGACGCGATGATGACCGACCGACAGCTCGCTGCACATCCACTGGATGACTCGATTCAGATCGCCGCGAGTGGCAAGATGAGGCAGGAACGCGGCGTACTTCTGGCGCGCGGCATTCCAATCAACGCCGTGCATGTTTGTTGCGTAGAAGTAGTCTCGATTAATGCGCCACGCTTCGTTGAACATTTGCGTCCACTCGACGCGCGGGTCTATGCGCACTTCGATGTCGTCGACGTTGATCTTGCCCTGCCCGGGTTGGGGTTTGGGAGTGACCGCGACTATCGACCAGACGTTGTTGCCGATGTAGAGAATCTTCTTTTTGTCAGCGGACACCGTGTAGTCCCTGACGCCCGGGATGAACACCTCGTCCTTGCGTTTGTTGAGGTCATATTGGTGAAGCGAAGACCTGTCGGGACCGCCGGGGGGACCGTCTGTTGCCGGATCCTCGATGTAGTAGAACTGTCCGGCTGCGCCGGCCGCCAGATCGCGGTAGTTGCCCGGTGGGAGCTGGATCGCGAGGATCCGATTCTCGATTCCCTCGAAGTCAATCGAGAAAGGCTCAGGCGCAGTCTTTGGCGGTTCTTTGGGCTTCTCTTCCTTCTGCACGCCCTTCTCTTCATCGCTCTCTTTTGCGAGTGGGTTGGGCAGGGTGTTGCGGAGCACGGCGAGGTAGAGCGACTGCGTGACGCGCATATCGGCGTTGGACATTGCGAACCAGTCTTTGACCGGGCCGGCGTCGGTTGACCCGAAGAAGTAAAGATACTTGCCGCTTTCGTCGAACACCGGCTCGCTGACTTCGCTCAAGCCGTCGGTGATCTGAAACGACTTGTCCTTCTCAATTGAATAGGCGTGAACTGCTTGAATGTACGCCCTGGTGTTCAGCGTGTATGCGATCCACTTCGAGTCGGGCGACCAGACGTGATGGATCGTCTTAACGCGCGAGGGACCGTATTGATACTCCGATGCGATCTTCTTTGATGCGCCGGTTTTCAGGTCGAGCCAGAAGAGGCTCCATGAATTGTCCGCGTACGAGATCTTCTGGCTGTCGGGCGACCACTCGGGAGCATCGTAAAAGCCCGCGCCGGTGACTTTGATTTTGCGGACCTCGCCTTTGCCGTCCTGATTGCGAATGTGCAGCTCGTATTCCCCTGACTCGTCTGAAAAGTAAGCGATGGATTTGCCGTCCGGCGACCATACGGGCGAACGCTCGTTTGCGCCAGTCGTATTGGTGAGGTTGCGCGAATCCCCCTTTTCGGCGGGCACGGTGATGATCTCACCTCGGAACTCGAACACCGCTCGCGCGCCAGTCGGCGAGATTGAAGCGTCGCGAATGTAGCGCGCGCCCTTCACGAATCGCGCGCGCGTTTCGACCAAATCAGCAGAGACTCCGATCGTCAGCCTCGTGCTTCGGGATGTCTTGGGGTCGAAGATGTGAAGATAGCCGGCCTGTTCGTACACAATCTCACCTCCGCCTGATGACGCGCCCATTACGGGAAAGTCCTTGTGGTCGGTGAGCTGTTTGATCGCTTTTGACTTTAAGTTATAAGAGAACAAGTTGAACTCGCCGTTGCGATCGGAGCGAAAGTAGATCGTATCGCCGATCCACATCGGGTCGACGTCGTTCGCGCGGCTGTCTGGCTGGGGGAGTTTTTCGGCGGAGTTGTCACTGAACTTGTAGAGCCATATGTTGGAGGTGAGGCCGCCGCGATAATGCTTCCATTGAGTAAACGCCTCGGACAGCGGGTTGTAAGCCAGCCGCGACCCGTCGGGCGAATAAATCGCTTTAGATGCGTTAGGCAGCTTTAGAGGTTCTTCAATGCCGCCTTTGATCGGAACGGTGAATAGCTGTGAATACCGCCCGGTGAACACCGCTCGCGGGGAGGTGAACAGCACTGCCGATCCGTCGGGAGTGAATCCCTGAACGATGTCCGGACCCGGGTGCCACGTCAGTCTTGTAGGCACGCCGCCGGCGACAGGCACAATGTACACGTCCGGATTGCCGTCATACTGTGCGGTGAAAGCTATCAACGATCCATCTGGTGAGAAGGCGGGGTTGGACTGCAGGCCTTCATCGGCCGTCAATCGCTTGACGTTCTTGCCGCTGAGGTCAGCTACCCATAGATCACCGGCATAGATGAATGCGACATGGTCTTTGCTGATCGCCGCCTGAGAGAGCAGGCGGGTGTCATTGATGTCCACGCCGTTCGCACCGGCCACGAGCGGCAGGACGGTCAACATGAAGGATAAGAGTGCTGCGCGAACAAACCATTTTCGAATCTCACAACTGTCGATGTGCATATCTCCTCCTGGTCAGAAAAAAAGCGCCGGCGAGCCATCGCAAAACCGCGTCTTGAATCCGCCTCATCAAACGTAATGGATGGCGCGGAGAATATCAGAAGCCTCGAAACCCGACAAGCAACAGGGTGCGTCAGAAAAGGGTGTGTCAGAAAAGGGTGTGCGTCAGGATTTGATGGAATTCATACCCACTTCTTACGGGCGTTGTCGAACGTCAGCAGAATAACAGGTCGGGAAGGTGGGCTTGCCCCCGCTGCTTGTGATTCTCAGGAGACTATCCCGGTTCAGATGCGCCAAGTTCCACACTATCAAGCAGCGGGGGCAAGCCACCCTTCCCGACCTGTTATTGTGCTGAGGTCCGACAACGACCGCTATGCTCTGGCATTTTTCATAGAACGGTCTCATGAGGCGGATATGTAGAAACGCGATGTATATGTCACGGAATTCGGGCTGAGATCAAGGGCCCGTTTCTTACGAGCTGGGTATGCGGACCGGGATGTGCACTTCGCAATGATTCCTCGTATAATGCGCTTCGCTCGCCGCCGGGTCTCAGCGATTGTGCGGCGATTCTTGCCATTCAAATGATACCGAGGTGGTTACGAAACAATGAACAGCATTCCGGAAATAGGGCAAACAGTTCTGAACTTCATCGGCGGGAAATGGGAGTCGTCCAGGTCGGACAAATGGACTGACCGTCACGACCCTGCCGATCAATCCATACTTGTGGCGCGCGCGCCGGATTCGTCAGGCGACGACGCTCGGCGGGCGATCGACGCAGCGAACGGCGCGGCGGCGGAGTGGAGCGCGTTGCCTGCGCCCAGGCGTGGCCGGCTGCTGTTCGAATGGCTCGACTGGATGGATGCGCACAAGGATGAACTCGCAAACCTGCTTACGCGCGAGGAAGGAAAAATCCTTCCGGAGTCCGTCGGCGAAGTAAAGCGCTCGATGGACATCCTGGAGTTCACCGCGGGCATGGGGCGCAGGCTTGCAGGGCGCGTGTACCCGGCGGAAGAAGACGGCGTGTTTTGTTATTCGAGCTCGCAGCCGCTCGGCGTAGTCGGCTTGATCAGCCCGTGGAATTTTCCTGTCGCGATTCCTGTTTGGAAACTCGCGCCCGCTCTTGTAGCAGGCAACACTTGCATTCTCAAGCCGTCGCCGCTCACGCCGTTGACCGCGACCGCGCTCATTCGAGGGCTCGAAGAAGCGGGCGTGCCTCCGGGCGTTGTAAACCTTGTGCACGGCGACAGCGCGCCGGGCATCGAGCTGATCTCAAATGAAAGCGTGAAAGGGGTCTCGTTTACCGGATCGACCAAAGTCGGAAAGATGATCGCTCGCGACGGCGGCGAACGGATGCTGAAGTTGCAGTTGGAGCTTGGAGGCAAGAACCCGCAGATAGTGCTGGACGACGCCGATCTCGATCTGGCGGTTGGCGGGGTGGTCGCCGGCGGTTTCGGCTCGACCGGTCAGCGATGCACTGCGACGAGCCGCGCTATCGTGACGGAGAAAGTCTACGACGACTTCTTGGGCCGGCTCGTCGCCCGCGCGTCTTCGATTCGCATAGGGTCTGGCGTAGAGGCTGGAGTCGAGATGGGACCGCTGGTCGATTCACGCGCGATGAACGGCGTCGCCCACTACGTCGGGGTTGGCGTCAATGAGGGCGGAAAGTTGTGTGCGGGGGGCGCGCCAGCGAAAGACGGCGGACTCGAGCGCGGTCACTTCTTCTCGCCGACGGTGATCGAAGCAAAGCAGGGCATGGAGATAACTCAGGAAGAGGTATTCGGTCCGCTGGTGGCCGTGATTCGAGTTCGAGATTTGGAAGAAGGGATCAAGATAGCGAACTCGGTGCGCTACGGTCTGACTTCGACGATCTTCACGCGAGACGTGTCGAAGGTCTTTCGTTTCGCCGAGCGCGCGCAAGCCGGAATCATTCATGTGAATCGCCCGGGAGTGGGCGGCTTCTCGCACGTGCCTTTTGGGGGGATCAAGGAGAGCGGCTACGGCGGTCGCGAGGTCGGCGACGAGGTGATGAGCTTTTACACTGAGACCAAAGTGGTCTACGTGAACTACAAGTGATTGGCCCTCGGTTTCGTTCGATACTTTCTCCGCGGTTCAAACCGGAAACTCTAACCTAGAGGTGATCGAGTTGAGCCACAGCAAGCTATTCCCTCGCGCCTTTGTGTTGCTCTTGCTGCTGCTTGAGATGCCGGGCGGAGTGCTCTCAGAGCAGTTGCCTGTAAAGAACTACACGATCGCCGACGGGCTGGCGCGCGACTACGTTAATCGTATCAGGCAAGACTCGCACGGCTTCATGTGGTTTTGCACGAACGAAGGTATTTCGCGCTTTGACGGGTATGGATTCACCAACTACGGGGTCGCCGACGGGCTTCCGGACCGGGTGGTAAATGACTTTGTTGAAACCCGCGGCGGCGCTTATTTGTTCGCCACAAATCGCGGAGTTGTGGAATTCAATCCAGCGACCGGAGATTCGAACGGCCGTCACTTTGCTGGTGTCACTCTTGATCAAGACGAAGGATCAAAATGGGTACGCAGACTGACCGCGGATGAGACCGGCGCCGTTTGGTGCGGGACGGCGAATGGCCTCTACCGTCTCGACAGAGGGACGAACGGCTGGGAGTCTACCTGGATTCGTCCGATCTCACCTCACGCGGAATCCCTGCCGGCGGTAAACACACTTGCTTTTGATCGTAAAGCTCTGTGGATTGGAACGGATGTTGGCCTATATCGTCTGTTTCCGGATCGCACCATTGAACACTACACTACTCAAAATGGTCTGAACGCGAACGGCGTCAGCCAACTGTTGCTGGACCGTGACGGAAGAATGTGGGTCGGCACAAGTGACGGGTTAACGCTCTTGGTCAACGACCCTCGGCCAAATGAAAGAATTGCCGCGCGCGTGTATTCGAAGAAAGACGGGTTGTTGTACCCCTTCATCAGCGCGCTGTTTCAATCTTCTGACGGACGCTTATGGGTAGGAACTCGGGGAGGATTGAACGTCCTGGTTGATCCTAAGAACAACAGCGGATTGCCGTTTCGCGGTTACACAACCGCTCAGGGTTTGCGCAATGTAAAGATCTGGGATATCACCGAAGACCGGGACCACAACCTCTGGCTTGGGGCGGAGAGCGGCGGAGCGATGAAAATTCCGCACTCCGGTTTCACTTCCTATTTTGAGACCGACGGACTCGGCAATGGCCGCATCAGTCAGCTGTTTTCCGGCCACGATGGCAGACTTTATGTCGTGTCGGATGGGGTTGGGGATTCTGTCCCCTTCATTCTGCGCTTCGACGGACACGGCTTCGTGAGAGAGAAGCCTAACTTGCCGCCGAAAACCGGGCTCACCTGGGGTTGGAATAATCTCATACTGCAGAACCAGAAAGGCGATTGGTGGATACCAACAGCGCAAGGTCTCTACCGGTTTTCGGGAAACAAGTCCTTTTCGGAACTAGCTACCACAAAGCCTACGAAGGTCTATACCGTCAAAGACGGAATGGCCTCCAATACCGTGTTTCGGCTGTTCGAGGACGCTCGTGGTGATTTATGGTTTTCAACACTGGACAGTCTCCCTTCGGTTCATCGTTGGGAAAAAAGCTCCGACAAAATCTATGGTTATGTTCCGGCAGAGAATGATATCCCGGCCGCCGCGTCGACGGCGTTCGCGAATGACAGTGGCGGGAATTTGTGGATGGGGTTTTACACCGGCGGCATCTCTCGCTATGCCAACGGACACTTCACTCAGTTCACCGAAAGAGACGGGGTACCGCCGGGGTTTGTGCGTGACATGCTTATCGATAGCAAGAAACGGTTGTGGATCGCCACGAATGGAGGCCTGAGCAGGGTCGACAATCCGCTCGCAGATCGACCGCAGTTCAGGAACTACGGAGCTGCAGATGGGCTTGCAACAAATCAGGTGACCAGTGTGAGCGAAGATCGATGGGGACAAATCTACTTAGGCACAGGCCGCGGACTTGATCGGCTGGACCCGGATTCTGGAAAGATCAAACACTACACTACTGCTGATGGTCTCGGCGATAACTTTATCAATGTCTCTATGCGCGATTCGCAAGACGCGCTTTGGTTCGGAACGTATAGGGGGCTGTCGCGCTTCACACCCGAACAGGACAAACCGCTTTCGTCGCCGCCAATCATCATTAGCGGCTTGAGAGTAGCGGGCGCCAGGCAAACGATCTCAGAGCTCGGAGAGACAGAGGTGATGATTCCCGAATTGAGTTACCGGCAGAATCAAGTGCAGATAGATTTCTTGAGCATCAGTTACGCGCCCGGCGATGTCCTCCGTTACCAATTCAAGCTTGAAGGCTCACGCACCGATTGGAGTGCGCCGGCGGAACAGCGCACCATTACTCTGGCGAACTTACCTTCAGGCAATTATCGCTTTCTGGTTCGCGCTGTTAACTCGGATGGCACAGTAAGCGTGCAGCCCGCGGTCGTTACCTTCACAATCCTGCCGCCGTTCTGGCTGCGTTGGTGGTTTGTCGATCCAGTTGCTTTGCTGGTTGCCGCCATTCTTTATTCGTTTTATCGGTATCGCATGGCGCGGTTGCGCGAAGTCAACGCCGCATTGGCCGAAACCCAACGAGCCGAAGAAGCTTTGGGACAGAGCCGCACGGAACGGCTCGCGGAGCTTGAGCGCGTGCGCGCGCGCATCGCCACCGATTTGCATGACGACATCGGCTCGAGCCTGACCCAAATAGCCATTCTGAGCGAGGTCGCCCATCAGCGGGCGGCCACCGACCCCGGCGAGAATGGCTCGGAACCGATCGCCCGCATCATCAGCGTCTCAAATGAATTGGTGGACACGATGAGCGACATCGTCTGGGCCATCAACCCGAAAAGGGATCACCTGAGCGACCTCCTGCACAGGATGCGACGATTCGCGAGCGACGTGTTCACCTCGCGGCACATTGCATTTCAGTTTCGCGCGCCTGACTCGGAGCACGACATCGAACTTGGCGCCAACATACGGCGCGAGGTTTTCTTGATATTCAAGGAAAGCGTAAACAATGTCGTGAAACATTCTGGTTGTACTCGGGCCGAGATCGAGTTTCAAATCGAGGGCGATTGGTTGGTGTTGAAAGTCTGCGACAACGGCAAAGGATTCGATTCGAAGGCGGCACTTGATGACCGCTCGGCGGCGATTACGTCGGCAAGAGGGGGCAACGGAGTGCCAAGCATGCGCAAGCGGGCGGAAGAGATGGGCGGCCAGTTTCAGATTGTCTCCTGCATCGGCGAAGGGACAACCGCTACACTGCGAGTGTTGGCTGTCCACCAACAGGCCGAGATGAAATAACCTGGGACTGCCGGTCTGCTGGCGTGCAAGCTTCACCGGTGAGACAAAGGACGTCCGATGCGAGGCCTCACAAATGTCGTCCCATCCTAATCCGCCGCCCATACGGGTGGTGACTCAGGGCGGAGATCAATATAAGCTTTGCGCAGCTCGTGATCGCATGCGAGTTTCAATTTTGAGAACACACAATGGAGCCTTGCGAAGATGAGTCAGGCGGATCACCCAATCATCAAGACCGCGATCGTTGAAGATCAGCGCGATATTCGTGAAGGATTGGCGACGCTGATTAACGGCACAGCAGGCTACCATTGCACGGGCAGTTATCGCTCGATGGAAGAAGCGCTGGACAGGATCAAACAAGAGATGCCGGACGTGATGCTGTGCGACATAGGATTGCCGGGAATGAGCGGCATCGAGGGCATCCGCATTCTGAAAGAGCGCTATGCCAACCTGCTGTTGTTGATGCTCACCGTTTATGACGATGACGATCGAATCTTTGACGCTCTATGTGCGGGGGCCTGCGGGTATTTGTTAAAGAGAACGTCGCCCGCGCGACTACTCGAAAGCCTCAGGGAAGCAGTGACCGGTGGTGCTCCGATGTCACCTGAAGTGGCGAGCCGAGTCATCACCTTGTTCCGGGAGATTCGACCGCCCGAGCGCGCCGACTACGAGCTGACACCGCACGAATCAAGACTGTTGAAGCTGCTTGTGGAAGGACACAACTACACTACGGCGGCGGAAGAGCTGAACGTCAGCTATAACACGGTGAAGTTTCATATGCGGCACATCTACGAGAAGCTACAAGTCCACTCCAAATCAGAGGCCGTCGGCAAAGCCATGCGCGAGCGCCTCTTCAAATAGTTGTCCCACCGATTCATCACCACAAGGTTAATCCCGTTTTGATTGTGGCCGTGTGCTTGTTCTCAAGCTGTCAATAGCCGTGACGCGTCGACATTTCCACCCACACGGGTGGAGACCACAGCCGCTATCCGCAGTATCTTCACCCCCGTGACGGCGAGCCTGGATTTGAAGCGCAGCGGCAAATCTATGCCCGAAGACAACACAAACAACAACATTGAAGGAGAGAGATCATGAATAAGAAGAGACTGAGACTCAAGATTACGGCGTTGATGGGCGTGTCGGCGTTGTTTGCCGCTTATGCAATAGCGACATACGGCCAGACCGGCATTCAGAAAAACCAGGGCACAGCCCCCACAAGTAAAAAGGAGGCGGTCGCGCCGGCGGCAACCGACCTGCCGGTGAAGGGAACCAGCGCCACGGTCGGACAGGTAACGAAATGGATCGGCAGTGACAACAAGGCACTCTACCTCGGCGACTCTATCATCGCTGAGACCGGCGGCAAAATCGGCATCGGCACGGCGGTCCCGACCTCGCTCCTTACAGTGCAAGGGATGATTGAGACAACCCTGGGCGGCTACAAGTTCCCAGATGGCACGGTTCAGACGACGGCGGCGAGAACCGGACTGGAACAGGTCTTTCACGACGCAACGCTACGCGGCGACGGCACCTCCCGCGCACCGCTCGGCATCAATCCCACATCGGTGCTGACCAGCCTGAATGGATACGCGGGCCAGATCGTGCTAAGACCCGGTCGGAACATCACGATTACCCCCACCGGCGAGAATTCGCTCACGATAGACGCGTCGGGTTGTTCTTGCACCACCGTGACTGATACGACTTTGCGGGGCAACGGCACCGCCGCGCAGCCGCTTGGCGTCGCCGCTCCTCTCAATTTGAATGCGACATTCGGGGACGCCATAACAGCCACTGCCACGGGCAACGGCAGCAATGGTGTTTCCGCTCAGGGTGGAGACAGCACTTTTGAAGCCGGCGCAGGAGTAAACGCCAGGGGCGGCAACGGTACAAGCAACGGCGCGGGCGGCGCGGGCGTGGTTGCTCAAGGCGGCGGCGCCTTCAGCGATGTTGCCGGCCCGGGCGTGGATGCAACCGGGGGCGACGCCGACGTCGGCCAGGGTGGCGTCGCCGTTAACGGCCAGGGCGGGCATGGCTTCGCCTTCAAGGGAGGCGATGGATTGATCGGCCTGGGCGGCAGCAGCACCCTCGGAGAAGGCGGTGACGGCATCGTTGCCCGCGGCAACAAAGGCGGACCTTTGCAACCTGACGGACTTGCGGGGGACTTCCTTGGAGACGTCGAAGCCGACAGCTTTATATTGAGTTTCGGGGCAACGATTAAAATTGACCATCCGCTCGACCCCGAAAACCGCTATCTCTTTCACTCTTCAGTTGAATCACCCGACATGAAAAATATCTACGATGGCAACATCGTGACTAATGAAAGCGGCGACGCCGTCGTCGAATTGCCGGCTTACTTCGAGTCGTTGAACAGGGACTTCCGTTATCAACTCACTGTCATCGGAACCTTCGCACAAGCGATCGTCGCCGAAAAGATAAAAGGCAATCGCTTTGCGATCAAGACGAATGCCCCCAACGTCGAAGTCTCGTGGCAGGTCACAGGCGTTCGCCAGGATGCATGGGCCAACCAGCATCGCGTTCGCGTCGAAGTCGAAAAAAACGCGCGCGAGCGCGGCTCTTACCTGTCACCGGAAGCCTTTGGTCAACCTGAAGAGAAGAGCATCCACTGGGTGCGACATCCTGATTTGATGAAGCAGATCAAGCGGCAGCAGCTCAAAGACGAAAAGGCAAAAGCGGAAAGGCCTATGGATCACTAAGAGGCCACGCGGATCATCCAGGTCGTTGATCTGGCGGTTTCAACAAGTCATTACAAATTCAAAGGAGAGTCAATCAACTACCCTGACGGGTTCGGCCCGATGGATGGACCAGAATGCAAAGGCAGGCGCTCGCAAAGAGCGCCCTGCCTATCTTCATTTGATGCATGCGCTCCCTGGGATTCGCTTACATTCTGCCTCGGCCCATACGGGTGGTGATGAGTGTGCTATCTAAGATCCGCTGCGCACCGTTCGAGCTACAGCGCCTAATAATAGACCCGATAGTAGACCGTCATAAATTCCAAAGTTGGTGTTCGCTCTCGCCTCGCGCTTCCAATCTCTCAATCTGAGCCGCAGCGTCCAACATTTCCACCCACACGGGTGGAGACTGCGGGCGCACGTCCGAAGTATCTTCGGCGCGTGGTTAGCGAAAAGAGATTGACGCAGGCCGCAAATCAAAATTGAAGGAGATGATTTCAATGCAGACCAGATTCTACGATAACAAGCTGAAAGCAGTAGTCGCGCGATTGGTGGGCGGGCAAAGGCGCATTTTCCTGGTGACCGCGATGCTGATGGCGCTTGTGTTAGTCGGCACGGTGGCCGCCAGCGTCAACTTCGTGCTGAAGTGGGGGAGCCCTGGCTCGGGCGACGGAGAGTTCGCAGCGGGCGGTGGACCAGGCGGCGTGGCCGTGGATGCCTCCGGCAATGTCTACGTCGTTGACGGGTTCAACCACCGGATCCAGAAGTTCGACTCGAACGGGAACTTCATCACCAAGTGGGGCGGCTTTGGCTTCGGTGACGGGCAGCTTTACTACCCGTATGCTGTGGCGGTGGACGCGTCCGGAAACATCTTCGTCGCTGATGCGTTCAACTACCGCATTCAGAAGTTCGACTCGAATGGGAACTTCCTCGGCAAGTGGGGCAGCCAGGGTTCGGGTGATGGCGAGTTCAATTTTCCCGCCAGCGTGGCGGTGGACACGTCCGGAAACGTCTATGTTGCTGACTTGTTCAATACCCGCATCCAGAAGTTCGACTCGAACGGGACCTTCCTCGCCAAGTGGGGAAGCCAGGGTGTCGCTGACGGACAGTTCAACCAGGCGCTTGGTGTAGCCGCGGACGCATCCGGCAACGTCTACGTAGCCGACGCGGTAAACCAAAATGTTCAGAAGTTCGACTCGGACGGGAACTTCATTACCAGGTGGGGTAGCCTGGGCTCGGGAATCGGTGAGTTTGCTGCTCCTTCCGGGTTGGCGGTGGACGCATCCTCCAACGTCTACGTCGTTGACGTTAACAACAACCGCATCCAGAAATTCGACTCGAATGGGAACTTCATTGATACATGGGGCAGCCTGGGCGCTGGTGACGGAGAGTTCAATAGGCCTTATCCGGTGGCGGTGGACTCATCCTTCAACGTCTACGTCGGTGAGCTTATTAACGAGCGAATCCAGAAGTTCAATCAGCTCCTGCCCAACCAGGCCCCGGTGGTGACGATTACCGCTCCGGCAAGCGGGGCGATCTTTGCCGTCGGCACGCCGGTGAACTTTAGCGGCACGTTCGCGGATAACGCCGGCGACACGCATACCGCGCAGTGGAAGTTCGATAACCTCGCGCAAGCGGGGACCGTCAACGAGATAAACGGCACGGTGACCGCCACCCACGTCTTTGCCACTGCCGGGGTATATCAGGTGAAGCTCACCGTCACCGATCAACTCGGCGCATCGGGCACGGCGGACACCGTTGGCGGTCTGTCGGCGATGATCGTGATCTACGACCCGAGTGGTGGCTGGGTGACCGGCGGCGGCTGGATCAACTCGCCGGCCGGGGCTTATGCAGCCAATCCCTCTTTGACCGGCAAAGCCAGCTTCGGCTTCGTGTCGAAGTACGAGCACGGCGCGCACGTGCCAACCGGCCAGACTGAGTTCCAGTTCAAGGCGGGCAATCTCAACTTCCACAGCACGAGCTATGACTGGTTGGTGGTGGCCGGAGCGCGGGCGCAGTACAAAGGCAGCGGCACTATCAACGGCGCTGGCGACTACGCGTTTATGCTTACGGCCATTGACGGCCAGATAAACGGCGGCGGCGGTCAGGACAAGTTCCGGATCAAGATCTGGAGCAAGGACAACGGCGGCGTCATATACGACAACCAGATGGGCGGCGGCGATGCCGACAATCCCACGACGGCTCTGGGCGGCGGCAGCATCGTCATTCATAACTAGAGCACGGAGCCACACTCGTGGCGCAGTTCCAGCTTCGGTGAAGCTGCGACCTCAGCGTCCGACAACTTCAGTCGAGATCAATGACCACCGGTCATCCGCTTCATTCCAGAGGCAGGCGCTCACAAAGAGCGTCCTGCCTCTTTGCTTTTTTCCGTAGGAGGGGAAGGCGGGAGACTCATTCCGCTCAGTGACATTAATAACAACTACTCACTCAAAGCGTCGATTGTCGGGCTACAAATGGGGGGGGCTCGCTCAAAGCCCTCCACCGACCCCGTGTCGGTGGAGGCACGACTTTCCAAGCTAAAGGGTTAAACTCCACCGCGCTTAGCTGACAGTCGCGCCTCCACCGACACGGGGTCGGTGGAGGGCTCCGAGCGAGCCCCCATTTGTAGCCAGATAATCGACGCCCACCAACGCAGCGTTGGTGGAGGCGTCCTTTTTTCAGCAGCCTCCAGTGGGTTCCTCTGCTCAACTCATCGGATGCTTGTGCGCTCGAAAACCGTGGTCACCTGTTCACGGGTGCTCATCCAGATCGATGACCTGGGGCGCATTCACAGGGTTATACAATTCGTTGCAGAGGCAGGCGTTCACAAAGAGCGTCCTGCCTATCTGCTTTTTTCCGTAGGAGCCGTGAATGTGCCCGAACACGTGAACGCGCGGCTCAATCTCTTGCACGCGCTTCAGCAATAGTTCGCAGCCCGCAGGCTCGCCCTTGCCAAAAGGCAGATCGAGAACACCGAAGGGCGGTCCGTGGGTGATCAATACGTCGGTATCATCAGGGATCAGGCTCCAGTAGTGCGACAGCGCGGGACCGTTCCTCGGATGGTTGAACGCCCAGTCGAAAAACCACGGCTGATGAGGCGAACCCCAGAATCTCACTCCATCAATCTCGGTCCCGCTGTCTTCAAGATAGACAATGTTCTTCAGGACATTGTGTGCGCCTTTGTAGCGCTCGAAGACCCAGTCGTGATTGCCGGCGATCATCAGCACGTGTTTGAAGCCGAGAGCGCCGCAGAAGTCATCAAGCTCACGAATCGCGTTAAGTTGAAAAGCAGCGTCGATGTCAGGATCGCCGGACCGATTGGCCAGAATATCTCCAGCGAGAATCAACACGTCGCCCTGCGGAATCCGAGCCTGGCTCAACCTGCCGTGACAATCTGAAGTGACAACAAGTTTCATCCGGGATAAGTGTACAATACCATCCAGTCGAGAGGAGGTAACCAGTGTGGCGAAGACTCGAACGCTTATAGCGATCATTCTTCTGATGACATCGGTGGTCCAGGCAGGACAGGAGATCAAGCCGCCCACCCTGACGCCCGCGCCCCAAACCGACAAGCATCGTGAGATGCTGCAAGACGCGGTTCATCTGCACGACAAGGGGAACTATGACGGCGCCATTGCCGGTTATCTCGAGATCCTCAAAGAGAATCCGGATGACATATCGGCTCTTTACGAATTGGGATTCTCATACTTTGCAAACCGCGAATACCAGAAAAGCCTCGATATCGCGAACAAGGGCGCGCGGTACAAGTCCCATCTGTTGGCTGGCTTTTACACTTTGATGGGAAACGACCTCGATCATCTCGGCCAGGCGGATAAGGCGATCAAGGTTTATAGCGAAGGGATCAAGCAGTTTCCAGGCGATCTTCAGCTTCACTACAACCTGGCGATTGCGCTGGCGGGCGCAAAG
Source organism: Blastocatellia bacterium (assembly GCA_035576605.1). Taxonomy (GTDB): domain Bacteria; phylum Acidobacteriota; class Blastocatellia; order UBA7656; family UBA7656; genus Onstottus_A. The sequence continues at coordinate 6,973 of DATLWF010000212.1, read as the reverse complement.
AAGGCTGACGAAGCAAAGAAGAGCTTCAAGAACGCCCTGTCGATAAATCCGGATCATCCAAGCAGCCATTTTGGGCTCAGCCGGCTCTACCAGGAGGAAAACTACAAGATTCCTGCGCTGCTTGCGGCCTGCCGTTTCCTGGTGCTCGAACCGAAGACGGCAAGGTCCGCCGCCATGCTGCAGATGGTTGATCAGATAACGCAAGGAGGCGTGCAGAAGGGCAAAGATCCCAACAACATTACAATCTTCATGGACCCTGGAGGCAAGACCGACGAAGGCGATTTCAATGGGTTGATGGGTGCTCTGTCGATCCTCGGAGCCGCGCGGCACCTGAAACAGAACAAGGACAAAACCGAGATCCAGGCGTTCATTCATCAGCTCACGCTGCTGCTGGAGATGATGTCTGAGAGTACCGCTAAGCAGAATAGTTCAGGCTTTGCGTGGGACTACTACCGTCCTTACTTTTGCGAAATCTCTAATCGAAAGTTTGGCGAGCCATTCTGCTACTACATCTCTCAAAGCGCGCAGTCCGAAGAGGTCGAGCGATGGCTGACGCTGAATGCAGAGCGTGTGCGCGAGTTCTTAACCTGGTCCAGGAGCTATCAGTGGACTAAGACTAAGCGCTAACACTTCTTTTATAGGAGAGTCTCATGATCGGAACACACAAAACGTTGTTTGCCTTATTGGTTTTCGTCTGCGCCGCGTGCGCGGCCGTCCTATGTTTTCCCGAGCGCCTTCAAGCTCACAGCCTGGCCTCGGCCCACGCCGGGGTGATGCAGAAGAGCTCGCAAGGAGCCGGCGATTCGGCCAAAGCTCACATACCACCAGTCGGAAGCCCGGAGCGCAAAGACATCATGGATGGGTTGCGCGGCGATCAGAAAGTCGTCTTCAAGGTGCTTTACTTGAAGGTCCACGGCGACTGGGCGTTTGTGGATGTGACGCCGCTGGACGACAAAGGCAAGGCTGTCGCGGAAGGAGGCGCTTCGCTTATGCACAAAGAGCGTGGAGCGTGGAAAGTGATGGATCTTTCCGTCCTTCCCGAGGACCCCGACAACCCGATGGGTCCGGACGACCCCACGCCAAAATTCGTGAAGGCCGTTCAGAAGGCTTTTCCGGGAGTGCCTGCTGATATTTTCCCGCCGCGAGCACGTCCAAAGTGAGGATGACCTCGACGCTCGGATGGCGGTAGCATTGACGGTGCCATGTGTCTGATGTTTAATTATTCCCGCTTCCCCCACAAGTGAACTTGCAATCTACCGGAGGACCTCATGACTGCCAGGAACGCTACTGAGAACGCAACCGCTGATCTGATAGCAAAACAAAAAGAGTACATCTGGCCGTGCGCCGCGACCTATTACGAGCATCCGCTGGCGCTCGAACGCGGCGAAGGGATGCACGTGTGGGACTCCGAGGGGAATCGTTATCTTGATTGTTTCGGCGGCGTGCTCACGACCTCGATCGGCCACGCCAGACCTGAAGTTGTGAAAGCCGTGAGCGAACAGATCGGGAAGATCGCGCATACGTCGACTCTTTACATCAATCAGCCTCAGGCCAATCTCGCCGAGAAGCTCGCAAGCATAACGCCCGGCAATCTCAAAAAAAGCTTCTTCACCAACAGCGGCACCGAAGCTGACGAGACGGCGATGGTGCTCGCGCGAATTTACACCGGCCGCACTGAGATAGTCGCACTGCGTCACGGCTACCACGGGCGCTCGGTCACCAATATGACGGCAAGCGGGCACGCGCCGTGGAAGCACGGTCCGTCGATCGTGCCGGGGATCGTTCACGCTCACGCGCCGTACTGCTATCGCTGTCCGTTCAACCTCAAGCCGGAAAGCTGCGCGATGGAGTGCGCGCGAGACGTCGAAGAGCTTATTCAAACTTCGACGACCGGCCAGATCGCGGCGTTCATTGCGGAGCCAATCATGGGAGTTGGCGGGTTCATCACTCCCCCGAAGGATTATTTCAAAGTGGTAACCGAAATCATCCATCGCTACGGCGGCATCTTCATCTGCGACGAAGTGCAAACCGGTTGGGGACGTACGGGCGACCATTGGTGTGGAATCGAGCACTGGGACGTGCAGCCCGAGATGATGACCTTCGCGAAGGGAATGGCAAACGGTGCGCCGATAGGTTGCACTACCGCTATACCCGAAGTCGCCGACAAGTATCCGGGGCTGTCGTTTTCGACGTTCGGCGGAAATCCGGTAACTTGCGCGGCAGCGCTTGCGACGATTCGAGTGATCGAAGAGAACGATTTGCCTCGCAACGCCCGCGTGGTTGGCGATTATCTGCGTTCAAAGCTTGACGAGTTGAAAGACAAGTATCAGGTGATTGGCGATGTGCGCGGAATGGGCTTGATGCAGGCGATCGAATGCGTGAAGGACCGGACAACGAAGGAACCCGATTCCCAGTCAGTGCTTCGAGTGTTTGAGGAGACTCGCCGCCGGGGTGTGTTGATCGGCAAAGGCGGGTTGTACGGTAACGTGATTCGCATCGGCCCACCGCTCGTCGCGTCGAAGTCGGATATTGATGAGTTAGTCTCGGCACTGGACCGAGCATTCTCAAGCTTGTAACACTATTCCAGGGAGATCCTTGCTCTGCACGCTTGGTTGTTGTTATGCAAACAGCAGAACAACAACACAGCGTAAAGGATAAGGCTGGCACCCATCATCTCGAACAATTCTTCTGCAGCAACCTCCGCTCGGTAGAGAGACGGCGTCGAACTGGCGCTGAGCATCTTGTAGCCGACGCTCTCGAGCACAGCGGCGCCTGTCACATAGACCGCGCTGCCCCCGATGGCGATTAGACTGCACGTGCATGACATTTGCCATAGCCCGCGCAAGTGCGGCAACGCGGCAGCGATACACGCAACAAGAATGAGAGAGCAGATAATAGCGTCGCCGGGGTGATTGCCGACATAGACGGGAACCCAGTCGAGATAGCGGCTCCCGAGCGACTCCGTTATTCGCTCGTGCAGCTGCGCGGTTTCGTCCATCGAGAGAAGCAAGAAAAATCCGCTGCATGCTCGCAAGAAACGTCTAGACGGACGCTGAGTCGCTCTAAAGCGCGCGGCCAGCACCCAGAAAGCGATTGCGATCAGCGCGAGCTGAAAGGATGAAAACCACGCCGGCAGATTTCCTTCGGCGTCAAGATCGATCAGGCTGTGCAGTTGCCCGGGTGAGCCTTGAACCAATGCATCGGTCCCATAAAAGACGACCAACAGCAACTCGAGACAAATCAAAGTGAGAAACAGCTTCCGTGCTTGCTGACGCGAATGGATCATAACGCACCTTGAGGGCGTACTCTTGAGTCCATCGGTCTGACATGCGCGCTTGCAGGGCTTCGGATGTGAAACCTGGCGGGAAGGTTGCCGAAGTACCTGGCCCGCACAGACTCTATGATAAAGCTTTTCGTTTTCAACCAGCCCCCGGCTGTTTTCGATTATCACCAACAGCAAATCAAGAGCTTTCGAGGGAAGGTGACCGGGTCGCCTCCGCGCGAGCCGGCGCTCGCCGTTAAACCAGGCGGAAGGTGTCTAAACCTGGCTTTTTGCTTGCTCGTCGGGCACTTCGGAAGATTCGGGGAAAATTCGGGTCGAATTAAAGACTTTAACCACACCTTGCGGCCACAATGCGCGGCGTCAGGAAGCGCCAGGCACACGAAGCGAAGATGCGACTGGCGATTCTTAGCAAATGAAACGAACCACTACCAAAACGGAAATCACCGTCGAGAAGCGGCAGCGGATAGCGGTCCGCAAGCGCGACTCAGACTACAAGAGAGTCTATTTTTGATTGGAGACAAGAATATGCGAACTAACAGAAAGCTTGTGAATACACTTCCGCGCATAGCAATCGTTCTGACGACGCTGCTTGCCGCGGGCAACCTTTACTTAACCAACGCGTCGGGGCCGGCTCTCGCTGGCAAGAAGCTCCCGGCTCTGGGCACGTCCTTGCAGGAGGAAACGGGCCCTGTTCACCGCCCTCTTGCCACCGTTGGCATCACCTTGGGGCAGACTGCACGAGTCAACGTGGTCAATTCACCGGATCCCAACAGCTCGATTCCGCCTGGTCCTGTAAGTGTCGAGATGTGTTTTCACGACAGCAACGGCGATATCATACTGGATCGCTCCGGGCGCCCGGTTCAAAAGAGCGTGACCATCGATCCTCATCATGGTGATTTTCTGGATCTAAACGGGAATCTTGTAGCCGGCCCCGGCGCGCATGTCGTCATAATTCCCTGTTTCAGGATCTTGAGAATCAGTGAGGGAACGCTCGCCGTCCCCACCCTCGAACTGTTCAACAACCTGCTCAAGACAACGTTCGTGCTCAGTCCCGGAACCGCGAGAGGCTTCGACCCGCAGCCCGATCCGCCCGTGTCTCCCGAACTAGCTTTCGGCCTTGTGGGAATTACACAGGGAATAACCGCCCGCCTTTATGTGCTCAACGCGCAGAATCCCAATAGCCTGAGTCCTCCCGATCCGGTCACCGTGGAGATAACTCTTCACGACGCCAACGACAATGTCTTCGTCGATCGCACGGGGCGTCAGACTCGAAAGATCGCGACCATTGATCCTAATCACGCGGACTTTTTGGAGTTGAACGGAAACGATATAGCTGCCCCTGGCGCTCGGGTCGGCATCATACCCTGCTTCAAGATTCTGAGAGGCTCGGCAAGCTCGCTCGTCGTTCCCACTTTCGAGATGTACGTCAACTTCACGCAACAGACACTGCTTCTCAGCAACGTCGGCGATCCGCACGTTGGCGATCCGCACACTCCCGTCGCGCCCGCAGCACAGTAGAAAATGCTAGCTGCATGGTCCCGCCACAGCCAGGCGGAAGTAGCATAAACCCTCGTGTCTGCAACCTCGATAGAAGAGCTCCAGCGGACACAGACTAAAGTCTATGCTACTTTCCGCCTGAAGACGGACTACGAGCTGGCGTGTATTGGGCAACCCACCGGGGGAACTCATTCCGGGAAACCGACGCGCCGCATCAGATCCGCGAACCGCGGATCTGATCGCAGCGGATCGAACATTGGCTCAACTTTAAGCAGAAGCAAAAGGGTATCCCGTTCGTCGTATGCCTTGTCGAGCAACGCGAACGCCTGATCCCTCTCTCCGAGCGCGGCATGAAGGACCGCTATTACGCTTGACGAGAGATACTTGCGCTTTGATCGTTGCGTCAACTCCTCCAGAATCTTTCGCGCCTCGCCGCTTTTTCCGGAGAGCGCATAGGCGAGTCCGAGCGACGCCGGTTCGTCGGGACTGTCTCCTGAGAGCGGTATCGATTTTTGCAACGCCTGGATGGCTGGCTCAGGCATCCCTTTCCACAAATAGGCGCACCCCAGAAGCCAGTGCGCAAAGCCTAAGTTAGGATCCATCTCCAGCGCCTTCCGACATTGTTCTATCGACTCGTCATACCGACGCGCTATCAGAAGCACCTGTGCCACTCCAGTGATTCTCACCAGGGAGACCGGATCAAGCTCCTGGCTTCGTCTCATTTCTGCAATCGCTTCATCAAACTGCCCCATAAAAGCTAAATAGAATCCATACTCCCCATGCGCCTCTGAATCGCCCGCGTTGAGCTCGATGGCTCGCTTGAATTCTCTCTCAGCGCCGGACCAATCCCAGTCGTAATTGACTTTGACGACCGCAAGCGCGGTGTGAGCCTGGGCGAGTGTGTCATCCAGCTCGAGCGCCTTCTGCACTGCTGTTCTGGCTTTCGGATAGACTTCCTTCGGCCGAAGGACGTTGAAGTCACCGAGAGCATTGTAAGACTCCGCCATTCCGGTATACGCCACGGCGAAGTTCGAGTCTTTCTCAATCGCCTGTTGAAAGTACTCCAGGCTCTTGAGGAATCCATCGTCTGTCAATCTGTTCAAGTGGTAACGGCCGATCAGATAGAGCTGATAAGCTTCGGTGTTGTCGGTATCATGTTTGGCGAGCTGCCCTTTCTCCTCACCGGTCAATTTCAGTGCCAAGACCCCGGCTACTCGCTCAGAGATCGAATCCTGCACGGCAAAAATGTCCGTCATCTTATCGTCCAACTGGCTTGCCCAAATAGGCGCGCCATCTTCTACCCGGACGAGCCGCACCGTTACTCTTATCCTGCCCCCAGATTTCTGTATTTGCCCATCGAGCACCGCATCCACTTTTTGTTCTCGACCAGCAGCAATCGCGTCCTGCTCTATGTTTGCATACTTGCGCACTGCGCTTATGGGCCGCACGTTGATGCCCCGGATGTTGGAAAGCCTTGCTATCAACGTGTCCGCCATTCCCATCTCAAGCGATTCATCTCGGCTGTCTGCAACCAGCGGCTTGAATGGCAGCACCGCGATTGATTTGATCTGATTGGCGAGTGTGAGCTGAGGGTTCGGTGACGTTCGCTTTGACAATGAATAATAAACCAGCAGCGCCAGCCCTGCGGCGAGTACGACAGCCAGCGCCACGAACGCCCTTCGTGCAGGACTCTCAGTCCGCCGCCACAACCTGCCGGCAAACATCTGCTGCCCCGGCGGAACAGGAGGGAGAGCTTTGACGCCTTTCAAACTGTCGTCATCGGAGAGACGCTGACGTGAGTTGTCGTCGTCAGCTTCCTCTTTTTCAATAACGATGTGTGAGAGCGTCTGAGTCTCAATCACCACCTCGCGATCTTCTGCTGGATTCACGACATCGCCGACGAACCGATAGCCGTAGCCGGGAACGGTGACGATGTACCGCGGATTCCGGGTTCGTTCGCCGAGAGCCTTACGGATCGCGGATATCTGCACCGTCAGGTTCGACTCTTCCACGACCTGGTCACCCCAGACTCTGCTATAGATCTCCCCCTTTTCAACCAGCCGCCCGCTGTTCTCCACTAACGCGAGCAGCAAATCAAAAGCCTTCGAGGGAAGGGTGATCGGCGCGCCGTCGCGCGAAAGCTGACGCTCACCGGCGTCGAGCCGGAAGTTGTCGAACTCGTAAACCTGCCTA
>DATLWF010000211.1:0-2112 GCA_035576605.1 Blastocatellia bacterium | reverse complement strand
TCCTGATGGTTCTGATCCGAAGCGGGCATATCGCCTTGTACGAGACCTGGTCGCGCGCCAGCCAAGCGATGGGCGATTAATCTTGATGAGTGGTACTCCGCACCAGGGCCACGGAACCAGATTCGAGAATCTGCTCAGGTTTCTGCGAGTAGAAGGCGAACCCCAGGAAAAGTTGTCAGGCCGTGTCATCTATCGTACGAAAGATGACATTGAAGACTGGAATGGAAACCCAGTTTTCCCCCAACGTCAAGTAAACGAACCCTTGATAGTTGACCTTGGGCCGGCACACCGCCAGTGGATTCAAAATATCCACGATTTCTACAGACCGCCTCGCGGTACCGGTCAGTTGGGAGATGCAAAACGACGAGCAGCTGGATGGCGTTGCGCACAAGCCATGCAGTGGGCAGCATCGAGTCCACACGCAGGGCTTGGTTACCTCGTCCGTCAGGCGATTCGAGCAGACTGGGAGCTGGGAAATTCGACTTTGCGTACTGCGCTCGCGGTTTTGCGCCCATACCGTTTTGGCCCGGAAGACGAATCGATTGATAGCCTGTTTGAGCGGATTACGAAAGAGGTCACTCGCCAACAGCGAGACGCCGACGTCGAAGACATCGAGGAATTTGTTGACGGCGAGACGCCTGACCAGTTGTCGACTTACGGACTCGAACAACTTCTCGTCGAAGGGATTTCTATTGTCCAGCAAGCTGGTGATGAGAAATGGCAGTTCATTCAGCGAGCATTGCTTGATCAGGCAGGGTCCGAGAAGGTAGTCCTTTTCGCGCAGCCGATCGAGACCGTCAGTGCGTTGGCCCGATACCTTGAGCGAGCCACCGGTCAAAAGCCGGCGATCATAATCGGCGGCCAAAGCGATGCAGAGCGAACGAAAGAAGTTGCGGCATTCTGGCGGCCGAACGGTCCACAGTACCTCGTGTCGTCGCGCGCAGGTGGAGAAGGGATCAATCTTCAGGTTGCGCGTCGGCTGATCCATGTCGACGTGCCATGGAATCCTATGGACCTGGAACAAAGAGTCGGACGCATTCATCGCTTCGGTTCGCGAGAGACAATTATTGTTGACACCTTAGTAGTCAAACACAGCCGCGAAGCCGATGCCTATCGGATTGCTCGGAACAAGCTCAGACTGATCGCCGCAACATTGGTAGAACCAGAGCGATTTGAAGCCGTGTTCTCACGAGTCATGTGCCTGCTATCTCAGGGTGAGCTACAGGACGTTCTCAGCAACGAACCCAGCGCTCCATTTGACGCAGGAGACGAGCAGCATCTTTCCAATATGGTCCAACAAGGATTCCATGCCTGGAAAGAATTTCATGACCGCTTCGGCGAGCAAGAGAAGGCGATTCGGCGGGAGAACCCGGGCCTTTGTAAGTGGGAGGACGTCGTATTCTTTCTCGAAGAACTTGGGGCAGCCAAGCGCCTGACGGGACATAAGCGGCAACGGTTCGAACGCCGAGAGAAGAACATAACTCACCTGAGCGAGGACGCCCTGGTCCTGGGACTCCCCAATGGCCAATCCTACGTATGTGGGGAATATGGAGAGGAGCTTGTTTATGGCCCTGATGATTCGATCACGCCGAAGGTTGGCCTTAATCTGAAGTCGGTGTCTGAACTTCTTAGAAAGTACGCGTTTCCTGATCAGCCTTGCGGAGCGGCGTATCTACGGTGGCCCGATGACGTAGAGCTCCCGTCCTGCGTTCGCGCACTCCCCTTCGGGATCAGCGCATTCCTTCGCCAGACGCTCAGAATCGACCGGCTGGGTGGATGGCTCGAGCAAGGACATTCCATTCATTGTTTCGTAACTGGAACGGACACCACGAGTGAAGTAACTGGTGATGAAAAGAGTCGTCTACTCCGCGGACTCTTTCGTTCTTCGATCCGAAAGACGACCGAACCGTCTGCGGATCTTGTTCAGAGCTTGGTTGCAATTGAACGAGAGGTTACTGAGACGCTGCGGCGACCATCAGACGAGGAATTGACGAATCAGATTCGGCATGCCGTTACTCCATTGTTTGCTGCAATCATCACAAGCTGACTCCGAGTCGCTCGTGTTGATGAATGCTGGACGTTCTGATCGTTGAAGATATGATCTGAAATGCT
>DATLWF010000210.1:0-11303 GCA_035576605.1 Blastocatellia bacterium | reverse complement strand
ACGGTGATCGCCATGTCACACCGTCCCTTCGAGGTCTTCGCGCATGAGCGTGCCCTCCGCGAAGACGCGGGCCAGCAGGAACGTGAGGAGTACGGCGAGCCAGCCGCTGATCGAAAAGCCGGCGTTTAAGTGGAGCGGATGCGCCGGAGTGGAAACGGTCAAGGCGATTGCGCCGATCACAATGCTGATAAGGTTCAGCGCGAGCAACACCCAGGCGATCGCCTGCAAACGGGACGCGTTCGCGGCGACGAACGGGTCGCCCGCGCGAACCGTCTCCACGATCGCGAGCAGCCGTTTTAAGACGACGTAGTGCAGCGGGATCGCGACGAGGCCGAGCACCGCGACCGCGCGCAGGCCCATGATCAGCCGCTCTGCCTCAGGTGAAGGAGAGAGTTTAAAAGCGGCCATGATCCATTGTTCGTTCGACATGACAACCAGCAGAGCGAGGATTGCGGCGCCCCCCAGCCAGTTCAGTACGATGAGGGTACGCAGCACGACGTGCGCAATCGGCAGCGCGGCGGATGACGAGTTTGTGCTTGACATGATTCACTACCTTCCTATATCGAATATCAATATACTATTTATCGACAATAGTCAAATGGGATATTGGCAATCGATATAAAACGGTAATCTAGTTCATCCACCTCTAAGCCTTTGACTGCAGAGAGGGTGGTGTATCGGGCATAGTTCATCATCGATACAAGGCGGCCGATCTGTGGAGTAAGCGGGGATGTCGCCGATCAGAAAGAGGTCTCTGGCATTTATACCATACAGAGGCAATTACTTTGATTTATTGGGGTGCGACCGTGTAAACATCGATCTACGGTGCCGGGCCTGCGATTTTGCGATTCGGAAAATTAAGCTGCAGCGCGAGAGCCTGTCTTCCATTGTTCAACTTTGGTTCCGATGCTGTTGATTGTATTTCAGTAGGAGCGTTCTTGATAGAATCGCAAAATCGCAGGCCTGGCACCCCGGGCGCCACCCCGGGCGCACACATTGGTTTACGGGCCGGATTTCACACTTGAGGTTCGCGAAAATCTTATCCGATCCACGGTGCCAGGCCTGCGTTTTTGCGATTCTGTCGGAGTCGGTGCCAGGCCTGCGTTTTTGCGATTCTGTCCGATCCACGGTGCCAGGCCTGCGTTTTTGCGATTCTGTCGGAGCTACGGAAGACCCTGGGGCGGGCTCAGCGGCGAGCTCAGGCCTCAGCTCACCGCTTTCTTCACGAGCGCGGCGATCTTTACCTCTTCGACGGCGGTCAACTCCTTCAGCGCGAAGGCGACCGGCCACAGGGCGTCTTCGTCGAGGTTCGCCGCGTCGCTGAAGCCTAACGTCGAATACCTCGTGTTGAACTTCTGCGCGCTTTGGAAGAAGCAGACGACCTTGCCGTCCTTGGCATACGCGGGCATCCCGTACCAGAGTCTCGGCGAGAGGCCGGGTGCGCTGGCTTTGATGATAGCGTGGAGCCGCTTGCCCATGGCGCGATCCGGCTCCCGCATCTCGGCGATCTTCGCGAGCACGGCGCTTTCCCCGTCCGTCTTGTCCGCGCGCGGGCCGCGGCGCGCGGCCGCCTTCAGCTCTTGGGCGCGCTCCTTCATCGCGACTCGTTCCTCGTCCGTGAATCCATTGAACGTCTTGCCGATCGCGGTGGTGCTCTTGGCGGACTTCTGTGTGCCCTTCGTTGCGGGTTGGCTCATAGAAACCTCCTCATATTGCGGTCTTCATTCGTTCCCACGGTTCCTGCAACCACGCGGGATGGTTGCCTCCACACGTTCTTCACTCAGGTCCTCCCAACGACTTGTTATCCGGCGGTGTGCCGTGGCGCGGGCCGCCCTGTGGCCGCAAGCGCCGCAGCCGCCGCAAGCTTGTGTTTGGCCTGCCAGGGCGGCCCGATCGATCGGCCCATCGCGTGCAGGAAAGCGTCGACGTCCTCGCGGCCGAGCACCGCTGCCGCGTCGCGAAACACTCGCTCGCGGTCGTACCAATGCACCGACCAGCCGCGCGCCTCGGCTGCGGTCGCGACGGCCTCGCGATACATGACGGAGTCGGCGAAGGTCTGCGCGCGATTGTCGGCGATCCGCTCCTCGATCGTCGGCGGAAGCTTGGGGCACGCGCGAATCGCGATGCTCGCAATTGGCATGGGCACCGCCGCGGCCAGCGCTTCGAGGCTCTCGCGGGCGCCGCGCGCGGCGGACGCTCGCACGCGCTCGACGAGCGCCACGGCGTCAGTGAGCGAAAGCGTTCGCGCTCCCGGCGTGTTCAGGTAACGACCGACCGCCCACGACCCTTCGTGGTGATGCGGGTGCGTCGGCAGACCGCGATCGGTAAGGTCGATGCGCCGGCGATCGAGGAGCTCGCCGCCGGGTGCGACAGTGACGAGCACGGCCGAGTTACCGTGCTCGGCGACGCCGACGGCCGCGGCTCGCTGCGTTCGTGCTTTCGCCACGTCTTTCCTCCTTTCGGAGCGCGTCCCTACGGCTGACGCCGTCGCTCAATCTCGTCCGAATAACGACCCGCATCAGCGGCGCGCACAGAATGGAATCGACAATTGCTACTGCGCCTGACTAAGCGCAGTCATGGCTGCCAGGGAGTCCATATAGTCCCGCCAGTGCACGATCTTTCGGCCCTCGATGGTCACGACAGAGATGAACCGGTTGTCGTATGAGGAGCCGGTCGCGACAGTCTTACCATGGACATCGTATTCGATGATGACAATGCGAGGGACCTGCGATCGGTGCACGACGAGCTCGTCAGCCGCTTGGAGGACGATGTTGTTGCCATAGCCCGCATAGAGTGCCATCAGAGCGTCACGACCACGAAGTTTCTGGGGCCATCCGGGGAAATGATATCGAAATTCGAACTCCGCGTCGTCGGCGATGGTGTCGAAATAGTGGTCGCCGTCGACCAGGCCGGCCAAACCCTGGTGGACGATGTCGAAGAACGGGTCGAGCGCCGTGAATGCCGCGTACCTGGGATCGGTCACGATTTGCTCCCTGGTTGTTGCGTGAGTTAGTTCAGGTGAACGAAGAATCCCCGAGTCGCCTCTGCCGCCGACGCTGGCTCCGGTGTTCGGCGGCGATGTGCTCATGTCCTCTCCGTTGCATGTCTCCGCAACCAGCGAATCTGCCCCCTATGGTTGAGTTCATGCCCAAAGACATGAAACCACTTGAAGTAATTGTTCACCCTCTGCCCGCTCCCCAAGGACGTATGCTCTTCGAGCCATTGGTCCTCACGCCGGCCGAGTTCCTCCAGCGTTTTTGCACGGACCTCCTCCATCCTTCTCAGGTAATAATCCAGTTCGTGCCCTCTAATCTCCCGCCTCGCCCTCTCACCTAGATCGAGAGCGGCACCCCACTCAAGCCTCTCCTCCTCATTCAAATCACGAGCATGGAAAGTAGCTGCTTGATAGCCTACTTCCGACGCGGCGATGTGCGAGAGGATCGCGCCGATGGAATTGCTCTGCGGGTCACGCAGGTAATCGAGTTCATCCACCTCTAAGCCTTCGACTGCGGAGAGGGTGGTGTATCGGGCATAGTTCATCATCGAGACAAGGCGGCCGATCTGTGGAGTAAAGCCGGGGATGACGCCGATCAGAAAAAGGTCTCTGTCATCCATACCAAACCTCTCGTCCAACTCCACTATCTGACTAACAAGCGGGTCAGCAGTCGAACGCTCCGGTTCAGCGGCGGCGCGCACCGCCGTCCGCCGGTTGCTAGGCCGACTCTATTTGTACTTCGTTTGCCTGCGCGTTGGTGTCGCAGTCTTCGCCGCATCAGCTGCGCGCCGGATATCGTCCTGGGTGAAGACTGCGAAAATGAACGGCTGCGCCTCGAGGAAACGAGCCAACTCGCCCAGGGTCAGACCGAGATGCAACAGCCGGTCCTCATCGACGAACATCTGCGCGTTTTCTGGTTCGTAGGATGTAATGAGCTGCTTCGCCTGTGGATCAAACTTCTGGTGCACCAGGTCTACCAATGCCGGTGCCAGGTGCCGGCGCTCCGGCGGTGCGGAGGGCATTCCATGGTCAGCGGTCACTGCCAGGAGATAGTCCTTTCCAACCCTGGCCTCGAGCGCGCGGATGATTCGCGCCAGATTGCGGTCCATTTCGCCCAGCGTGAGACGCAGTTCGTTTGAATCCGGCCCGTAGCGGTGCCCCACGAAATCTGCGCCTTTGTAGTTCAGCAGAATAAGGTCTGCGACACTATCTTCGCCCAGCGGCTCGTGCTCGATCATGGCGATCATCGCGTCGGCTTCGAAGGCGGGGAAAAGCGCCGAACGGCGCACCGCCGCAGAAGAATCGATTCTGTGATGCAGCCACTCACTCTCCGCCGACCACAGTGTGCTCGCATTGCGATCCTTTAAATAGTCAGGCAGCCGGAAACAGTCGGGGTTCGAGTGCCATGCACCCGTCGCCTCGTCGTAGCTGACGAGCACGACCGGCACGCCATTCGGCTGACACGCACCATGACCGGCGAGCGGTGTCGCCGCTCGGTCGATGCTGCCCTGAGCCAGGACGATCGCGCGGCCTGAGGTAGTCAGTTGCCATACGTCTGCAAGCGTCAGTGCCATTAGATCCTGAGGCATCATACCGGCGAACAGCTCCTGGCGCCGACTGTGGAATCGGTCGTAAATGTTGTTCACCGTGACGCCGTGGATACCAGGATCGGTGCCAGTCGCGATCGTCGAGTGTCCAACGGCGGTGTTCGTAGGTAGAAAATTGACGTGCGCCTGGCTGAACCACGCGGCGCGCCGGCGTAGCGCGGAAAGCGTCGGCATCACGTCGGCGTATCGATCGAAGTAATCGCGCCGCATGCCATCCAGAACGAGGACGAAGACAACGCGCGGTCGAGCAAAACCAGGGCGCAAAACCGGCAATACACGCCCTGTGGCAGTTGGGGGCATCGGCACACCCAGCGCCGCCGCAAGCGTTGGCGCAACGTCCTGCTGCACGGCCGTCATCGAGTACACTCCCGTTCTCACTGCAGGGCCCACAAACATCAGCGGAATCGAGACGTCATACGCCCACGGGGAACCGTGCATGTACGCAACGTCGGGGTCAGGCCGCGTGATGAAGTCGCCTTCACGCGGGACGATCAGAAGGTGGCCTGTTCGTCCGGGAAAGTATGCCCGAGCGAACATCTCCAGGAAGCGCTGTCGCGCCGCAGCCGCGGTGGCAACAGCCGGCTCCGTAAGTCGGATTCGACGCGCGTCGCTCTCAAAAGGTCGATTGGCCTGCTGGCCTGAAACTGTGCCCGCCATCGCGATCAAGGTCAGCGCGAGGAGGGCGGCGCCGCAGGCGGCCAACCTCGAGTAGATGGCAAAGGTTCGCGGCGCCGTCATGGCGCCTGCAAACTGGACCACCGTGCCGGGACTCGATCCGACCAAACCACAGAGCCTGCGTCCCGCTTTCATTTCACACCCGAGCTCCATCTCTTCCTCCGGCCGCAGCCCGCGGGACATCATCCCGCTTAATTTACGTAGCCGCAACTAGCAGTTCCTCTGAATTGTTTGGCGGACGAAGGCCATCTGTCCTGCCCGCGAAGTAGCGTTGGGCGAGCATAGCCGCTGATACGTGCCGGACCTCTCTAAAGCCGGCGTCGCGGGCCAGTGTCAGCATCTCTGTCGGTGTGAAGAAGCTGATGAAGGGCGTGCCGTTTGCTCGCGCGCCCGCTGCCGCTCGCTCAATTCCGGGACGCACCTCGGGGTCTGCCATCTCGATCGGAAGCATGAACGACATGGCGAGCGTGGAGCCCGGCGCGAGCGCCGCGACCTGGCGCAGCGTCGCCGCGATCGCGTCCCTTGTCAGGTACATGCTGACACCGGTGGACGCCACAACCGCCGGCCGCCCGGAGTCGAAGCCCGATGCTGCCAGCCGCTTCCACCACTCGTCGCCCGCCTCGAAGTCGACTGGCACGAGCCGCAGGAACGGCGGGATGCCGAGGCCGAGATCGACGAGTCGCTGGCGCTTCCACTCCTGAGGGCCGGGCCGATCGATCTCGAACACGAGCAGACGGGAGGCAATCTCCGGCCGACGCTGGGCAAAGGTGTCCAGCCCCGCTCCGAGGATGACGTACTGACCGACGCCATGGGCAGCTTGTTCCGCGACGAGATCTTCGATGAAGCGGGCGCGGGCCACGATGGAGGCGCGGAAGGGCCGCGTGAACGGGCTCATGTCCGGACGGCTGCGCCATCCGTCGTCTGGAGTCGCCAGCTTCAAGCCGACTTCGTCTTCGAGCACGTGCGGCGGCGAATCGACTTCTAGGTGCAGCGCCCGCCACAAGGCGACTCGCACCGCCGTGTTGTCTGGCGCCGCCGCTTGCTTATCAGGCATGACTTCCTCATGGCTATGGCCCATTTCGTGTGAAGGCGTCCGCGAGGTGGCTACGGGTTATCTGCAGCACTCTGTTGGGCCGATCTTTTCGAAATAAGTCGTCCAAGGAGATGGCCTTTCCACATCCAAAATCCCGTAAGGACAAGTACAGGAATGGAGACGAACCGAACCACGGGGGCGTAGTTTGGAAGTTCTGCAAACGGACTATAAACATAACCGACTATGGGAATGCTAAAGATGAGGTGAATCAAGCGAGGAATCCAACGTTTGGTGGCGTTACTCATCATTTAATCCCTTTCCACTGAGAATCTGCTGCATAAATTTTCCAATCCTTGCCTCCCGAGTTTTGGATTGTTTGGGTGCTGAAAAATAAAGAACGTATGCTCTTTGCCGTCCCGGCGTCAATGCATCAAAAGCAGTTTTCAAGGCAGGGATTTCGTCTAATTTATCTTGAAATTCTTCGGGAATAATAAATTCTGTAGTCTTTTTAAAATTAACTTTCAAACCGGCTTTTTCCACTTCAATGGCTTCATAAATATAGGCTTTCAAGATAGGTTTCATCTTCACTATTTCCCGAACACTGGTGAATCGAATCTGGCGACCTGACTGCACATTCTTCGTTTGTTGGATTAGAATACCCTTGGGATCCTTTAACAAGGCACCTTTGAAAAACAGAAGCGCACAGTATTCTTTAAATCCATGAATTAAGACTATGTTTCTTTTTTCAAACGTGTAACAAGGAACACCCCACTTCAATTCTTCAGTCAGCCCACAGTCACGAATGATCATTCTCAATTTCTCAAATTCTTCCTGCCATTTTTTGGCTTTATTGAAATAAAAATCAACCTTAGGATTCATTTTACTCATTTATTGATACTCCTCCTTTGTATGAAATATGTGTTCCAAGCCACCTGCCAGCAGTTTCTGGCGAATGCTAACTGGGATCTGTCCTGGGACCGGCCGGGCCCTGAATTTCGCGACCGATCTTATTGAATAACTAAACTAGCGGTCAAGACTCTTTCCAAGGGACATACGTTTTCCAAGGCACCAACTGCGTTGGTGGGCAGCCCGCTGCGCGGGCTTGTTCAGTCGTTCATATCCAACCCAGATCTCGCGGACTCGCCCCGGGGCTGCACGCTGTCGCCCACTGCGTGGGCTCCTCGATGGTCATTCTGGTGAAGCAGATTCTTCTTGCTTCACGCCGGCAGCAAGCCTGTCGTCGCCTCGTCATTACTGATCGTCGCATCGCCTTTCGTCACTGCCGAGGCTAACGCCGGGCAATGCTCGATGGCCGGAATCAACTCTTTCTGCATCGCGGCTACGGACTCAAAGCGTTGTCCGCGATCTTTGGCCAGGCATCTTTGCAGCACTTCGTCCAACTTCCGCGCTTCGTCCGACTTGCCGGCAACTCCCTCCGCTTCGCCCGGCGGGAGAAAGGGCGCGCTTAGAATCGCAGTGATCAATTCCGCTGAAGTGCGGCCCACAAATGGGCGACGCCCGGTGAGCGCTTCCACGACCATGACGCCGAGCGAAAAGATGTCGCTGCGCTCGTCTACCTCTTCGCCTGTCACTTGCTCCGGCGACATGTAGGCGAAGGTTCCCATAATCATCCCGGGGGCCGTCAGACTCTGCGGATTTGAGGGATCGAGCTGGAGAATCTTGGCCAGACCGAAATCGAGAACCTTAATCTGCTCGCGGCCGGCCGCCTTGCTTGAGATCACGTTCTCGGGCTTGAGATCGCGATGAATGACGCCAGCCTGGTGCGCGGCCTTTACGCCTTCGAGCAATTGAGTAAACCAGGCGACGGCCGTTTGAGGATCAAGCCGGCCCGCGCGCTGTAGTTCGGAGCGCAGCGTGGAACCGCGCAGCAACTCCATTACAAGAAAAGCTCCGTCTGTCCTGATGCCGCCATAATCATAGACGCTGATGATGTTCGGGTGATTCAAGCGAGCCGAAGCTTGGGCCTCGCGCTCGAAGCGCCGCAGCGCGGTCCGGTCGCCAAACATGTTGCCGAGCATGATCTTGATCGCAACCCGGCGATTGAGACGCAAATCTGTAGCTTCGTAGACCGCGCCCATCCCGCCGCGGCCGATCAACTGCTCCAGCCGATATTTCATGTCAATCGTTCGTTCGACGGGCAAGCTCAAGGTCAGCTCGCGTTGATCTTTGGCGCAGACATCGCTCGTGCTGTCGTAACAAGCGCCGCACGCCGGGCACTCTTTGACCAGATTGATCTTCTGCTCCTCAAGACGCTCGAGCACTTCGTGTTTGATCTTCTGCTCTTTGGCCGCTCGCTCCTTGAGCCAGACATTTTCATAGACTACAGCCATCTGCGCGGCGATGGCTTGCAGCAGTTGGCGATCAGTCGGCGTATACGGTTCCTCGGACTTCTTTTCGCCAAGCAAGAGCAATCCTGCGAGCCGGCCGTCATTGCCGCTCATCGGCACAATCAGATTGACGCCAAGTTGGCTGAGCCACGCGGTCTCATCGTCAGGCAGACCGCCGTGAAGTGGGAGCGGAACATCCTGTGGGGCTCGCTGGCGCTGCATCAAGCGGAGTAGTTCTGATTCTTCAGTGATCCGCAGGTCGTGCGACTGGCCGCCTGATGAATAGCCGAGCGTCAGGTCGTGCTTCTCTTCGCCTCGGTAAAAGACATAAACACGTTCGGGATGCATCGCCGCCTCTACCTCTTTGCTCACCAGACGCGAAAGCTCGGGCATCGAATCCAGCTCTTTGATCCGATCTATCAGGTTGAGCAGGATTTGTTCCTGGTTATAGGCTTCGCGAAAGAATCGGCGGTCAATCCAATGCGTGAGTTGTCGCCTGAATTTCAGGCTCAATCCGGCCGCCGCGATGAGCAGGAGCAAAAGCGGATTCCCGGTCAAGATAGCCGTAAGCGGAAGATTGCGATTGACGATGATCGTCCAACTTAAGCCGGCAAGCGGTAACGCGAGGATCATGCGCAAGACCTGCTTGGCAAAAAGATGCTGCAGGCCGCGGCGAATGACGATTTGAACATCAAAGACGCGATGTTTGAGCACCGCATAGCCGACGGAGATCGGGACCGCCACGGTCATGAAGTTCCCAATCACGAATGAGAGATAGCGCAGCGTACCCTCAGTCGAATGCGCCGGCCCGAGATTGGGACCGGGAAAGATCAACCTGAGCACCATGTAGAGGGCTGCAGGCAGGATTCCCAGAATCGAGCCATATATCATCCACTTGATCCGGCGGCGCTGGTCGGGTTCTTTCACCAGAATATAATTGCGCAGAATAACGGCACACATCGCCAGCACCGCCGTCAGCTCGAGAGCGGGCGAAGCGGCCTGAAATCCCAGGATCTGAGCGTGATCAAACAGGAAGCCGATTGCGGACTCAGTCGCTAAGACACCTGCATCTACCCACACTCGTCGAACATATATCAGACCGGCCCAGACGTAGAGCAGATATTGAAGCGAGGTCCAGAGGCGGCCGCGGGGCGCGCTCGCCGGGAAGCGATAGTAGAAATGGTAGCTGAGCGCGAACTGCAACGGATTGACCAGATTGATGGATGTAAAGACGACGCGTTCCCAAAACGTAAAGAGTTGAGCCATCCCTTCGAGAGATATGAACAGTGTAAAACTCGCCCATGCGAGCAAAGTAAGCGAAGCGCGCCGCGTGAGGCGATCTTCGGGCTTGAGCAGGCCGAGCATCAACCCGACCAGATAGAAGCCGAGACTCGCAGCCAGGTTGGAGAGGAGCCCGCCAAGATTTCGGTAGTTCTGCGTTCTCTCCGATTGCAACTCGACGCGGCGTTGCTCCGAGCCGCGTTCGACTTCCAGCGTATAAGTATCCTCTCTTGCGATCACCGACCACACAACGGGCGAGTCAATGCGCGCAATTCGCAGGTCATCATTGATGGCGAGGATCTGATCACCCGTTTGCAGTTTGCCTGCCGCCGGTCCATGCGGATCAACTTCAGCGACATACCACTGCGCATCACGGCGCACCGGCTTCCAACCGAAATCTCGCGTCAATGTGCCGTAGCGCGAGATCAATACCCCAGCGAAGATATACAAGATCAGCATCACCGCGCCGAGAAGCAAGGCGATCCAGAAGAAGAGAGGTTTGAGGCGCGCTTGATTAGCCAAAGCTTTTTTCGGCGTCTCTGACATAGATTCCTTGGTGGTGATTCAAGCTTACGATGACGCAACCTGATGATGGCCCAACCCAGCTTCCTTTGAATGATACCTTTAAAGATGCTTCGCCTAAAGCCGGTACTCTTAACGCCTGCAAGCTTTGCGCATACTCTCATGAATCGTGGCAGCCCGCACGTAGTTTTATTGTGCGGAGCTCCCATTAGTCAGCATCACACCGTCGAGTTGACGGTCAACGCCGCTTGGGGATACTCTCTCGCCGCCCAAGGTGAATCCACAAATCTTGCACCAACTAAGGAGGCGGTATGCGTAGAGTTTTGTTTCTCACATTCATTGCCCTGGCGGCCCCGATGGCTCTCGCACAGGATCCAGTCAAAGTAGATGCCAATCACTACAAGGTCATGTTTGAAAACGATCAGGTTCGAGTGTTGCGGATACACTACAACCCAAAAGAGAAGTCTGTGATGCACGAACACCCGGCGTCGGTCGTGGTGTTCCTGAGTAACAGTAAGACCAGGTTCACTCTTCCCGACGGGAGCGCCACCACGGAGGCCGGCAAGGCCGGTCAGGTCAGATTTAGCGAGGCGGGCAAGCACCTGCCCGAGGACATAGGCGCCACGCCGGTGGAAGCGGTGCTTGTAGAGCTGAAAGGAAAGTCAGGAATGGGCTCAGCGGTGGCTCTGGATCCGGTAAAGGTAGATCCCACGCGGCACAAGGTCGAGGTGGAAAATGACAAGGTGCGCGTGCTGCGGATCAAGATCAAAGCTGGGGACACCACCAAACAGCACGAACATCCGAACGCAGTGGCGATCTTTCTGACTGATGTCAAAACCAGG
>DATLWF010000209.1:0-3453 GCA_035576605.1 Blastocatellia bacterium | reverse complement strand
ACTGGAACGCCGGCTCGCATCAAACGCAGCACGGCCATCGCGGTGGTGTACCCGCGATGCGTTTCCCACACGAGCTTGATCAGTGGAGGGATATACCGGAGCGCAGCAAAGCGTTCTTGAAGGGTTGGGCGCTCATTGGCTTTGAGCGCCGGGCCGAATGAGAAATGCATGGCCATAATGATGCGTGAAACGTGAAACGTGACTCGTGATTCGTGACGGTGAGGTCTCAAGGAGCCGTGCTAAGGATCACAGGTCGGGAAGGGTGGCTTGCCCCCGCCCGATTAGTTCGCCAAGGAAGACAGCGGGGGCAAGCCACCCTTCCCAACCTGTTATCCTTCCCAAGCGTTCGCAAACAGTCACAGATCACGCGTTCCTTCTTCACTTCGTCTCGCGGAGCTCGCGCAGCAACTCGTCGCGAAAATATCCCGCCGGTATTGTGCCCTGCCTCATGAAAAGAAGATGAAACGTTTTGGCGGAGAACCGATCGCCCAGAAGTTTTGCTGCTTCTTCGCGAAGCCCGTAGATCTGGTCCTTACCAAGTCGATAGGTGATCGCTTGCGTGGGCCACTTCGAATAGCGAAAGATCGCGCCCTCGGCCGATTTGCAGCTCGCGCGCTTGTCATCCTTCGCCGTTGCCGTTGCATCGCTGCATGAACCGGGAAGAAAATCGACAACTTGTGAGAACAGATCAACCGCCTGGTCGTAGGTCATACGGCCGGTGTGAATGCCCGTGTCGATGCGAACGCGCAAGTCTCGGTAGAGCTTGCCCTGCAATTGGTAAAGTCTTTCTTCCGGCGTGTAGGCGCCTTGCGGTGCGCCTGGTTGCGCCTCACCCATCAACGCTTCGGCATACAGCGCCCAACCTTCCGCTGCCATCGAGTCTTCCCACATTGAGGACGAATCTTCGACCGCTCCCGGCGTGAGCCAGCGCACTCCGGCAATCTGATCTCGATACTGGGTCATAACCTTGTAGTGCCAGTCGTGGCCGGGAAACCCTTCGTGCGCCGACAGATCGGCCAGCGCCGAGCGATTGTTTGACTTCAACGCGGCGATGTCGTTGTCCGTGGGCGTCACGTAGAAGCGCCCGACACCGGTGGTCTTGAACGGAGGCGCCGGATAATACGCCGCGCCGTCGATTGAAGCTCGCAGCGGCGGAGGAGTTTCGGTGACGTCGAGCTTGTAGTCAGCAGGCACATCGAAGATCCCAGTCTTGCGCGCGTAGTCTACGAGTCGAAACGCTGCATCTCGATACCACGAGATCATCTCGGCGTCGGATTTGGGATAGTCCTTTGAGAGTTCATCGAATACTGCTCGCACTGCGGCGGGGCCTTCGGCAGGGAGCGTCCACCCGTGAGTCTGTCCGATCTCGCGAGCTAAGTCGATCATCTGCTTTTGAGTTGCTTCGACGATGGGCCACGCCTCTTCATAGAGCTGCGCCGCGGTCTTATCGATTCGAAAGTTGTTCTTGAGAGCCCAATCGTATTCGGCTTCACCCATCGCAAAACGATCGCCGGCGAATGTCTGCTTTACAATCATTCGACCACCATCTCCAGCAAAGGCGGCGTCAAAGAAAGTCTTTGTCACAAAGTCGCGCAACCCACGATAGGCTCCAGCAGCCGGTTTTGAGGCGTCGCGAAGTTGCGTCAGCAACTGCTCTCGCTGCGTGCCCGTGATTCGCTCTTCCGCAAGCTTCGGCAGCGTCTCCTCGAAATACTTAGCGTCGGCTTCCGATGTGTCTATGCCGTTGCGTTTCAGCACGCGAGAGTCAGGCGCGTTGTTGGACTTGATCCCTGCGAGCAGTTGTTCCTGAGCGACGGAAAGAAACCGAGGAATTGCGCCCACGCGTTTGGCGACAAGCGACCACTCTTCATCCGTCCCATAAGTCTTCTCGCCAGTTTGAGTCATTCCCTGCAACTGCCAGTCGACCGCGCGGAAAGGCTCATCGGTATAGGTGTCCAGAGCTCGCTCCTGGTAGCGGCGAACCTGATGCTGATGAAGTAGAAAACGAATCTGCGCAAGCGCGACTTCGCGATCTATGCGCCGCGTCGCCGAAAGCGTGTTAGGGTCGATGCCCTCAAAAGCCTTCTGCGTATCCGCAAGCCAGCGGTCTTCCGCTTCAAGCGCCGCCGCCGAGTGATCGCGCAGCGTACCGTCGACGTCCTTGAGCGAGGGGTCGAGCCCGGCGCCGCCCAGGTACGTGTTGACCGTGGGGTTGCGCCGCAGAAATTCGACGACGTACGCGTCGTGAATCTTCTTAAGAGCTTGATCACCATTGTCGTTGTTCATGGTTGTGTCCTGAGTCTTTGTAGTGCAGGCGGCGACCCCGATCAATAACAGCGTAAATAGCTTTTTCATCTCAGCCCTCTAGGTGGTGAGTATCGTCCAGCCACAGTTCGTTGGCATTTCGCAGCACAGTATTAGTATGAAGGACGAACAAGGATCATTCCAGCGACGAGCCGCCGGCAATTGCGGGAGGGCAGGCGTCCGGGCCGGCTGGGGTTCGAACCCGCAGAACGCGTCCCGCAATCGCGACTAGGTCGGATCAGGTTGGATTGCCGCCGAGATCAATAAAAAGCTGCTTGCCTGTTTGTCGAGTTTTCTCAACCACGGTGTCAGGCGTCAACGGCGTGAATCTGGATTGCGGAAAGATGATGTAGATGACGTCTTTGGGAATGCCGAACTTTACGACGGGTTTGCCGTGCACAATCTTAAACGGATTGTGGCCGAGCGATTGCGCCAGGGCGATCGAACCCTCGCCCATCTTGTTTGAAGGGCCGACGTCGGCGAAGATTGCGAATTCGATTTTGTCCTTAAATATGACCGCGGCCACGTCGCCCTTCTTGATTCCCATCCGAGTGAAGAAGCTCGGTGCGCCTGGTCTGGCGCCTGGTAAAACGAAGTAGGGCACTTTTTCCGCGTCGACGTTTTTGGCCTGGCCGGACACTCCGGGGAATTGGAGGCTGGTTTCGAGCTGACCGTTACCAGGATCGATAACCTTTGCCCGAGGCGAACCGTCGGCATCAATGTCCATGTCTGCTTCGATGTAGATCTGTCCTCCGGGAAGTTTCAGGATTATTCGCGCGCCAGCGAACTGCTCACTAATCTCATTCGCGGCGGCTAGAGGGATGGTTCCCAGAAGAGGCTTTGAAAGTTCGGGTGGCTGGTGGTCCGTCGGCATATCTCCTCCTCACGCTCCAGCTGATGTAACGATAGATCACCTTGTCAACTGACGATACTTGATCCGATGCGGCTGATCCGCAGCAGCGCCCAAGCGCGCATGTCGATCAGCTTCGTACTCCGAATAGTTGCCGTCGAACCACTCGACGTGGCTCTTGCCTTCGAACGCCAGAATGTGCGTTGCGATGCGGTCAAGAAACCACCGGTCGTGGCTGATCACCACCGCGCACCCCGCGAAGTTCTCGAGCGCTTCTTCCAGGGCGCGCATCGTGTTCA
>DATLWF010000208.1:0-8497 GCA_035576605.1 Blastocatellia bacterium | reverse complement strand
CGTTTGACTCTCAGGCGAAGGCATTCCTCGTGGGCGTTCGGGAAGCGATCCCACTTTTGGCCGATGGCGGAAGAGTCTTCGCAATAACCTACGCCGAAGGGAGCCGCACGGGTGGATTGCAACCGTGGGTTGGCATGGGCTCGGCGAAGGCGGCGCTGGAGTCGCTGGTTCGCTATTTCGCTGTAGCTCTGGCCAAGCGAGGCATCACAGTGAACGCGATCAGCCCAGGGTGGACCGAAGACAGTGTCTTGAACACGCTGCCGACGGAGGCGCAAGAGCTCATCAGGAATTGGCACACACGGGGTTGGACACCAATGGGACGCCTTGGAACTCCGGAAGATGTCGGCAACGTTGTGACACTCTTTTGTTCGGATCAGGCAAGCTGGATAACGGGACAGGTAATCTACGCGGACGGCGGCGCGTCGTTGATGAATCCGGAGGTTCCGACGGAGATACAGATTGGATAACTCGCTCGTGTCGGCATGATCTGGGCTTCGTCCACAATCTCAGTGGCGAGGGAAGAGGGAAGTCTTCGATCGTCGGTCTTCGGTCATTCGTCGCGTGCGTCCCTCGCCGGACAAGGTAATTCGCTCAATAGCTCTTACCGAATGGCTAATTGAAAATGCGTCTGCAGGAGATAGCAGACTTACTGAACCGGATAATTCAGTGAATAACTCGATGAGTCAAGGAAACCTGAAGTTTTATCTCTTTAGTCTGTTGTTCCTGCTTGGTTGCTTGGTCCTCGCGCGCCGAGGTGATGCGCAGAAGACTGACACTAGCTGGAAGCCTGAGATACCTAAGACCTGGGTCGACGATGAGATCGCCGCGTTAGAACTACCGCTGGCCGACCCTGCCATCTCGCCCAAACACATTTCTGCTGATTACTACTACCGCATACCGGTGCGGCCGATCTACAAGAGCTATCCAATCTACGCCCCAGGCAAAGAGCCGCCCGGATATCTCGAACGGCTTGGCAAGCTGGATCCGCAGATCACTTTTGACGCCGCAAAGCTCAGAACAGAACAAGACTGGATCAAGGCTGGAGAGCTCGTCTTTGATGCCCCGATAGAGTTCGTGTCGTCGGGAATGTTGGTTTCAGAGGTCAGAGATCCCGCCTGGTATCAAAAGAACAATGTGCCAATAACGAGAGACGGTATCTTTCCAAACATGCAATACGTGGTCAGAGAGAAGGGTAAGGTAGAAGTAGGGATTCTCTCCTGTGCGCATTGTCACACTCGGGTGATGGTGGATGGGAGCACCATAAAAGGGGCGCAGGGGAACTTTCCTGACGATCGCACTTTTGGGTACGAATCAAGGTTGGAAGCGGCACAGGCCAAAGATAAAGACGAAGCGCTAAAGGGACTCAGAGACTTCATGCGTCGAAGTTATGCCGCGCCCTGGCTCGACAACGACCAGAACGCGCGGCCGGAGAGGATGTCAGTTGACGAAATAGCTTCTGTCCTCGAAGCGATCACGCCCGGCGTGTGCGCGAGGCAGGGATCGAGCGCTTTCTTTCCAGCGCGCATACCCGATCTGATTGGTGTAAAGGACCGGCGCTATCTTGACTCCAGCGGGCTTGTTCGCCATCGCACGATAGCAGACTTGATGCGCTACGCCGCGCTGAATCAAGGTGGCGACCTTCTGTCTCTGTACGGAATCTTCAGACCCAAGGGAGAGCTGCCCGACCCCGCTAAAGAGAGCCGTTACAGTGACGAACAGCTTTACGCGCTCGCGCTGTACGTCTATTCTCTCAAGCCGCCGCCGAATCCGAACAAGTTCGATGTGATTGCGGCGCGCGGGAGAGATGTATTCGAGCGCGAAGGGTGCGCCGGATGCCATACGCCTCCACTGTACACCAATAACAAGCTGACGCCCGCCGATGGGTTCAAGATTCCGGAGGGCCATCGCCAGAGATTCGACATATTGGCGATGTCGGTGGGCACCGATCCGAGTCTGACACTGAAGACCAGGCGGGGAACCGGCTACTACAAGGTGCCATCTTTGAAAGGTGTCTGGTATCGAGGCCCGTTCGGCCACGGTGGGTGGGTCGCCACGCTGGAAGATTGGTTTGACGCACGGCGAGTGCGGGATGATTATGTGCCAACAGGCTTCAAGGGTTATGGAGTGAAGACGCGAGCAGTGAAGGGGCACGAGTTCGGGCTTGAGCTTTCAGATGCGGATCGCAAGGCGCTGATTGCGTTTTTGAAAACGCTTTAAGAATTGGCCAGCATAGCTCCGAAGCACCACAGCGGAGTGCGATGTTTATAGACTGAGATTGTGACGCAGTCGCACCCAACGGGGTGCAATGTTTATAGAGGTCAGATTGTTACGGAGTCGCACCCCAGCTGGGTGCTATGTCTATAGTCGCGAGATTGTTGCGCAGTCGCACCCAGCGGGTTGCAATGTCCGTCGCGCGCTCTTTGTTCCAATGGTTAAATCTTAGAGATAGCACCGCTGGGGTGCGTAGTCCACTGCACGCTCGCTATAAACATTGCACTCCTGACGGAGTGGTGGGCAAACCCGACATTGTGCAACTGCTGCGCGTTTTAGGATCGCACCGAGGTCCAACGCGATGACCGGACGCGATCTATGAACCAGCGACGTAGGGATCGTTGCAGCCACGGCATTGACCGAGTTGCATGTAACACTCAGGAGACCGAAATAGAACAGGAGCCAAAGAAATGACGAGAAGGAAATTCATCAAGACTAGCGGCGCGAGTGCGCTTGTTACAGCAGGGACAACTGGCGGCGCGCTTTCAGGCAATGCGGCGCAAACGAAGGGCAAGAAGTCAAAGAAGAAAGTATCAACCGACCGCGCGCCCAAGCCGGCAGGGCCTTACAATCAGGCGATCGTCGCCGGCAACACGATCTACGTGGCGGGCCAGGGACCTTTCGATCCGAAGACAGGAAAGATGGCCGCGACTTTCGATGACCAGGCGGTTCAGGTCTTCGAGAACATCAAAACGATCGTGGAAGCCGCTGGAGCGACGCTCGCGGACGTCGTCAAGGTGAATGTCTATCTTGCGGACCTCGCCAACTTCGCAAAGATGAACGAGGTGTATAAGCGCTACTTCGTCGAAGACTATCCTGCGCGGGCGACTCTTGGGACCCTGTTGCTCGGCGGGATGGGGATTGAAGTCGAGTGCGTCGCCGTGAAGGGGTAAGTGAGAAGTCTGTACCGCGAGCTGTAACGAGCGTGACTCGGGGCAAGGCTGATCGAGGGCCGCTCACTACCGCTCGCGGTACTGACTTGCTGGCGGGAGTTGCGGTGCTATGATTAAGACGGTGCGAGTTGGCGACATCGTGGGGTTCCGGACCTTCACAAGCGTGATTCGTTACGGCGAAGTGGTCGATGTCCTGGCGCGAGGGGAAGGCGGAAGGCCGAACAGAAGAGATGAAATCAGCGTGCGACTCAAGCCTGACGGTCAGATAGTGATGGTTCAACGATGGAGGCTTGCAGAGCGCTACGACCGAAGGAAGATTTGATGTATCGGGGAACGACAGAAGCGCAGGGAAGCGTACAACTGAATGTGAGTGACTCTGGGATTGTTGCTTCCGGCCGACGCCTCTTCCCGGGGCTCGGAAAGTATTTCGGCGCTGCCGTTCTGGTACTGGTGTTGATCGCCGCCTCGGTTGATTCGCTCGCCCAAGGCAAGAGAAAGTCAAAGACTCCTGCGAAATCCGAACCAACGATCGCCGATCGAGTGGCAAAGGCGAAGGCCGAGGTTGCCGCGGCGGCTAACGACTACAAAGCGAGCTTAGAAAAGCTGCTGGCATTCCAGGAGAACGATGTGAAGGCGGCTTCGGAACAAGTGGAAAAACGAAAGGAATTGCTTGCTCTTGCCATCATTTCGAAGAAGGAGCTTGAAGAGAGCGAGCGAGCTCTGTCAGCCGCGCAAGATAAGGTCGCTAACACGAAGCGGCAGATGGCCGAATCGGACTCGCTGATCGCCGAAGCCACAGCCGAGGCAGAGTTGGCCAAACTGGGACCCGGGGCTTATCAAGCTACGGGGGCAATGATTCGTTACAACGGGCCCGCGCACTGGGTGCTCTCCGACGCTTCCAAGGTCGAGAGCTTTTTCGCGTCGAAGTTCCGGCACGCGTTGCCCATTAGCGCTTTCGGACAAACTGCAGTTCACGATCATATGGGATTCGATCATCGCAATGCGATGGACGTAGCCTTGAACCCCGACAGTAGCGAAGGCCAGGCGTTGATGGCTTACTTGCGCAGCGTGGGGATTCCATTCATTGCGTTTCGTTACGCTGTGGCGGGTTCAGCTACCGGAGCGCACATACACATTGGATATCCCTCGCATCGAATGAACAAATAGATTGCAATTCATCAGCCACCGAGTCTTACCACACGAAACAGGATTCATTCAGCCCGCTTGCACGACGCAATCTCTCCCTGTAACCTGTGACCGGTTCGTTACGAGCGAGACGTTTTGCCGAGCCGATTCGTGCTCGTCGTTATTGATGCAGACTAGTCGGATCGGGGAGCTGGGTCATTCAGCGTCGGGTTTGCGTTTTCCAGGATCTTTGCGTCTTTGCAATAAACAGCCGTAGCAAGAAAGCGTTTCGCGCAAAGACGCAAAGACTCGCAGAGAACGCAAAGTTCAGCGCAAGTTTAACAAGGGCGATCTCAATCAATCATCATGAATGTTGGCACTGAGTGGCTGGTGGATGCGGAGGGTTGTTCGGCGGATATACTTCGCAATGTTGATGCGGTTCGCGGTCTTTGCGAAGAGGTTATCGCAGATCTCGGCTTGCGCGTCGTCGGCGATCCGATGTGGCATCGCTTCCCGCAGCCCGGCGGTGTAACCGGGTTGTACTTGCTCACCGAATCTCACCTTGCTTGCCATACGTTTCCTGAGACGGGACTAGCTACGTTCAATCTCTACTGTTGTCGTCCGCGGCCGCCTTTTGCCTGGAAAGAGCGTCTGCGCGCGTTGCTCGAAGCGAGTCGAGTGACTGTAACAACGGCGGCTCGTGGCGCGGAAGCGGCTGCCGATCCCAATTCACTTGAAACGGACGTCGCCGCTTCATTCGAGGCGAAGGTTTCAGAGCTGACTTCAGCGCGCGAGGTGAGCGGCCTGTGAGTGTTGAAGTCTCCTGTCCAGCGTGCGGCGCCGCGATTGCCTTCAAGACTGGCTCGTCGATCGTCGTCGTGTGCGAGTTCTGCCACTCGGTAGTCGCCCGCGGCGATCGCAAGCTTGAAGACCTGGGCAAGGTCGCCGATCTGGTTGAAACAGGCTCCCCACTCGACCTTGGATTACACGGAGTCTATCAAAGCGTTCCATTCGAGATGACCGGCCGCGCGCAACTCGGTCATCAGGCCGGCGGAATGTGGGATGAGTGGTACGCCGCGTTTCAAGACGGCCGATGGGGATGGGTCGCGGAAGCGCAAGGTCGGTTCTATCTCACCTTCGAGCAATCATTACCCGAGCAAAGCCTGATCCCGCCTTTCGAAGCTCTTCAACTGGGCGCTCCTGTTGGCGCCTTACCGACGTCAGTGCCGTTGACGGTGGCGGAAACGGGTATCGCCACTCAGCTTGGCGCGAGCGGCGAGATACCCTACAAACTGGTTCCCGGTGAGGAATACGAGTACGCCGACCTTTCAGGGCCGCACGGAATCTTTGCCACGCTGGATTACAGCGAGACTCCGCCGAGGGTATTCGTCGGACGCGAAGTTACGCTTGCCGAGATCGGCCTGGCGACTGCCGTTACGCCTGAACGAGAAGCGCGCCGCGTTGCAGGGGCGCAGCTCAACTGCACGCAATGCGGAGGCCCACTCGAGCTGCGGGCGCCCGATCAGAGTCTTCGGGTGACCTGCCCGAACTGTGGCGCGCTGCTCGATGTGAGTCACGGGCGACTCGAGTTCATGCAGGCGCTTCAGCCGCCGAAGACTCCGCCGATCATTCCAATCGGCTCGGTTGGCGAGTTCGAAGGCGTCAAGCAGATGGTCATCGGCTTTATGGTTCGCAGCGTCGAGTACGAAGGCGTGCGCTATTACTGGGAAGAATTTCTGCTCTACAACCCGCAGATCGGATTCCGCTGGCTCGTTCGAAGCGACGACAATTGGAGCTACGTGCAAGCGGTGCCGCCAGGCGACGTGTTTCACAAGACCGGCGCGTTCGGCGGTAAGGGCGACGCGGTTCAGTTTCAAGGCGAGAGCTACAAGATCTATCAAGATGCGATCGCGCGATGCGAGTACGTCATCGGCGAGTTCTATTGGAAGGTTGAAGTGGGCGAGCAGACGCGTGCGGTTGACTACGTTCATCCGCCGCGAATGCTGTCGATGGAAGCCTCGTTGGTTCGGCTCGGAGTAGAAGAGGTCGCGGAGCCGGGACAGAAGAAGAAAAAGAAAAAGGTGAGTTCGGCTCCGACGGGCGAGATCAACTGGTCGCTGGGAACCTTCGTGAAACGCGAAGACGTCGAGAAGGCTTTCGGCGTAACCGGGCTGCCTCGCACGTCGAAGATCGCGCCCAATCAACTGTTTCCTCACAAGAAGGTCTACAAGTACTGGGGCTTGATGTTGGCGGCGACCTTTCTGTTGGGGCTGGTGATAATTGCGACTGGATCTCGGACGAAGGTCTTCGATCAGACATTCGCGCTGCAGCCGGTCGCTAATGCCGAGGGCACGCAGGTGATCTTCAGCGAGCCCTTTGAGTTGAAAGGGCGGCAGAACATCAAAGTGAGTGCGCGGTCCAATGTCGACAATTCATGGCTGTATATCGAAGGAGATTTGATAGACGATGCAACGGGTGACGTTCAATCCTTCTCAATGCCGGTCGAGTACTACCACGGCGTTGACGATGGCGAATCGTGGAGCGAAGGGAGTCAATCCCCGACCACTCACCTGTCGGCAATGCCGGCTGGGCAGTACATGCTCCGACTCGAGGCGCAGTGGGAGAAGTGGCAGCAGCCGGCGGCGGTCAGTGTCCGCATTGACCAGGGTGTGCCGCGAGTTCTGCACTTGTTTCTGGCGATGCTATTCGTCTCCATTATCCCGGTCTTTGTAGCGTTTCGGCATTTCAGCTTCGAAAGGCGTCGCTGGGCGGATAGCGACTACAGTCCTTTCGGTTCGTAGGTTACAGGGTTGGCGGCCTTCCGTAGCCGACCGTCCTTAAGGAGCCTTGGCTTTACGTCTTTGCGGGACTTTGCGTTTTTGCGCGGACTGATGGCTCAATTGGTCAAGCTCAGTTTCGCGCAAAGACGCAAAGCCCCGCAAAGACGCAAAGGAGGAACACTATGCTAACCAAAGCGTATCTCGCCATCGGAGCAATCATTATCGCGGCGTATGGATTCGTCGCTTTCACTGGAAAAGAATTCGGCGACCCTGAAAGACAGCGAGTGCCCGCCGATGTGCGTCAATCGCCCGGCGGTTATCGCTCATTCCACTTCTGGCACTCAGGCTACCGAGGAGGAAAATAATGCCCGCACACCTGCTGAAGTTGCTCGACGCCAAATTGGCTTCCACCGCCGTATTCATGGTGCCGATGAACCAGATGGCCGACTTGATCATCGAAACGCTTGCGTTCACGTTGATCGGTCTGATTCTATTTGCCATCGCCTTTTGGATCATCGTGAAGGTCTCGCCGTTTTCGATCCGCAAGGAGCTTGAAGACGATCAGAACATCGCGCTGGGCATCGTGATCGCGTCGGTGATAATCGGAATCGCGCTGATCGTCTCTGCCGCGATCCACGGGTAGTTGATGAACCGCACGCCTGTACTGTTCCTGAACGTGCTGATCATAGCCACGTGCGGGCTGGTGTATGAGCTGCTCGCGGGGACGCTGGCCAGCTACGTGCTCGGGGATTCGGTCACTCAATTCTCGCTCATCATCGGAATATACCTTTTCGCTCTCGGCGTCGGCGCGTGGCTGTCGCGGTTCATCGAGACCGGACTTGCGCGCAAGTTCATCGAAGTCGAGCTGGGCGTCGCGTTGCTCGGCGGTGCGTCGGCGCCGCTGTTGTTTTTGAGCTTCGGCCGGCTCAGCTATTTTCACGTTGTCCTGTACGGCGTTGTGTTCGCTGTAGGCGTGCTGGTCGGCCTCGAGCTGCCGCTGTTGATGCGAATCCTAAAAGACGTGCTCGATTTCAAAGAGCTGGTCTCCCGCGTGTTGACGTTTGACTATGTAGGAGCGTTGATCGCTTCGCTTTTGTTTCCACTTTTCTTAGTGCCGAAGCTTGGGCTGGTGCGAACATCGCTGGTCTTTGGGCTTCTGAATGCGGGCGTGGGACTGTGGGCTACGTGGTTCATGCGTCCCCTGATAAAAGGTGAGGTGTCGGGGCTACGCGGGCGGGCCGTCATCGTCATCGCGCTGCTGGGCATCGGCATAATCAAGTCTAACGCGCTGACAACGCTTTCAGAGGATGAGTTGTTTGCCGATGAGATAATCTATTCGCGAACAACTCAATATCAACGGATCGTCGTCACCCGAGGACGCGCGGGGTTCCAACTTTTCTTGAATGGGCATTTGCAGTTCAGCTCGAC
>DATLWF010000207.1:0-4281 GCA_035576605.1 Blastocatellia bacterium | reverse complement strand
GGTTACATGTACGGGCACCCGGGCAAGAAGCTGTTGTTTATGGGCGGCGAGTTCGGCCAATGGATCGAGTGGAATCATCAACGGAGTCTCGACTGGCATCTGCTCGGGTATGACTCGCACCGGCAGCTCCTGGATTATGTGAAGGACCTGAACCGGCTCTACACGAGCGAGCCTTCGCTCCACGAAGTCGATTTCGAGTACACCGGCTTTCAGTGGATAGACTTTCAAGACGCAAACGGCAGCACAATCGCATTTCAGCGCAAGGCGAAGAACGCAGACGACTACCTGATCTTCGCGTTGAACTTCACTCCGGTGCCGAGATTGGGGGTTCGGCTGGGAGTGCCAGAGAGAGTGTTTTACAAGGAAGTGCTGAACAGCGACGCGTGGATGTACGGCGGGAGCAACATGGGCAACTCGGGAGGGGTGACCGCGCGCGCAGAAGGATGGGCTGGCTGGCCTTGCTCGATTGAAGTGACGTTGCCTCCACTTGCGGTGATTGTGTTGAAGCCTCAGCGCTAGCCTGGCTCGGCTGTTGCTGTTCAGTTCTGTTCTCCCGTCGACCGTTGTGCTTACTTCTTGTACTCCTTCTGAAGACAGAAATAATAACCTAACCATGTCAAACTTCATTCCAGGACTTGAGCTCGGCAGGTTGTTCTATCTGGAAGCGGTGAAGCCTGTACTCGATACATTCTCCAGAAGCCTGCAGTATAGCGCGGCACTAATCGGCAGCGGCTCTGAAATATTGGGCTTCGACACCGAAATGTCGACTGACCACCACTGGGGCCCGCGCGTAATGCTCTTCCTGAAAGAAGATGACCATCATCTCTACTCCAACGCGATCGATGAGATGTTGCGCCAAAAGTTGCCGCCTCGATTCCACGGCTTTTCAACCAACTTCACTCTGCCCGATCCTTTGGACAATAACGTTCAACTGCCTCGCCACGTTGATCGGGGTCCAATCAACCACCGGGTAGAAATCCTTACAATTCGTGGATTCCTTCTCGATTACCTGGACTTTGATATCGAGCAATCCATACAGGCTGCGGATTGGCTGACTTTCCCTGAACAGAAGCTTCTCAGTATCACAGCGGGAGCTGTTTATCATGACGGGATAGGTTTGCAGGTTATTCGCGATAGATTTGGCTATTATCCCCGTGACGCATGGCTATACCTGCTGGCCTCGGGTTGGAACAGGGTTGGGCAGGAGGAGCACTTGATGGGTCGCGCTGGAATCGTAAACGATGAAATCGGTTCGGCCATCATTGGATCCCGGTTGGCGCGGGATCTTATGCGACTCTGTTTCCTTATGGAGAATCGCTATGCTCCCTATCCGAAATGGTTCGGCACTGCGTTCAACAGATTGAAGTGTGCAGATGACCTGGCGCCAATTCTGAGTCAGGCGGTGTTAGCGAAGTCCTGGCAGGAGCGCGAGAAATACCTCGCGGCGGCATACGAGTATGTAGCTTCGATGCACAATAGGCTCGGAATAACTGAGCCGCTTACTGAGACCGTATCGACTTTCTTCGGACGCCCGTTCCTGGTGATACATCTTGGCGGAAGGTTCGCCGACGCTATTCGCGCATCTATCACGGACCCCGTGGTCAAGCGAATTGCCGACAGGAAGCTGGTAGGAAGCATCGACCAGTTCAGCGACAGCACTGATATTTTATCTGACCCACAATGGCGGACCACACTAAGGCGACTCTATGAATGAAAGCCGCCGCGAGGACAAGTTCGGTGCAGACGGAAGCGGCGGCGACCTGTCCGGCATTGAGAGCCTCGCTCACCGGTACTTACTGCTGACTATCCGAACCTCGAAGCGTACGTCGCGAGAAAAAAGACCTAAGAATGCATCTGCACTACTCGCTCGCTGAACTTCAGCTCGGTGCCTAACTCATTCATCAACGCCTTGGCAGTTTCGCTATTCTCTCCAGCCTCATTTAGAAGCTCCCAAAAGAGATTTTGCAGTCGCCAGAAGCCAAGCCCTACGCCCAACTCTTCGGCAAGCCGCAAGAAGTGAATCGCCGATTCAGCGCTCCCCGCATCGCGATTCGCTCGGTACGCCTCGAGCCTCGAGTAGACGATCTGTTCGAGCGCTTCTTTCAAGCCGGAGAGATCAACCTTGCAGCCGAGCGAATCAGCTTCGCGAAAGACTGAAGCCGCTGCCTCGCTCAGTTGACTCTCAGACAGCGCTTCACGTTTCAGTTCCGAACACGCTTCCTCAAGCCTCTGGCTCAGCACGTACTCGGTCGCCCGCTTCAAGCTCTCCGGCGCAGGGATCCTCATGCTCGCGAGCAGTCTCATCACATCGCGGCTCTCTTCGTAAATTCGGCGGTAGTGATCTCGTGATCTCTCGATCGCGTCTTTCAACAACAGCCGCCCGATCTTTCTGCGTTCGTCGTTGAACAAATCCTTCAGCGCGAAAATGACCCCATCCACGCTTGCATCTATCGCGTGCAACAGGTTGCGAGTCGAATCCTCACCCAGCCCACTGCACAACTTGTCCTTCAACGTCTCATAGTCTGCGGCGCCAAAGCCTTCTCGAACCACGCAATGAAAATCGTACCCGCCCAGGTGCAGGACGACGAACATTCCGTCGAGTTCCTCAGTGGTGATCGCGGACCGCACGTTTAGCGCCCCGATTGCCAGCGTGCGCGCTCCTGTCTTTTCGCGGCGATAGTCCTTTCGTTCGAACTGGAAGGAAAAAATTCTTTGCTTCGGCTCATACTCTTCGACCAGCGAGCTGATTCCGTAATGCGCGAGGCCCTTTTTGAGATCGGAGATCGACGGCTTGACGACTTCTTCGTAGACCTTCGCGCCGTCTGCGAAACGAGTCTTGTTGCCTGGAGCCTGCTCGAGATCCGCTACGAATTGCGGCTCCAGATCAACTCCCGCTACATCGCGGGCCAGTTGAATCGCGCGAGCGGCGTACTCGATGATCTTGACCGTTTCGATGTTCGAAATATCGTCGAAGAACCATCCGCAGCTCGTGTACATCAGCGCGGCGTGGCGTTCCATTTCAAGCAGCCTCCACACGTTAACCCTTTCAGAATCGGAGAGAGCGCGGTTGGTGTGCTTCGAGAGAAAGGCTTCGCGGTTTTGCCCCCCGCGGTCGAGGATAACGCCGACGTAGCCGTCAAGCGCCGCCCACGGGTCTTTCAGCAATGGGCCGGAGGAGTGCTCGAACACGATGTCCAGCTTTGCGTGAAGCGCATCGAGCGCACGCCGGAGCGGGGCTCTCCAGCGCTGATGATAATGCGTTTGCCCGCTGTTGCAGCCGCAGTCGCCTCGCCAGCGCTCGACGCCGTGCGCGCAGCTCCACGACGTGTTCTCTCGAATCTTCACTTCGTGCACCGCCGGGTGCAGGGCGAGGTACTCCGAGTAGTTCGTAATTCGCGCGAGCGCTTCGCGTTCGATCCTGCTGATCGCATAAGCCAGCGCCATGTCGCCGAACCTTGAGTGGTGGCCGAAGGTCTCGCCGTCGGTTGCAGTGTGCATCAACTGCGCGTGCTCACGTTGATGGTTGAACCCGGACGCCAAGCGCTCCGCGAATCTATCGCCACTCTTGAGCAGGCCTTCGAATGAGATGTCGTGTGAAACTGGCTGGTCGTAGAAGAACAGATTGATGTGTCTTCCGTTACTCAATCGGCAACGATAAGCGCGAGTCGGATCGACGCGGCCGCCGGAAACGTCCTGCCACTCGCCGCCGAGAGTGCGAACAGCCTGCGCTTGATTGGGCGCGAGGATGGTGAACTTTATCCCGTGCTCGGCGAGGACCTGAAGACTGGCGAGATCGACGGCTGTTTCGGGCAGCCACATGCCTTGCGGTTTGCGGCCGAAGCGGAACTCGAAATCGGCGATCCCCCATCGAACCTGGGTGAGCTTGTCGCGCTCGGACGCAAGCGGCATGATCGCGTGGTTATAGCACTGAGCGATCGCATTGCCGTGTCCATTGCGGGCGGCGAGACTGAGGCGGTCGGCTTCGAGGACTTGTTTGTAGACATCGTTTCGATGCCGCTCGAGCCAGGACAACAGCGTCGGTCCGAAGTTGAAGCTGATCTTCTCGTAGTTGTTGACCAAGCCCGCGATTCGTTCGCTGGCGTCCAGGATCCGCGAGACCGCATTCGGCGCGTAGCACTCTGCTGTGATTCGCTCGTTCCAATCGTGATAGGGCGCGGCGGAGTCTTCGACCTCCACGTCTTCGAGCCAGGGATTCTCGCGTGGGGGCTGGTAGAAGTGCCCGTGGATGCATACGAAACGATCAGTGATATTCCTGATTCG
>DATLWF010000206.1:0-6548 GCA_035576605.1 Blastocatellia bacterium | reverse complement strand
CCCCATTGCCTTCGCCTTTTCCTAGTTTCATCACAGGTATCCCCGCTTTGATAAGCTCGCAAGAAGCTTAGTTGAGCACTCGTTTTATTAACGTGAGGGGCCGGACTCTATAACCCGAGAAGCAGCTTTTTTTCTCTGATGCAATGCTTGTCTTAGAATCGGGGCAGACAGGTTATACGCCGAGCGCGACACGAAGTCAAGTTTCGTTTAATCAACCTGCGCACGCTGACTCCTTTATTCGGACAAAAAAAGCCGCAACCCATTTGGCGCGGGCTGCGGCTCATCTAAAAACGCTGTCACATGGTTCTTACTGAACCTTGACTTCTATCTGTTTCGGTTTGGCTTCTTCCCTCTTCGGGAGAGTCAGCCGCAACACGCCGTCCTTGAACTGCGCGTTGATCGCATCAGTGTTCACGTTGGGCGGCAGTGTGAACGATCTGTAGAACTGACCGTAGCTGCGCTCGACGCGGTGGTAATTCTCACGCTTCTGTTCGTTCTCGACCCGCCGTTCGCCGCTGATCGAGAGCGTGTTCTCATTGAGGCTCACTTTTACTTCCTCTCGGTTAACCTCGGGCAACTCGACCTTGATCAGAAAAGCGTTCTCATCCTCATAGACGTCAACAGCGGGCGTCCACGCTTTCAGAGCAACCTCTTCGTGAGGGTCGGAAATGCTCGCATTGAACAGTTGATTGATGCCCCGCTGTAGATCGAACAACTCACGGAATGGATCCGCGCTTAAAGCCCGAAACGTTCGGCTCGGCGCTATCTGCGTACCAGTCTTAGCCATCGTATTTACCTCCTAATAGAGTGACTTGGAACCATCATCAAAGCCGCCTGTTCGGTATCAACAGCAGCTCCGATTTTCATATGACGCTCACATAATAAAATCTGAGTGGAAGCTTGTCAAGCAATTTCTTAAACTGAGTCGGGGCTTGGGGATAGTCCGGACCGGTTAAGGGCAGGCGGGTTTGGTTCCGCGAGATCGAATTTGGTAGGTAGGTCGTAGCGCGGACGCCGAATTCGCTGGTTCTTTTATTCTGTGAGAATTGATTTTGTGATCGAGTTCAGCTTCTCGATACCGTTACTTTGGCAATGCGCCGAGAGCCCGTCGATCACCTTCATTGTGACCGTCGGGTCGTAATAATTGGCAGTTCCTATCTGAATGGCGGTTGCCCCGGCGATAATGAATTCGAGCGCATCGCTTGCACAAGCGATTCCGCCGATGCCGATCAGCGGCACATCAACGGCTCTTGCCACCTCGTAGACCATGCGGACGGCGATCGGACGAATCGCAGGGCCTGATAGGCCGCCCGTCCCGTAGCTCAAGCGGGGACGCCGCGTGTTCACGTCGACCGACATTCCCACAATCGTGTTGATCAGCGAAAGGCAGTCTGCCCCGGCGTCGGCTATGGCGCGAGCTACGAGCGTCACATCGGTGACGTTGGGAGAAAGTTTGACGATGAGCGGTCTTGTGGACGCGCGCCTGGCTTTCTCAGTGAGCCGCGCAGCCGA
Organism: Blastocatellia bacterium; assembly: GCA_035576605.1. Classification (GTDB taxonomy): domain Bacteria; phylum Acidobacteriota; class Blastocatellia; order UBA7656; family UBA7656; genus Onstottus_A. The sequence goes on along the minus strand of DATLWF010000206.1, from coordinate 5,036 downwards.
CTCCGGCGAATTGCCGATCACGATGCCCCCTTCCTTTACGTTGGGGCACGATATGTTCAGCTCATAAGCAACGATGCCTTCACCGTCGTTCAGAATTGATATCGCTTCGATATAATCGTCGTCCGAGTAGCCGAACACGTTCGCAATGATTTGCGTGTCGTAGCCTCTGAGCTGCGGGAGCTTTTCCTTTATGAACGCGCGCGCGCCGATGTTCTGAAGGCCGATCGCGTTCAACATACCGCCGTGGGTCTCAACTATTCGAGGAGGCGGATTGCCCGACAGTGGCCGCGCCGAAAGCCCTTTGGTAGCGAAGCCGCCAAGGCGGTTCAGGTCTATCAGCTCCGCGAACTCGAGGCCATATCCGAAGGTGCCCGACGCTCCAATCACCGGGTTGTGAAAGCGGATACCTGCGATCTCAATCGCGAGTCTGGGATCGTGATTAATTGCCTCTGCCATTAGTTTGACGGGGAACTGATTCGCCAATCGAAGTCCGCAAATTCCTGTCTAGTGCGTCATCGCGTTGACTTCCCACCGTATAGTCTCGGCGGGGAAGATCGAGCCTTCGGTGCAGACTCGCTTATATGAGTCGTACCCGAGCGGTCCGTCTGTCTTGATCGCTACGACGCAACCTACACACACGCCAAAGCCGCAGCCCATCGGCGCCTCGAGCGAAACAAGGCAGCGCACTTCAAACTGGGCGGCTATTTCGGCGACGCGCTTCATCATCACCCACGGCCCGCAGGCATAGATCGTGGCGCCCGCGCCGGCGCCCTCGCGAAGGTGCCGCTCGAGCGGCGCCGTAACAAAGCCCCGTTCGCCGAGACTGCCGTCATCTGTTGTCAGCGTCAGCGGGAGCCCCAGTGCGCTGAGGTCTGCCAGCCCGCAGCCCGTCGCCGCATTCTTGCTTGCCGCGCCGAAAAACAATTGCGCGTCAACGGAAGAGGCCGCGAGTTCTTTGCAAAGCATGAGCACTGAGGCTGAGCCAATGCCTCCCGCGACCACGATCGCGCGTTGATTGGCCGCCCTTTCGACCGGCCAATTATTGCCAAGCGGCAGAAGGGCTTCCACCGAAGCTTCCTTTTCGACCTGTGCGAGCGCTTCGGTTCCGCGCCCGAGCACCTGATACAGGAAGCTGATGCGTCGAGAGCCCTGAACTCCGTAGACGGCGAGAGCGCGTCTTAGCAAAGGCTCGATCGAAGCGTGCGCCTTGAGCATCGCGAATTGTCCGGGGCTCACCTGGACGTCCTGTTTGAAGTCCACTGTAAGAAGTCGGTAGCCCGGCGCAAGCTCGCGGTTGCTCTCAACTGTGGCTAAAGTCTCGATCATCATCGCGCTGCGATTCAGACTCTAATAGGAGTTCTCTGCACCAGTCACACCCGGATTTTTCTTCTCGTCCGTGATTAAGAGGCAGTCTAGCAAGATGACCGACCTAACTCAACGAAGTCAGCTAACCGGACGCGGAGAGCGGGAATCAGAGCGTGCATTCATGACCGCCTGCCTTGCATTGACGTTTCCGGAACAATATTCTGAGACTTCAAATCACCAGGAAGGAGCTTTGTGAATAGATGACGACTGCTGACGAGATTGTGTCCCAGGTAGAACAAATCGTTGACTCTCCCGCGCCGCGTGATGAAGTACTCAGGTATGCAGTGCAGATTCTCAAACGAGAGCGTGAGCGCTACAACTGGGTAGGCATATACATGATAGAACGCGACACGCTTGTTCTCCACAACTACTTAGGCAAGCCAACGGAGCACACGCACATCCCCGTAGGCAAAGGCGTGTGCGGCATTGCGGTGGCTGAAGGCGCCAATCAAATCATAGGCGACGTTACCACGCTGGATAACTACCTCGCTTGCAGCGTCGAAACGCGTTCCGAGATCGTCGTCCTTATTCGCCGCGGTATGAATATCCTCGGTCAAATAGATATCGACAGCGATCTCGAGAACGCATTCACCAAAGAAGATGAGGCATTGCTGAGCAGAGTCGCCGATCAGATCGCGCGACGATTCTAGCCAGCGGTGCGGCTTATTGGACCCGTGGTCCTCCCCCGAGACTCTGGCACACGATTTCGTGTGACCTCATACGATAACCAGAGCCGATGCTGTCGGCAGCTGTCCAGTCGCACAATCCCACCACTCAGGTAAACTCAGCGCCGATTAGAGTTATCCGAGCTTGCCTACCGCCTCTGCCGATGGCACGTCAGTCGCTCTTTCTTTAGTCGACCAGCTTGTTTCGAGCAGAAGAAGTTGAGCGGAGACTCGGAGGAACGACTGATGGCTACCAACGCAATTTCAATTCAATCAGACGCCGGCCTAAATGCAGCGTTGGCCGGCGAGGCGATGAGCGGCTTCGAAGACCTCTATCGCAAACACTATAGAAGAGTTTATTCGATATGCCTCAGGATGACGGGCAACATGGCCGAGGCGGAGGACCTGACGCAGGAAGTATTCATTCAGCTCCATCGAAAGATCGGCTCGTTTCGGGGGGAGGCGGCATTCACAACGTGGCTGCATCGGCTGACCGTGAACCAGGTGCTGATGCATTTTCGCAAGCGCTCGGTCAGGTCCGAGCTGACAACCGATGACGGTGAGATGCCCGACTCGATCGACCCCGAGACCATTAATCCGGAAGCCATGCCTATCGTCGATCGGATAGGACTTGAGAGCGCGATCGCGCAACTCCCTAACGGGTATCGCACGGTATTTGTACTCCACGATGTCGAGGGCTACGAGCATGAGGAGATCGCTAAGCTCCTCGGCTGCAGCGCCGGCACATCGAAGTCGCAGTTGCACAAAGCCAGATTGAAGCTCCGTCGCCTGCTCTTGCAGCGCGCGAAAGCGGTGTGAGAAGAAGGCTCAGATCAAACGCGAAGGCTGTCGGCTCTGGTGAGTTGGCAGCCTTTCGAGTTTCTGGCTCATTGCCCCGCATCCTGCCATCCCACCGCTTCACGAGCCACGCCTCTTTTGATAGTATGGTAAAGCCTCACCACGCTGGATTCCTCACCCACACCTAAGGGGATTACCTCGGGAATGAAGAACATCCTCGGAACAGAAGCGGCTGCGGATCTCGCCGAACGCGATGATCGCAGTTTACTCGCCGCATGTCTGGATGGGGATCACTCCGCGTGGGAAGCGCTAATCGCTCGCTATCAGCGATTGATCTATTCTATTCCGATCAAAGCGAGGCTTTCTCAAGATGATGCGGCGGACATTTTTCAATCGGTGTGCCTTAAGCTCTACGAAAAGCTCTCGACGATCCGCGAAAGCGAGAAGATAAGCTCGTGGTTGATCACGACGACCTCGCGCGAGTGCTGGCGCCTGTCTGCTCGCAATCGTCGAGAGAGAGTCCCGGGAGGTGGGAGTGACGAGGACGAAGACAGTCTTCTAAACGCGATCCCCGCAAAAGGCCCGCTGGCGGATGAACAGCGCGAAACGCTCGAGCAACAACAGCAAGTTCGCCAGGCGGTAGAAGCACTCCCAGACCGGTGCCGCGAACTTATCACCATGCTCTTCTACCAGAAGGACGAACTAAGCTACGTCGATATAGCGGGCCGGATGAGAATGCCGGTGCCGTCGGTTGGCCCGACCCGGGCCCGGTGCCTCGAAAAGCTGAAAAAACTTCTGGAGGGCAAAATCTGACTGGCTCCGGCATGTATTTTTTCACTCGCTGCCTGCTCTACAGGATTGGATGGATAGGATTCAGGAGCAAAGAACCATGAATTGCCCCAGTTTCGAGCGATTAATTGATTTCCTGGACAAGCGGCTCGAGGAACCGGAGGCAGCACGAGTTGCGACTCACCTGGCGACAAGTTGTGCGGCCTGCGCCGAAACAACCGGTTGGTACGAGCGAGTGCGCGTCGTAGCGGGGAGCGATGATTCGGTCGTCCCGCCGTCCTGGGTTTTCAAGCGGGCGTTGAGGATCTTCGATACGCAGCGTCACCGGCCCGGGCTGACCGAGCGGATCGGACAAGCCATCGCGACTCTGGTTTTTGACAGCTTTGCTCGCCCGGCTCTCGCAGGAGTGCGCTCGACCGAAACAGCAAACCGACAATTGCTCTACCGCGCGGGCGATTACAGCGTAGACTTGCAAATCGCCCCATCCGAACACGCGCACATGGATCTGATCGGGCAGGTGCTCAAGGAAAACGAGGCGTCATTCGAGTCGGTTTCCGGCTTGAAACTCGGCATCGCACTCGCCGGTAAGATTCTCTTCTCGACGGTGACCGATGAAATGGGCGAGTTCAAAGTGAGCGGAATAGAACCGGGCGTGTACGATCTGCAAGTGAAGTTGTCCGAAGGAAGCATAACGGTTCCCGATATGCCCATAACCGAATCGTAACCGAGGTTGCATCCCAACCCGCACGGGCTGATATCCGCAAGTTCGAAGCAAATTCACACTGGAGAGCAAACGCAGGAAAAGGTATCGCCTTGGCAGCGGTGAAGTGAAGAAGTGAGCAGAGAATTGGTCGAACAGTTAATCAATGCCGAGAGCGCTGAAGCCTTCTTGCGCGCCCAGGCCGTGGCCTCTACCTGGGAAACGGTCTCTGCGCTCAAGACAGAGGTCGATCGCTTGATCGGCTCGGACCTCAACGCAGCCCAGCGGCTTTCCGAACGAGTCGACCAGCTGGCGGCGGCGCTTGGCGATCCTGTTTCGAAGGGATTTGCCGAAGCGAGCCGCGCCCGCGTACTGCACCACGCTGGCAGCTATGCCGAAGCAGATTCCCTCTACGAAAGCGCTATTCGGGCGACGCGCGCGGCGAGGCTCACGACCGACACCGCGGTCATCCAGATGCATCGCGTGTTCGCGCTTACTCAAATGGGTCGCTACGACGAAGCGCTCGCGTTAGCACGCGCATCGCGACGAGTGCTTTCGAAGCGTTCGCCCATTCATCTCGCACAGCTTGAAACCAACGTCGGCATTCTCTATTACCGTCTGGATCGCTATTCGAAGGCTATTGAGCATTACGAGCGAGCGCGCGAACTCCTGGCAACCGAAGGCGACGAAACCATGCGGGCCGTTGTTGACACCAACCT
>DATLWF010000205.1:0-5870 GCA_035576605.1 Blastocatellia bacterium | reverse complement strand
CCGCCACGACGCCAACGATGGAAGCGGTGACATTACTCTCGCCCGGGCCGGGATCGATAATCCGGATTCGCTTGCCGACCGGGTCTTCGTCGGGCCAGTAGCGCCGCGCCATCGTCTGATTGATCACCACCACCAGCGGCGTTCCGGTCTGATCCTGCTCGCCAAAGACTCTGCCGCTTAGCAGCGGAATTTGCATCGTTTGAAAATAGTAGGAGTCAGCGGAGTTGCGCTGCGCGAGGGGCTCTTCGCCTTTGGGCGGCTCCGGGTGATCGATCGGAACGAAACTCAGCGTGCCGCCGTTCCCGCTGTAGGGCAACGCGAGCACGACGGATGCAGACGCGACGCCGGGAAGCGAGCGAACCCGCTCCACGACCTGGCTGTGAAAATTCCACTGCTGCCGACCGTCGGGATATTTATTGCGAGGGACGCGGTATTCGAGCGTCAACAGGTTCTGCGGATTGAAGCCGGGCGCGACGCTCAGTAGATTCAGGAAGCTTCTGATCATCAAACCGGACCCGATTAGCAGCACCAGAGCGAGCGCGACTTGTGACACCACCAGCACCCCGCGCGCGCCGCCGCGCGCCGAGCCTCCGCCTGAAGTCTTTCCGCCTTCCTTGAGCGTTTCAGAGAGATCGAGCTTCGAGAACTTCAGGGCAGGCGCCAGCCCGAAAAGCAAACCGGTGATCATCGAAATTGCGAGGGTGAAACCGAGCACCGCCGGATCGAGCTTGATTGTCACACCTGCCGGCAAGTCCAACGGACTGCCGGCCGCCAGCAGGTCCGTTCCCCACGACGCGAGCAACAGGCCAAGCGCGCCTCCAAGCAGCGAGAGCATCACCGTTTCGGTCAACAGTTGACGCACAAGCCGGACGCGGCTCGCTCCGAGCGCTGCTCGCAGAGCCATCTCCTTCTGACGAGCGATGGCGCGGGCCAGCAGCAAGTTCGCCACGTTGGCGCAGGCGATCAAAAGCACGAAGCCGACGGCGCCGAGCAGCACAAACAACGACGGCTTCAGGTCCTTGACTATGAAATCCTGAAACCCTTCCACCACAACGCGCCGCTCAGCGTTTGTTTCCGGGTATTGCTCGGCGAGACGGCCCGCGATTGTGTCCATTTCCGATTGAGCCTGCTTGAGCGTCACGCCCGGCTTGAGCCGTCCTATCACCGCCGCCGCGGTCTTTCTGCGATCATCTGAAAAGTTCGGATAAGATCGAATCGGCAGCCATACATCGGCATCGCCCCATTGAAAATGAAACTCCGGAGGGAGGACCCCAACCACGGTGAAGGGCTGGCCGTTTAGAATGAGTGACGTGCCGATCAGCTTCGGATCGGCTCCGAACTGATTGCGCCAGAGCGCGTCGGTAAGAATCGCTACACGTTCAGCGCCGGCTTCGTCTTCGCCCGGCAGGAATCCCCGTCCCAACGCAACATCGATTTTGAGCGTCTTGAAGAAATTGTCAGAGACGAAGTTGCCGACGATTCGCGTGGGCTCCTCTCTGCCGGTCAGGTTGACGCTTTGTCCCGCGAAGGCGGAGAACTCGCTGAAGAGCGCGCTCTGTTGGCGCCAGTCTCGAAGGTCCGGATAGGTAACCCAGTCGCGCGGGATCTTTGTGGTTCGGGTGAGAGCCACAACCAGTTGCTCCGGCTCGGCAAATGGCAGCGGTCGCAAAAGCACCGCGTTCACCACGCTGAAGATCGCGGTATTGGCGCCGATCCCCAGCCCCAGCGTCAACAGCGCGACTGCGGTCAACCCCCGATGCTTAATAAGCATCCGCACGCCGTACTGCAGGTCTTGTATCAGATTTTCCATCATCATTTCCGATTTCCGATTGGCGATTGCCGATTGCTTCATCCCGGAATCGGCAATCGCAAATCGATCTATTCATACCTGAGCGCGACCATCGGATCGACCTTCGCCGCTCGACGAGCTGGCACGAAACAGGCTGCCAGGGCCACTCCTGTAAGCATTAGCGGAATCGCGACGAACGTCAGCGGGTCAGTCGCGGTCACGCTGAACAGCAAGCTCGTCATCAATCGCGTCAACGCAAATGCCCCCGCCAACCCGATTGCCACGCCGATGAGCGCCGTGGCCATACCCTGCCCTACGATGAGCCTTAGCACATCGCGAGTTTGCGCGCCCAGCGCCATCCGAATACCAACCTCCTGTGTGCGTTGGGTAACTGTATATGAGATCACGCTGTAGATGCCGGTAATGGTCAGAATCAATCCGGTCGCCCCGAACAACGCAAATAGAAACGTGTAGAACCGCGCCTGAGCTACGGTGTCGGAGATGGCTTGCGTTAAAGGCTGGACATTGGTGACCGGCACGGTTCTGTCACCGGACTGGATTTCATTGGTGAAGCTCCTGGTTAAAGACGTGGATCCGTTCGTGGTGCGAACCAAAAAATTGCCCCAGTTCCAACTGTTCTGCTGAAAAGGCAAATAGAGTTCGGGTGTCGCCGGCTTGGTCAGACTGGAGTGATGCACATCGCCGATTACGCCTACGATCTCCCATTGTTCAGGATCGCCTTCATTCTGATTCGCGCCGACGTTGGTGATGCGTCTGCCAATCGGGTCTTCGTGCGGAAAGTAGCTGACGGCAAGCGTCTCATTAATGATGGCCACGCCGACCGCCCCGCGTTTGTCTTGCTCGGTAAAGTACCGACCTTTCAGCAAAGGGATCTTGATTGCCTGGAAGTACTCTGGGGTGACGCTGCGGTTGTTAGCTGTTGGCTCCTGTCCGGGTTGCGGCTTGGGGCGTCCCTCAATCCTGAAATCACTTCCAACATTGCCCCCGCTGAAAGGCATCGGCGCAACAAACGCAGCGCTTTCGACACCGGGCAACGCCTTGAGCCTATCGAGCGTTTGATTGACGTAGCGAACCCGTTCTTCGGTATTCTCATATACGGCTCTCGTCATACTGATCCGCCCCATCAAAACGTTTCTGGGATCGAAGCCCGGATTCACATTCACCAGGCGCTCAAAGCTGCGAATCATCAAACCTGCGCCGATCAGCAGAACCAGGCCCAACGCAACTTCCGCCACAACCAGCGAGTCACGCCATAAGCGCAACGACCCGCCGCTCGTAGCGTTTTTCGCTCCCGCTTTCAGAACCTCGTTGATATCCGGGCGCGCAGCTTTGAAAACAGGAATCACGCTGAACAGCACCGCGGTCAACAAGGACACGCCGACCGTAACCACGAGAACGCGGCCGTTGATCTGCACTTCATCCAGCCGGGGCAATTGATCTGCACCGTAGTACCTGATCGCGCTCAGCCCCCACGCTGCGATGAGTAGTCCCGCGCCGCCCGAGAGCAGCGCAAGCAAGAGGCTCTCAGTCAACAAGTGACGAGCAATCCGCCACGTTCCGGCGCCCAGAGCGGCACGCAGCGCCAGTTCTCTCTGCCTTCCGCTGGCTCGCACGAGCAGCAAGTTCGTCACGTTCGTGCAAGCGATCAGCAGAATGAAGCCCACGGCTCCCAGCAACACCCACAAAGCGCCGCGCACATCGCGGCCCACAATCTGTTCATCCACAGCCACCAGGTAAGCAGTGCTGTTCCGGTTGTATTGAGGATATTGCTGCGCCAAACCTTCGGCGATATTGGTCAAGTCGGCTTGGGCCTGATTAAAACTCACGCCATGCCTCAACCGGCCAATCCCCTTTAGAACCTGCGCGCCACGTTCGACCAGGTTTGATCCCTCCCCCGCAATGGTGGTCAGGAGCTGACTCTGCTTCGGCGCCAGCGGGAATTCAAAGCCAGGCGGAAGAATCCCGATCACGGTGAATGAGCTGCCATTCAAAGAAAGCTGCTGACCCAGCGCAGCCTCGTCGCCGCCAAGTCGGTTTTGCCAAAAGTCATAGCTGAGAATGACCACCGGTTGAGCGCCGCGCTTCTCTTCCTCAGGCTGAAAATCGCGGCCTCTAATCACCTTGACCCTTAGGAGTGACAGGAAGTTTCCGGTGACGCGCATCCCGGGAATGCGTTCGGCGCGATCTTCATTGAGTAGTATGAATCCGTTCGGTTTGTAACCCGCTATGGACTCAAAACTGCTATTCCGTGTCTGCCAGTCTTGCAACTCGAGATAGGAGACATATCCCTCGGTGCGCTTATCGATGGGAGTTCTCCATATCGCGGCGACGGACTCGGCTTCGGAGATGGACGACGGACTCAAGATCAGCGCATTGATCACGCTGAAGATTGCCGTGTTTGCGCCGATGCCCAGCGCCAGAGTGAACACTGCAATCAGGGTGAAGCCAGGTTTCCTGGCCAGAATGCGCGCGCCATAGCGCAGGTCTTGAAAGAGTGTTTGCATTCGTCCTCCGATTCTAATTGCCGATCCGATTGCCGATTGCCGATTTTCGATTTCCGATTGCCGATTGGCGATTGCCGATTTCCGATTGATCAACTGTGTTTGCAAACCAAAACGGAACAATCGGCAATCGGAAATCGCCAATTCTCCTATTCGCACCTCAATGCAATCATCGGATCCACTTTCGCAGCTCTCCGCGCCGGCAGATAACAAGCGGCCATCGCCACGATCAGAAGTAGAGAGCCGATTACAGCGAACGTAATCGGGTCCGTCACGCTGACTTTGAATAGAAGACTGGACATGAACCGCGTCAACCCGATTGCGCCCGCGACACCAAGCCCGAGCCCAATCAGCGCCGGAATCATTCCCTGCCCGACCACAAGCTTCAATACGTCGCGCTGCTCGGCGCCCAACGCCATGCGAATCCCGATCTCGTGCGTCCGCTGGGTAACTGAGTATGAAATCACACCGTAGATCCCGGCGGCCGCAAGCGCCAGCGCGATGCCGGCAAAGATGGCCAGCAGCGAGGTGCTGAAGCGCTGAGCCACCATCGTGTCGGCCAGCACCTGCTCCATCGTCTTCACCCTGGTCACCGGTTGGTTTGCGTCCACGGCCCAAACAGCGCCGCGGACGGCGTTCGCAAGGCCGCTCACACCGGAAGCCGAGCGCACGACCAGGTCGATCGATCGAGCGTCGTCGGCCATCAGGTCCCTGAGAGTCATACCGGCCAGCATCTTGATCGGCTCGCCCAGCTGGAGATGAGGAAGGTAGATCGTGGGCTTCGGCGGCGTGTCCAATCCTCGCGTTCGCACATCACCCACCACTCCCACCACAGTCATCCATGGTGATCCAAATTTCTTATCGCCCCACTTGATTCGATGGCCAAGCGGATCCTGATCAGGCCAATACCGTTTCGCCAGCGAATCGCTGACTATGATGACCGCCGGCGCGCCGTCTATGTCGCGTTCGTTGAATGCGCGTCCCGTCACCAGCGGGATTCCCAGAGCGCGGAAGAAATCGGGGCTCGCTTGCTGCGAAACGAGTGACACCGTTTGGCCGCCAGGTTCCGAAGAGTCAATTGTGTAGCCAAAGCCGTTGGTGGATCCCCCGTAGGGAAGCGCAGTGACTGTCCCAGCGTATTCAATGCCAGGCACGGCCGCGACTTGCTCAAGCAGTTGCCGGTGGAACGCGATCACCTGCTCCGGCTGCGTATATTTCTGCCGGGGAAGGGTTATGTTCATCGTGAGCACTTTCTCGGGCTGCAGCCCGGGATCAACAGCGCGAAGCTTAAGGAAGCTGTTGATCAGCAGTCCCGCGCCGGCCAGCAGCACAAATGCGAGCGCCATTTCCGAAACGACCAACAGACTGCGAGTTCGACTGCCCCGCAGGCTTCCCGAACTGCGCCCGCCCTCTTTGAGCGCGTCGTTAAGATCCGGCTTCGACGCCTGAAGCGCCGGCACTGAACCGAATATCAGACCGGTAACGATCGACGCGGCCAACGTAAACAACAGCACTCGCCCGTCGAGCCCGATCGATCCCGCCCGCGGCACGGACATCTG
>DATLWF010000204.1:0-3470 GCA_035576605.1 Blastocatellia bacterium | reverse complement strand
GCGGCCACTCTGATTTTGCTTGCCGCCGTGTTGGTGCTCGGTGCATTAGACAAAAAGCGCGAATGGCAGGAAGGAAAGCTAATCGACATTATCAGCGAACCATATAAGGCGGGGACTCTCTACGGAAGTGGGGGCCTTCAGGGTGAGCGAATCATCTATATGATCGAGGCGGGCCAGTATGTTTACGCGATTGCGCACATCCACTTTCCTCGCGATAAAGCAATGCCGGTAACGGTGAACACAACCGTCAAGTTCGTTATCGACAAGAGCAAAGCCTATTTGCTCGATGAAGACGGCAAAGAGCACGAACTAAAGTTTGTAAAGAAAACCCTAAAAGAAGATAAGAAGTAATGTGACCCGTCACGCCACCATAATGCGGAAGAAGTCACTTAAACGGAAAAGAAGGCCCGTTGATCCCGATCTGCGTTCTTCGCCTGGGTTGACAGCGGATATGGAAGCGTTTGTTGACCGGTACAAGTATCCGACTCTAACCTTCACCAGTCCTACTACCGAAAAAACTAAAACCATCAAACCTGACACAACACCTGATCACAAGACGGGCGTGAAGAACCGGTATCAGTACTTTTACCTTCTGAATGATGGGACTCCGCGTACATTTAATGTTCGCGAGCTACCAGACTGGGATGATGAACGCGATGGACCGAGAGACATAGAGGCCCGGATTAAAGAAGCCGTAGAGAAAGGAGCTCTTGATCTCGATGAATAAGTCGCCTGTCACGTCACCTTACGATGCGCTTTTGGCGCAAGGTCAGGCAAGGATATAATTACCCTGTTTTGGCATCCGGTCAGTTGCGAGGGTCGCGCTTCGGACGGCCGAACTTTTTAGTCTCTTCTTTCCTCTTCCAGACCCCGTAAAGTGCCGCCCCCAAGAGTAAGAGAAGGCTCACAGACGTGCAGGAAACCGCGAACACATCACCGTGCCGGGTGTAGAAAGTTGAACTGTCGCCGCGCGCTTCATTCTCCGTCTTGATCTTCCACGTCCGAGTCGCAGTCTCGAACATCGGCGTCTCTCCGTGCACGATCCCGTAGCGATCTATTCGAGCCGAAACCCCGGAGTTCGCCGCGCGGATGACCTCAACGTTGTTCTCGACCGCCCGAAAGATCGCACTCGTCAACATCTGTCTCGGGGCGGAGGTCGGGCCAAACCAGGCTTCGTTCGAGAGCTGCACGAGGGCCGAGGCGCCGTCGCTGCGCATCCTGCGTGCAAGGTCTGGCCTGGTCGTCTCGAAGCAGATCAACATTCCCAGCTTTGCCCCGACCGCTTCGCCAAGTGTTATGCTCCTGCCCGGACTGATGTCGCCAACCAGCGCCTTAACGTGGCCCGTGAATGGAATCCAACTTCGCCCGGGGATGTACTCGCCGAAGGGTACCAGCGCGTTCTTATCATACTCGGCGATCTTCGCTCCCGCCGGTGATATGAGCACTGAGCTGTTGTACGGCGGTTCACTCGCGCCCGCATTCTCCGCAAAGCCCCAGGTGTTCATCAGCAGGTAGACTCGGTTGCGCAAGGTGAACTCTGCGAGCGTCTGCCTGAGAGCCGAATCGCGGTCATATTCGAAGTTCATCGAAGACTCGGGCCAGATCACCAGATCTATGCTGGTGGTTTTGTCCGATGAGGAACTTGACTTGTCGTTTGGAGCGGCATCTCGGGCGTTCGCTTGAATCGCCTGCTCGCAAAGAGAGACGTGGCGCAGGAACATCTGCTCCGCGAACTTCGGATCATCCCAGGCGCCATCGACCGGGATGTTCGGCTGAATGACCGCGACCGAGACCGAGCCGGATTCGTCGATCGCCGGCCGCAGCGACTCGCCATACAGCACGGTGGCTATCGCGATCAGGCCCGCCGCCGTGAGCACGACGATTCCGCGCCGGCGTTCAAGGTACACAAGCGCGAAAACGAGCGCGGTGCTTGGGGCGACCATGATTGCGCTTACCAGGTATACGCCGCCGAAGCGAGCGACCTGAATAACCGCCGGTTGAAACGCCTGCGAGTAACCGAGCGGGTTCCAGCCCATGCCGGTCATTTGGAGCCGCAGCCATTCACTCGCGGCCCACACTATGGGCGCGGCCAGGATCAACCAGCCCCCGAAGCGCTTGATCGCGAGACCCAGCAACGCGGCGAACATTCCGGTGAAGACACCCAATGTCGCCGAAAAAACAATAAGGATTATGTAGCACAGCCACAGCGATATCCCACCGTAGTTGTGCATCGAGTAGGTCACCCAGTAAGACGAACCGGCGTAGAACACAGTTCCCGTCACGCTTCCGAGTAACAGCGAGCGCCAGAACTTTCGCTCACGCACGATGGCCATGATCAGGGGGGCAGTGCCCACCCATCCCAACGACCACAGGTTCCAGTCGGGGAACGCGAATACCAGAAGCAGACCCGAAAAGATCGCTAGTGACAGGTTGCTGATGAATGGCGCCGATTGCTGGAACGGCAGTACCTTCGCGAGTCTAAACCGCGCAGCTAACAGATCCTCGCGCGCGTAGACGGGGGGGACGGCTTCTTCGGAATGCCGAACGCGGAAAAGAGTCGAGGATAGGAGATAGAGGATTGAGGATAGAGGATAGAGGGTTGAGGATCGAAACAGCCGGCATTGATTCATCAGTTCCTTAACCTCGACACGCAGCACAGTCTATCCTCATCCTCGATGCTCAATCCTCCATTCTCAACCCTCAATCCTCCATTTTCGATCCTCGATCCTCAACCCTCGATCCTCACGTCTCCGCAATTTCGTGCACCATCTCCGCCATGAAGGAACTACGGACGAGCGGGCCCGAGAACACCGCGCGAAAGCCGAGACGTTCGCCGTACTCCTTGTACTCATCAAACACGGAGGGATGGACGTACTCCTCGACGGGCAGATGCGCGCGCGTCGGCTGCAAGTACTGGCCGATGGTCACCACGTCGACCTCGTGTCCGCGCAAGTCTTCGAGTAAGCGTTTCACTTCATCGCGACGTTCGCCGAGTCCAATCATGAATCCTGACTTCGTGAGCGCCAACGGCGCGTGACGGCGAGCCTCTTTGAGCACATCGAGCGACTGCTGATAGTCGGCTTGCGGTCTTACCCTCTGATAGAGTCTCGGCACGGTCTCGACGTTGTGGTTGAAAGTGTCCGGGCCGGCGTCGAGCACCGTGTGAAGCGCTCGCTGGTTTCCTTTGAAGTCCGGAGTCAGCACTTCGATCCTTGCGCCCGGCAATCGACGGCGCACGGCGTGAATGGTCTTTGCGAAATGCTCGGCGCCCCCATCCGGCAACTCGTCGCGGTTGACTGAAGTGATCACAACGTAGCTCAGTTTGAGCTGGGCTGCGGCCTCGGCAACCTGCTCAGGTTCGGCGCTCAATGATTCCATCGGCAACCCGCGTCCGGTTTTCACCGAGCAGAATCCGCAACTCCGCGAGCAGACGTCCCCGAGAATCATGAAGGTCGCCGCGCCTCGGGCGA
>DATLWF010000203.1:0-2688 GCA_035576605.1 Blastocatellia bacterium | reverse complement strand
CGCCGAGCTCCGCCACCGTACCCGACACCTGCGAGCCGACTTGCACTGTGGTCACTGCCTGCACCGTGCCGGTCGCGGATACGGTGACTTCCACGGTGCCCTTTTCAGCTTTGCCGGTGATGTAGTCACTGGCGCTCGCCTTACCACCCCAAATAAAGGCCGCAACCACGACGCCAACGGCAAGCAGCAAAATGAGCCCGATTGGTGTGCGCCGTTTCTTGATAATACTGATGAATCTCTTTAACCTCTCTGCCATCTGTTCCTCGTCTTTGCGTGTCACGTGATCGGCCAGGATAACGCGCCACTACTATATTTTGTCGCATACCTAAGGACGCTTTGCAATCTAATGCGGTTACAGTAAAGGTTTACTGCCAAACCAACAAGTGCCCAATTCAAAAAGGTTGCCCAGGGTCCGATTTGCTCGGGCCGCGGAGGATTGATCATCGCTTGATTGAAGAGCGCCGTCGAGTCGCCGCAAGCAAAAGAGCAGGGCTCCAGCGTTGTTTGCTTGACAGTCGATGTTGACGCTACTTATAGTATGCTTTCCCAAGCGGGGCGGTTAGCTCAGCGGTAGAGCATCGGTCTTACAAACCGGGGGTCACTGGTTCGAAACCAGTACCGCCCACCAAGTTTGCGACGCTTTTGCGAGCCGTTAAGCACCCGTTGAAAGTTCGAGCGCGGAGTCGTAGTTCAGCTGGTTAGAACGCCGGCCTGTCACGTCGGAGGTCGCGGGTTCGAATCCCGTCGGCTCCGCCATTTTGAAAAAGGAGACTGAGCGATGGGCCCGCGGTGCCCGTTGCTCAGTCTTTCTCATCTCAACCCGCTTCATTCCTCTGCGCTCAGCCGTGACTTATGATCACCGTCGATCAAGCGCTCAGCATCCTGCTCGACCAGGTCGAGACGTTAGGATCAGAATCGGTCGCGATTGAACAAGCCCATCGCCGTATCCTCGCCGAAGACGTCCGCGCAGATATGGACCTTCCGCCCTTCGATCGCGCTCGCATGGATGGCTACGCTGTGCGCTCATCAGATGTCACTACCGCGCCGGTGAAGCTGCGAGTGATAGGAGAAATCGCAGCCGGCGCGCAGTTCGAGCACCGCGTCAATGCCGGTGAGGCCGTGAAGATATTCACAGGTGCGCCAGTTCCCGGTGGCGCCGACGCGGTACAAAAAATCGAAGTTACTCGTGTCAATGGGCACTTCATCGAGATTCTAGAGTCCGTGACGTCGGGTCAATTCATAACGCCTCACGCAAGCGAAGTCGCGGCGGGCGAAGTAGTAGCCGAAACGGGCCGCGAGATTGGTCCCGCTGAGATGGCAGTTCTTGCGTCGTTTGGGCATGCGAGCGTGAGGGTCGGGCGGCGTCCCCGTGTGGCAGTGATTTCCACCGGGAGCGAGCTGGTCGAGGTGTCGTCTAAGCCCTCCGGTGCGCAGATACGAAACTCGAACAGCTATACACTCGCGGGGTATGCCGAGCGTGCCGGTGCAATTGTCGATGTGCTGGGAATTGTCGAGGACACTCCGGAAGCTACTCGCGTTGCGTTGATTAGAGCGGCTGACAACCATGACATCGTTATCACGTCGGGCGGCGTGTCGATGGGCGATTACGACCTGGTCAAGGCTGCGTTGAAGGATATAGGCGCTGAGATTTATTTCGACAGGGTCATAATCAGGCCAGGCAAACCAATCGTGTTTGCTCGCCGCAGTGAGACCTACTTCTTCGGACTTCCTGGAAATCCCGTTTCGACCTCAGTGACCTTTAACGTGTTTGTGCGACCAGCTATTCGCAAGATGCAGGGAGAAACCTCACCTGCGCCTGCGATGGTAAGCGCTCAGCTTTCTCGAACTGTGAAAGACTCATCGAGGCGAAGAAGCTATCTGCCGGCGCGGCTCTTCATCAAGGGAGGCCGAGCGATGGTTGAACCATTAAAGTGGGGCGGTTCGTCGGACTTCGTCGCGTTCATGCAAGCGAATGCACTAATCGTAGTACGGGAAGACGTGCACGAGATCGAAGAAGGTGAGTTCGTTGACGTGTTGTCGCTATGACTCTCACTCACACTGACAAAGAAGGCCGTGCCCGGATGGTCGATGTTGGTGACAAGCCCGTCACCACGCGCACAGCGGTAGCCAGCGGCTTCGTGCGAATGGCTGCGGACACTGTCGAAGCCATTCGCGAGCGGCGTACTCCTAAAGGCGATCCGCTTGAAGTCGCTCGACTGGCGGGGATTATGGCCGCCAAGCGCACATCAGAGCTGATCCCGCTGTGCCATACCCTCCCGCTCAATCACGCAGACGTGCAGCTCGATCTGCGCGCTGACGGGGTCGCAATCATTGCCACAGCCAGTACCGACAGCAAGACTGGGGTCGAGATGGAAGCGCTCACCGCAGCCTCCGTCGCGGCGCTCACGGTCTACGATATGTGCAAGGCAATAGACAAAGCGATGGTGATAACCGACGTCACGTTGGAATCTAAGACCGGTGGGCGATCGGGCGACTACAAGAGAAGCCCAGGAGCAGGCTAGGGATGGGTACCGGTGGCGTTTTACGGCGATTCTCGACAAGAGTTTTGTGCGAGCGCGAACCAAGCGTGCAATAACGGCGTACAGCTAACTATGCAGAGCCAGTCCGAAGTCAGAGATTCATTCAAGCTGCTGGTTTTCGCTTCTCTATTGACACTTGCGCTTTGGT
>DATLWF010000202.1:0-5037 GCA_035576605.1 Blastocatellia bacterium | reverse complement strand
CTTGATGATCGGCGCGCTTGTCACCCTGGTATGGTTTTCCCTCGTAGTCCTCGGCGAAGCGTTGATCTCCGGACGAAACGCCGGCGCGATGCTGGCCGCCAGGTCGTCCGAGTGGCCGAGCATCCTGGCGGGCGTGTTCATCTCTCCGATCTCCGAGGAGATATTGTTCAGGGGTTTCTTTCTCAACCGGCTAAGCGAGAGCCTCAGGTTCTGGAGATCCAACCTGATCGCCGCGCTGCTGTTTATGCTTGCGCACTGGCCGTACTGGTTGTCGAAGAACGGTTTCTCGTTTTCGGTGATCAAGGACTCGGTCAATGTCTTTCTTCTCGGTTGTTTGTTTGGTTGGTTGATGAAGAAAACCAATTCGCTTTGGCCGGCGATCGGAGCGCACATCGCAAACAACTTCGTATCCGGTTTGATTCACGCTTAACGCGATCGCTCGTTTCTATGATTCGAAACCAATCCATCATCTGCTTCGCCGGGGAAGACTGGTGGTATCACCATCAGCACTCCAAGAATCACATCATGCGAAGACTGGCGCGCGCTGGTAACCGCGTCATCTTCGTGAATTCGATTTCGATGGGATTGCCCTCGCTTGCCAGCCGCGACTTCTTCGGCAAGATAAGGCGAAAACTAAGCAGCTACGCGAGGGCCGTTCGGATCACCGAGGAGGGCATCATCGTCGTCTCGCCTCCGGTGCTCCCGTTCTATTCAAGCCGCTGGGCGCGCGCGATCAATGGATGGCTGCTGGTGGCTCAAATGAAGTTGCTGATGGTGGCATACGACCTGCGCCAGCCGATTCTCTGGATTGCCATCCCGACGGCGCGCGAAGTTGTTGGCCGGCTCGGCGAGCGGGTGCTCATCTATCAAGTCTCGGACAAGTACGACGCAAATCAAATGGACCACGCGACCCCTTCGAATGTCATCGCCGGGATGCACAACGACCTCCTGGCGCGAGCCGATCTGATCTACTACTCGGGCCGTAAGCTTTTCGAAGAGGAAACGGCGCAGCATTCAGAAATCGCCGGGAAAGCGAGGCTGCTCGAACAGGGAGTCGACTACGATCAATTCGCTTCGACGACCTCGCAAGAATGGACTCAGCCCGAAGATATCGCTCACGTAGCTCACCCTCGCTTAGGCTACTTCGGCGGGATCGATCCGTGGCTGATCGACCAGGAGCTGATCCGCTACGTCAGCCGCAAACGGCCGGACTGGCAGTGGGTATTCGTTGGGTTGCGAGCCTCGCCGCTCGACATCGAGTCACTCCCGAATGTTCACTATCTCGGCTCGAAGCCGTATTCATCGATGCCGCAATACGCGGCGGCGTTCGATGTGTGCGTGCTTCCATGGGTGACTGACAATGTATTCGTGAACTACGGCAGCCCGATCAAGGTGCGCGAATACCTGGCAACCGGTAAGCCGGTGGTTATCACGCCGATTTACGAATACGAGCGACTGGATGGTATACTGCGCGTTTCTCGCGGCCGGGATGACTTCATCGCGAAAGTTGAAGACGCGCTGGAGAACGATTCGCCGGAGAAGCGCGCAGCTCGTCAAAAAGCCGTAAAAGAATCAACCTGGGACGTGCGCGCCGAGGCAGTGAGTGAGGCCATCGGGGTGCTGTTGGAAATGAGCTAGGCCACGGATGACGCGGACTGATCTATGCGGATCTTATCCGTGATGATCTGTTCGATCCGCGTCATTCAGTGGTCCATTCCTGTAACTCATCGGAGACACTGATTGAATCGACGACTAATCTTTTTCGGCATCTCGCTAATAACACTATCGGTCCTGATGCTCGAGCTCTCCCTCACCCGTCTCTTCTCAGCCACGATGTATTATCACTTCGCTTTCATGGCGATCTCGTTTTCGCTATTCGGCTCAGGCGCGAGCGGCGTGTTCATCTACATCGTTCAACGCGGCTTGAAGCCTGAACGCACCGGTCAGTGGCTCAGCGCCGCGGCGATGTTGTTCGCCCTCAGCAATCTTTTTTCGCTCTACGTCATCCTCGCCAATCCGCTGACGTTTGAGACCGGGCCAGAAAACTATTACCGGCTCGCACGGATCTACGGCGCGACGGCGTTGCCGTTCTTCTTCGCCGGCTGCGCGGTGACGCTTGCGATCACGCGCCTCGCAGCAGAAATAAGCAAGCTCTATCTGTTCGATCTCGCGGGCGCGGCGCTCGGATGCCTGCTCTTGATACCGGTGCTCAATACAATCGGCGCAATTAACATTGTGCTATTGGTTTCGGCGCTCGCAGCGAGTGCCGGCGTGTTGTTTGGCATTGCTTCGGAAGGAACCCGGGCGATTGCCGTGTCCGCGCTGGTGTTGGCTTTTGGGCTTGCGGGGCTTGTAGTCTACAACAGCAACACACATCGAATCGACATCCGCAAATCGAAGGGTTTCGAAGAAAAGAGCCTGCTATTCTCGAAGTGGAACTCGTTCTCGCGCATCACGGTCGAAGGGAGCTTCGACACGACAGTCGAGATCAAGATAGACGCCGACGCCGCAACCGGGATCAGCAAAGACGCAAGCAACTCGGCAATTCATCAAGACGCGCTGGATGCGCTCAGCGCGTTGGCGCAGAACTTGAAACGCGACGCCAATGTCCTGATCATCGGACCGGGCGGAGGGAACGACGTGATGGCCGCGCGAGTCTTCGGGCAAAAGCACATCACCGCCGTCGAGATTAATCCGATCATCGCTCTCGATGTGATGTCATCCGAGCCGTTCAAAAGCTATTCGGGTTCGATCTATCAGCAACCGAACGTGCGGCTGGTGGTTGATGAAGGACGCAGCTTCATTCGAAACTCGAAGGACCGCTACGACATCATTCAAGCTACGATGGTGGACACCTGGGCGGCGACCGCGGCTGGTGCATTCTCGCTCAGCGAAAACAACCTCTACACCGTCGAGGCATTCAAGGATTACGTCACGCATCTCACAGATGACGGCATGCTGACGATGACGCGCTGGTACTTCGAGCCGCCCGATCAACTGCTCCGGCTGATGACGCTCACGCGCACGATGATGAGCGAGCTCGGTATTTCCAATCCGGCTCGGCACATCATGCTTGTGCGCGACGCGAGGACGGGTTACGACCGCACACCGGCAACCTACATATTTAAGCGAAGCGAATTCACCGACGACGAAGTGCGAGTGATCGAAGACGTCGCCGCGCGCAACGATTTCCAGTTGTTGTTCACGCCTCTCACTCGCCCCGCTAGCGTATTCACGCAAATGATCGAGGCGCCGGATCCCGCCGCGCTTTGGGCGACGTCCGCGACAAACGTCGAGCCTACGCGAGACAACAATCCGTTCTTCTTCAACTCAGTCAGGTTGTCGAACCTCTCAAACGTGATCGAAGGAACGACGGGCGAGTGGCAGAAGACGAACCTTGGCACTTCGATTCTGTTCGCGCTGTTTGGGATCACAACCGTGCTCGTTTTGTTGTTCATAATCGGGCCGCTGGTACTCGTCCGTGGCAGGGCGCTAGCGACCGGACTGGGCACGAAACTCGCTTACCTTCTCTATTTCGCATGTCTTGGCGCGGGTTTCATCATCGTCGAGGTGGCGATGATTCAGAAGTTCATTCTGTTTCTGGGCCATCCGGTTTATGCGCTGGCGGTGGTGCTGTTTTCAGTGCTGGCATTCAGCGCGATTGGAAGCTACCTGACCGGGCGCGTCAGCCAGGAGCGATTGACGCCGGCGTTGATGAAGTTGCTGGTGGTTCTGGTGGCGCTGGTGGTCGTTTACATCGTAGTGCTGCCGCCGATTTTTTATGGGATGGTTGGTCTGGCGCGCCCGATTCGAATAGTGCTGGCAGTAGTGTTGATGGCGCCGCTTGCGATGGTGATGGGAATGCCGATGCCGATAGGGATTCGCTTGCTGGCTCGTAACGCGCCCGAGATCATCCCGTGGGCGTGGGGAGTGAACGGCGCGACTTCGGTGATGGGATCAGTAGCGGCGCTGGTGATAGCGATTATGACCGGCTTCAATCAAGCGTTGATGATAGGGGCGGGGCTCTATCTCCTTGCATTGTTTCTCATCACGCGGACCCGCGCGAGTGCGGAGACCGAGTACGTGCTCGAGCGAAAGGTCGAACAGGTGGGCACCGTGTAAAAGTGACTCAGCTATAGCTTTATGGTAGAGTCTGGCCGCCGAAACCGGAGACCGATCTCAACGGGAAGCTCTTGCATAGAGCGGTGGGGTGACAAAGCGAGATAGCACATCAGGTGAAGAAGAACCTTCTGGACGAAATCGAGTCGAGCCAGAACTCTCATCAGAGCGCTCCGGAAGAGAAGGAATTTCGCGAGTCGCTGACGGCCACGCTCGAAGGATATCAGCAGTGACGCCTAAGACTCAGATAACGTTGTTCGGTTGACCGGCTTCAAAGCGTTAGACTCGATAAGCAGATTCAAATCGGAAGCGCGTTTCAGTCAGCTTACCTCCGCACCGAGGTGGCTCGCGAACATTTTTCACTGAGAGGACATCTAATGGAAAAATGGCTCGGGAAGTACTCAAACTTTTTGTACGCGTTGATGCGAATCATCGCGGGCTTCTTGTTCGCCTGCCACGGCGCGCAGAAGCTATTTGGTGTGCTTGGAGGCCAGACACAGACCGGCCTGTTGTTGGCAGCTGGCGTCATCGAGTTCGCCGGCGGAATTCTGATAGCTGTGGGGTTCTTTGCGGGCTGCGTCGCGTTCATAGCGGCGGGGGAGATGGCGGTGGCCTACTTCAAGCAGCACTCGCCGGGCGGGTTCTGGCCAATTATGAATCGCGGCGAACTGGCCGTGTTGTTCTGCTTTGTGTTTTTGTACATCGCCTCGGTAGGCTCGGGGGTCCTGAGTATCGACGCGCTGATCCGTAGAGCGAAACGGCGCTGAGGAATCAGAAGGCAGAACGCAGAAGGCAGAAAGCAGAAGGCAGAAAGCAGAAGGCAGAAGGCAGAAGGCAGAAAGCAGTAGGCGGAAGGCAGTAGGCGGAAGGCAGTAGGCTGATGGGGCTTGTTTCTGCTTTCTGCCTTCTGCCTTCTGC
>DATLWF010000201.1:0-7645 GCA_035576605.1 Blastocatellia bacterium | reverse complement strand
GCGAGGCCACGCCGCGCATGACAATCAATCGTATGTGGCGAAGGAAGTGCTCGATCAATGGCGCAAGCGTGATCCGATCGCGCACCTGGAGAAAGCGCTGAAGGAAAACAAAGTGGCAAGCGCCGGCGACATTTTGGAGGTGAAGAAGCGAGTCGCGTCGCTGCTGGACGAAGATTTGACGTGGGCAGAAGACCAGCCTTCGCCGGTGCCCGAGGATGCGCTGGGCGGGGTCTATGCTGCTGACGTCAAGCCTAGAGCGGTAGGCGTGGGAAGTGAGGAATGAAAGGAAGTGGTGAGTGAAACGCAGCGTGAATCGTGAAACGTGATTCGTGAGCAGCCCCTTTTCCGGTCACTCATCACGTTTCACGCATCACGTTTCACTCATCATCACTCATAACTATGGCAGTCATCACCCTACTCGAAGCGATACGTCAGGGGCTCTGGGAAGAAATGGAACGCGACGACCGCGTCTTTCTTCTGGGCGAAGACATCGGCGTTTACGGCGGAGCCTTTAAAGTGACCGAGGGCTTTGTAGGCCGGTTCGGCGAAGAACGAGTCATCGACACGCCGATCTCGGAGTCAGCAATAGTCGGCGCGGCTTGCGGCGCGGCGATGATGGGCATGCGCCCGGTAGCCGAGATGCAGTTCATTGATTTCATCTCTTGTTGCTTCGACATTCTGACTAACTACGCCGCGACCAGCCGCTATCGTCAGGGCATAGGCATTCCGATGGTCGTGCGCGGGCCTTGCGGCGGAGGCGTGCACGGCGGCCCGTTCCACTCGCAGAACGTCGAGTCGTTTTTCCTTAATACACCAGGGTTGAAGATGGTCGAGCCTTCAACGCCCTACGACGCGAAGGGCTTGATCAAGGCTGCGATTCGCGACGAAGATCCGGTGCTGTTCTTCGAGCACAAGTTTTTGTACCGCAATCCGAAGATCAAACAAGAAGTGCCGGCGGACGACTATATAGTCCCGATTGGCAAGGCGGCAGTCCGTCGCGAAGGCCGCGACCTTTCGATTATTACTTACGGGGCGATGGTGTACACGGCGCTCGACGCGGCCGACAGGTTGAAGGAGGAGGGAGTCGACGCCGAGATTATCGACTTGAGGACGCTTCTTCCCTTTGACCGGGAAGCCGTTTTGGAATCGGTGAAAAAAACGAGCAAGGTTATCATCCTGCACGAAGCGACCCGCACCGGTGGAATGGCGGGAGAACTAACCGCGGTCATCAATGAAAACGCATTCGAATACCTGGACGGACCGGTGATGCGAGTAACCTCGATCGACACGCCGGTTCCTTACGCACCGCCGTTGGAAGAGTTTTTCTTGCCGCAAGTGGACGATGTGCTGAAGGCGGCTCGAGAGCTGGCGGCGTATTAAGAGTCAGTAGTCCGTCGTCAGTAGTCCGTAGTCAGTCGCTAAGAAAGGCGGTGTCTTTTCACTACGGACCAGGGACCACGGACTACGGACCAATCAGAACGGAGAACTATGAGCGAAGAAGTAAAGATGCCGCAGATGGGTGAGTCCATCGCCGAGGGGACGATCGTTAAATGGCTCAAGAAGGTCGGGGACCCGGTCAAGCGAGACGAACCGCTCTTTGAAATTTCGACTGACAAAGTCGATGCTGAGATCCCTGCCCCAACTTCCGGCGTGCTCTCAGAGATAATGGTCCAGGAAGGCGAGACCGTCGCCGTCAACACCGTAGTAGCCGTTATCAATGGCGGCGGGGGCGGCGGGGGCGGCGGGGGCGGCGACGGAGCAAAGCCAGCCGCCGCCGCGAAGGAAGCGCCGACTGCGCCAAAGGAAGAGCCCAAACAGTCACAACCTGAGCCGCGGCCGGCGGCGCCGCAAGCGCCCGCTGCTCCGCCGAAGGACAAGCCCAGGCAGGCACAACCTGAGCCCCCGCCGCCGCCCCAAGCGCCCGCTCCTCCGCCACCACGCTCAGCAGAGCCGGCGCCACAGTCAACGGCGGCGACTCCGCCTGCTCCGAGCGCGGGCGATGAGTCCACTTCAAAGGAAGAGTTGCGTCGCACACGTTCGTCGCCGCTGGTTCGGAAGATTGCCGAGGAGCAGGGCATTGATATCTCGGAGATCGAAGGTACCGGCATCGGCGGCCGAGTCACTAAGCAGGACATTCTCAGTTTCGTCGAGAATCGCGGGGCCGGTGCGAAAGTAGAACCAGCAGCGGCTACTGCGACTCCAGCTCCGGCGCCTGCCGCTCCTGCGACTCCGGTCACGAAAGCTCCGGCCCCTGCCGTTCCTGCTACGTCGCGCGCGCCCCAGCAAGCTCCGGTCGCCGGGCAAGCCGAAACTGGTCCGCAGCCTTTCGCCGAAGGCGATCGCGTCGAGATCGAACCGATGTCGATTATGCGCCGCCGAATCGCCGAGCGAATGGTCGAGAGCCGGCACATCTCTGCTCACGTGACTTCGTTCATGGAGGTCGACTTCAGCAAGACCGCGAAGCTCCGAGACGGATTGAAAGGCGAATTCGAACGCGACGGCGTCAAGCTGACTTTCATGCCGTTCATCATCAAAGCGGTGATTGAAGGCGTCAAGAAGTGGCCCATCGTCAACTCGTCAGTGTGGGGCGATCAGATCGTCTACAAGAAAGACATCAACGTCGGCGTGGCAGTCGCGCTCGATTGGGGTTTAATAGTTCCGGTGATTCGAGGTGCGGATGAGAAGTCGCTGCTCGGGCTGGCTCGAGCGGTCAACGATCTCGGCGAGCGCGCTCGAAAGAAACAGCTCAAACCCGACGAAGTACAGGGCGGGACCTTCACGATCACAAATCCCGGATCGTTCGGCGGATGGGCGGGGACGCCGATCATCAATCAGCCGCAAGTCGCGATACTCGGCGTCGGCGTGATCAAGAAACGCCCGGTGGTCGTTGACGATGCAATTGCGATTCGTCAGATCGGAGTCTTTGGGCTGAGCTTCGATCATCGAATCATAGACGGAGCGGTGGCCGATCAATTTTTGGCTACGCTTCGCGACGTGATCGAAGCAGCGGAATATACGAGTTGAATGATGCGTGAAACGTGAAACGTGAAACGTGATCCGTGAAGGGTGACAGAAGGGGATTGTTCGAGCCATACGTCACGCATCACACATCACGTTTTACGCATCACGTTTCACTCATCACGTTTCACTCATCACGCTTCACGCATCACGTTTCACGCTTCACGATGGTTACACCAGCATCTCAGGCTCGACGAGCGTGCGAAGCTCGATGGATGGGCCTTGTTCCATACGACGACGGCCTTCGCTTGCAAGAGCGGGCAGTCCAACGCCTTCGCTCCGGTGATGCTCCGGAGCAGTTACTCCTTCTCGAGCACCCACATGTATTCACGCTTGGACGCGGGGCCGATAGCTCCAACATCCTCGCCGATCGGCAACACCTTGAATCCAACTCAGTTGAGGTTCACGAAACGGGCCGGGGCGGCGATGTGACTTATCACGGACCGGGCCAGCTTGTCGGCTACCCGATCATCAACCTCAAGCCGGATCGGTGCGACGTTCACCGCTATGTGCGCGACATCGAAGAAGTGTTGATCCGCTCGATCGCGGAGTTCGGTGTCACCGGAACGCGAATCGCCGGCTTGACTGGAGTCTGGGTAGGCAACGAAAAGATCGGGGCAATCGGGGTACGGATCGCGCGGTGGATCACCAGTCACGGATTCGCGTTGAACGTGAACACAGATCTCAGCTACTTCAAAATGATCGTCCCGTGCGGCATAACGGATAAGGGGGTCACTTCACTTTCACGGCAGACTGGTCGTAGTATTGATACTCGCGACGTGGCTCAGATTGTCGCGGAGAACTTTGGCAAAGTCTTTGGCCGCGAGATGGTATAGCCCCTGATAACAATATCGACGACCGTGATAGGTCAGAATCGAGGTGAGAGTATGAGACAAGTAATTGTTTATCCTGGAGAAGACGGTTATTGGGTCGTCGAGTGTCCGAGTCTGCCTGGTTGTATCAGTCAGGGTTCGACGAAAGAGGAAGCAGTCGCGAACATCAAGGAAGCGATTCGAGGCTACGTTGCCGCCTTGGAAGAAGACCATCTTCCCGTGCCAGAGGAACGATTTGACGCGATGCTGCTTGCAGTGTGAGCGGAGTCTACGGCTTTGAAGGATCCGACGATTCATTTCTGAGCTTTCAAAGTCCTTCAAACACGGCTCGTCCCGGTCGGTGCCTTAATTTGAATTTCCTTGCCTCGGCGTATCCTCTCATCGGACAATCAAG
This sequence comes from Blastocatellia bacterium, assembly GCA_035576605.1. Lineage (GTDB taxonomy): Bacteria > Acidobacteriota > Blastocatellia > UBA7656 > UBA7656 > Onstottus_A. The sequence continues at coordinate 3,400 of DATLWF010000201.1, read as the reverse complement.
AACGATATTCGGCTCGTCTAACATCGGCCTCATGAACCGATGGACAGCCGCTTGCTGTGAGTTGAATTCGCAGCTTCGCACAAATGGGTGACTTCGGTTATTATTTCTGCCACTACCAGTGGGTTCAATGCACTCAAGTATTCGGAAGGTCGAGCATGGTTGATCTAAAAGGACACGCGTCAGCGTCGCTGTGCGTCAGGTCGCTCACGGTCGCAATCCTATCTGGCGTCATTCTGAGCTTCGCTTCGTGCTCAAAGACCTCAGGAAAAGCGGTTGACGGCGCCCCCGCCCGGCCCATATCCGTTCGCGTCCTGCCGGTCGAGCAAAAGCAGATTCGTCGCAACGTCGAGTCGGTCGGTTCGCTGTTCCCGCTCGACGAGGTCACCGTCAGCTCAGAGGTCGAAGGCCGTGTTGAACAGGTCCTGGTTGACGTCGGCGATCACGTTTCGGCCGGCCAGACGATCGTCAAAGTAGTCCCGACTGAATTGCAGTTAACGCTAGATCAGCAACGCGCGAGTCTGCAACAAGCGAGGGCGAGATTGGGCCTCTCCGAAAACGGCGAAGACTTTAAGGACGTGCGCAGCGCTCCCGAGGTGAAGAAGGCTGCGGCTGACCTCGCCGACGCCGAGCAAAAATTTCTCCGCGCAAAGACGCTCCTCGAACAAGGGTTGCTGCCGAAACAGAGCTTTGATGAAGCCGAGTCGCGTTACAATGCAGCGCGCGCGGCCTACGACCTGTCGGTGCAGACGGTTGAGAACCTTCGCGCCCAGCTGGCGCAGTCCAAAGCCGCTACGTCGTTCGCGCAAAAGAAGGTCGGCGATTCGATAATTCGCGCGCCGTTCGCCGGGCAGGTCAAGGAGCGCCCGGTCACTCAGGGGCAATATCTGAAAGTTCAAACGCCAGTGATGGTGATCGTCAACGTCGATCCCATGCGTGTGCGGCTCCGAGTGCCGGAGAAGATGGCGGCATGGGTCAAGACTGGCCAGGAAGTCACCGTGTTGGTTGAGGCGTACCCAGGTCGCACTTTCGCCGGGAAGATCACGCGCATTAACCCTTCCGTCGACCAGCAGACCCGCGCGTTTGAAGTCGAAGCATTGATCGACAACCGCGAGGCTCTGCTCAAGCCTGGTTTCTTCGTCAAAGCGACGATCCCGTCCAGCTTCGTGGTGGACGCGCTGTTTGTCCCTCAAGACGCCCTGCTGTATGTGTACGGCGTGTACAAGGTTTTCGTGATAGATGGGAACACGTTGAAGGAAAAGGAAGTGAAGATCGGAGAGCGGACCGGTGACGAGGTCGAAATAGTCGAAGGCCTGGCTCCGGGCGAACGAATCGCGCTCGCGACGAAGGGTCAGGAACTGAAAGAAGGCGCGATCGTCGAAATCGCGAATTAATTCGCAGACCTGTAGGGACGTCTCTCCGTGGGCGCCCCAATATCGAGTATGTTGAGGTAAGGAGGGACGCCCACGGTGTACGCCCATACAGGTCATCAGGCGGTGGAGCTGTAAATGACACTTGCTGAACTGTGCGTAAAGCGACCGGTATTCGCGGTCATGCTGATAACGTTTTTGGTTGTGCTCGGCGTCTTCTCGTTCCGGGACCTCGGCGTTGATCTCTTTCCGAAAGCGGACCCGGCGACCGTCACGATAAATATTCGGCTCCCTGGCGCGACATCGGAAGAAGTCACCACTCAGGTCGTCCTCCCCCTCGAAGAAGCTGTCAGCACGATCAGCGGTCTCGATGAGTTGAACTCTCAAGCCACCGAAGGCAGCGCTCGCATCACCTGCAAGTTTCTCCTCGAACGCGAAATCGAAAGCGCCGCACAGGACGTGCGCGAGAAAGTTGCGGGCGCCATTCGAAATCTTCCGCCAAACATTCTTCCGCCAATCATTCAAAAGGCAGACCCGGATTCTGACCCGGTCATTTCATTGGTGGTGGCCGGCGATAAGAGTCTTCGAGAAACCACCGAAGTCGCTGACAAACAGATCAAGCGGGTGCTGGAGACCGTGGACGGCGTCGGCGAGGTTAGCATGACCGGCGGGCGGGATCGCCAGATACGCGTCTTTGCCGACGCCGAGAGACTCAACGCGCACAACATCACAATTAGCCAGCTCCAGCGAGCGATTCAGAGCGAAAACGTCGAGATTCCCGGCGGCCGGATCATTCGAGGCGAATCCGAGCTGGGCATCCGCACGCTGGGGCGCATCGACGCAATCAGCCAGTTCGGCGAAATAATAGTCGCTAATGTCAACGGCACGCCGATTCGAGTGAGCGACGTTGGCCGCGTCGAGGACAGTTTTGCCGAGCCTACTACCTGGAACATGATCGATGGCAAACAGGCCGTCTCGCTCGACGTGCGGCGGCAGTCCGGCACGAACACCGTCAAGATTATCGACGCCGTCAAGAAGAAGATCGAACTAATCAAGAAGACGCTTCCGGCGGGCGTCACCTTAAGGATCATTCGCGACCAGTCGGTCTTCATAAACGCATCGGTTGCCTCGCTCCAGGAACACCTGCTGTTCGGAAGCTTGCTGGCGAGTCTGGTCGTACTGCTGTTCATTCGCAATCTGCGATCGGTCCTGATTGCGGCGGTTGCGATTCCGACCTCGATCATCGCTACGTTCACGCTGCTCAAGGCGATGGATTTCACCTTGAACAACATGACGCTGCTGGCGTTGACGCTCGCCGTTGGAATAGTGATTGACGACGCGATAGTTGTGCTTGAGAACATCGTGCGCTTCATCGAGGAGAAGGGCTACGAACCGAAGCGCGCTGCGATCGAAGCGACGAAGGAGATCACGCTTGCGGTTGTCGCGACGACGATTTCGCTGGTGATCATCTTCGTACCCATCGCCTTCATGACAGGCTACGCGCGGCGGTATGTGAATCAGTTCGGCTGGACAATGGCATTCTCTGTAATGGTGTCGATGCTGGTGAGCTTCACGCTGACGCCGATGCTCAGCTCGCGAATGCTCAGACGCCTTGCGCACAAGCGCGGAATGGACGGCGGGAATGAGGACGCTGCGAGCAGCCAAACGGCTACTTCCGATCAGGCATCGCGCATCACGCGTCACGAAGAGCACACATCGAAAGACTCGCGCTTCTTCGGCTGGATTGATCGCACGTACGGACGAATGCTCGAGTGGTCGTTGAATCATCGCATCGTCGTCGTCGCGGTCGCGCTGGCAACGTTCGCTTTGACGTTTCCTCTAAACGCGATGGTAGGTCGGGATTGGATACCGCCCGACGATCAGAGCGAATTCCAAGTATCGCTGAACTGGCCTGAAGGAACATCGATCGAAGGCACGTCGAAGTTGGCTGTGGAGATTTCGGATCGCATCGCCCAGATTCCGGAAGTCGAGTTCGTGAACCCTTACATACACGAGGCATCGCTATCGAGCCA
>DATLWF010000200.1:0-6804 GCA_035576605.1 Blastocatellia bacterium | reverse complement strand
ACCTTGAGGTGCGGCAGGTCCATACATGATGTCTAGAAAAGGTGCCTGATACCAAGCATCGCGCCGGTCTGTCCCATTCCAGGCGCAGGGGTAGTACCTCCGCCGCCGGCACTCACCGAGTAACGCGCTTTCGTGCTGTTTGCAAGGTAAGAAGCTTGGGCGTATACGGCGGTCCGCTTGGAAAGCTGGTAGGTTGCGCGCAAGGTGCCCATCGAAGCACGAGTGTCATGCTCGGTGTTTATGATCCGAAATACTTCTCCGTCCACGATGAACGCAGGCGTCACGAAATAGGATCCTCCAATAAAGAAGAGGTCTGATCGCACGCTCGCCAGAGCCGCAGAATCGGGAACCACTCTGCGGCCTAACCAACCTGCAGCCACCTTGGCTCCGTCCCAACTAATATATGCGGTTGCAGATGTCCGGGCGTCTTTGTCTGCGCCGTTTATTAAGGGGGTAGGCGCTACACCGTCGAAGAAGTTTGCTGCAGCTGTCGCACCACCTCTTTGCTCTTCATAGGACGCTGCGGCGCCATAGAATGAGTTCGCGTAAGTGACCATGACCGACCACTCACGGCAGTTTGTTGGCTGGCCGGGAATGGAACCTGCACATGTTCCTTGGCCTGGCGAATTTCCTGTTCCCGCGGAGTCCCTTCCGAAAGAGTAGTTGGCGCCGAGTGTGAAGCCGGCATAGGTGCCCATGTAGGTCACGGAACTGTCTGCGCGAGCGTTAGGAACATACGCGTCTAGCGTTCCCAAGCCGTAAATATCTGATCCCAGGATGTCAGTGGTGAGCAGTGCAAGATATGTCATCGTGTACTGACGTCCGAAGGAAACCGTTCCGTGCAGGCTCTTGATTCCGACAAAAGCCTGACGCCCGAACAGGCGCCCACCTTGTCCAAGATCTCCGCCCCGCACGTTGAAACCGTTTTCTAATGTGAAAACAGCGGAGTACCCATCCCCGAGATCCTCCGCGCCTTTGATGCCCCAGCGCGACGGAAACTCGCCCGTGACGCCCGGCATACGAAAGACCTTGTCTCCTGCTGCGTTCGCATGTGATACAAACTCGATGCCAGTATCGATGATCCCGTAGAGCGTCACGCTCGACTGGGCCAACACGTGCGGCGCGAAAGTCGTAAAGACGATGCTAGCGAGAGTAGCTGTTGCGCGCTGCTTCATTACGTTCCTCCTTGATAATGTCGTTTTTTGTTGCACCAAAAATCTTGTGTGAATAGTAGAACTAAGTGTATATATGAAAGTCGACGATAGTTAGCCGAGAGCACGTGACTACGGCGTGTACGTCAAGGCAGAGGACGTGTTCCAGACACCTCTGCTCGCGACCTCAGTCAAGGTCGATGGGGTTGGTGACAACGCTCAAGCGGTCGAGAACCTCGTCGATTCCAATGTCCGAGGTGTCAATGGTTGTACGTGCCAACTCATAGAGAGATTGACGCGCATCGAGCATACGGTGAATGTGATCCAAGGCTTCGTTGTGAAGGGCGGGTGTCGCGATTCGTGCGTCTCGTTGATTCATAACCCGATTGAAATGCACGTCGGGTCGGGCCTTCAACCAAACAGAATAGAACTCACGGAGCAGGTACTCGTAGGTTCCAGTGTCCGCTACGATACTGCCGCCTGTCGCCAGTATGACGCGCGGATGCGCTGCAACCACGTGCTCGATACAGAGTCGCTCAAACCGCCGTACGGCAGACTGACCGTAAAGATTGATGACCTCGCCGATCGGCACACCCGCTTCGCGCTCGATCTCTTTGTCCAATTCAATGAACGGAACTCCAAGTCGTTCAGCGAGCTTCATTCCAATGGTCGACTTACCCGCTCCTCGAAGCCCGATGAGTGCGATGCGATCGCGCTTGTCGACCGAGGGCGCATCGACACCTGCCATGATCTGGCGGCGCAGGCGTGCGAGGACATCGGACGGCTGGTGCTTGAGGAACTCGACAATGATTGTCAAATCCCCATTTTCTGGATCTCCGTCCTTCACGAGAGTCTCGACGGAAACGTTGAGCGCGAGGGCCAGCTTATGAAGTAGCGCGAGGGAGACGTTGCCGACGCCGCCTTCCACGCGAGCCAGGTAAGGAATAGAGACCCCCGATTGTGCCGCTAGCTGCTTGCGCGTCATGCCACGCTGGGCGCGGAGCATGCGAATACGCCGGGCAAGACTCGCCAGGACCAGTTCTTCTCCCTGAGTCTCGCTGATCGTATACGTTGATTTTCTCGTGACCTTGGTCACCATTCCCGGCTCCTGCGGCCAAATTGAACATTTTACAACGTGCTCATTCTGGGCAGCCTCGGCGGACAGGACCTGGGTAGCGGGATTGATTGCTGATGTAAGCATCAAAATTTTTTTGTCGTACGCCTAGGTGCGAGCGAGATTCTGGTCGTTCCACTGCGTGGGCAGGTTGACCGGAAATCTGATTGGGGATGCACTCGAGTCGACTTGTTTGATTGACCCCCGGACCTCGCAATATTCGTCCACTTCAGCACCGCTGGATCCGCTCGCGGGTGTCGGCATGGCGGACGAAATGGCTGGGCCGTTAGTCGGGCGCGCGATTTGTGATGCTGAGATGCTGAAGTCGGCTATCGCCTCACTTTGTGCGCCCGCATCGGCGCCGGACGGGGGTAAAGAGGAGTAGGCGCCTCTACGTCCGAAAAGTGCAACACGATCCATAAACCGAACGAAGCTTGGTGACGGCTTGTGGATATCAAAAAAGTGCTGGGCCATCTTCGTCTCCCTAACGCTCAGATGTGCTCGTACTAGTATCGAATCAGCGATGCCATCGCAGCATTTTCTGGCATGCCTCGTGGTCCCAGCGAAACCGAAGCCGATCTCCCAGGCCGTCCGCCGATGCGTCTCTCTTGCGACTGAATACTTCGGCGCGGCTGGACAGAAACGGTCAATCCGCTATGAAGGTCAAGACAGTCCTCAGCGGTCGACCCTCAACTTTAACGATGTACGTCACAGCCTGGCCTGCCATCTACCTCGGATATCACCCGATAGTGCTTCGGGCTGCGCTCCCAGAAACCCAAAAATCCAATGTTCGAGGTGGCAGCCTGCTCGTTCTTGACGCGAGAGCATGCATTCGTGGCAACCCGCCGTATCAGCGGCGAAGATGCGCGCGAGGCACGCAGATGTATTTCATCGGATGAATTGCTCCGCCCCGCAGTCAGATTGCACAAGTCCGTTTCCTTTGTGCTTAAAAGATATCACATAAGATATTTAATTCACGAATTTGAGACGGCAGCGTTAACCCCGATGAGGCGTGTGTAATAAAAATTGAGGGTTAACGATAGTGAGTCCGGAACAAAACTAGACGGTAAGATATTTTATAAGATACTTTCAAGGATATCCTATGAGATATGAGCACCTGGATGTTAGCTGTCAAGGCTCGATTGCGCGCATCTGTCTGGACCGGCCTGAAAAACACAACGCTCTAAGCGAAACGCTGATCAATTCGCTGGACTCGGCGTTCTCAAGCTTCACGGACGAGATCCGCGTAGTCATTCTTACGGGAAACGGCGAACATTTTTGCGCGGGCCTCGACCTGTCGGAGGCAAGTGTCAAATCGCCGGTAGAACTCCTGCGTACCTCTCAGCGCTGGCATACGGTCTTTCATTCAATCCAGTTCTCTTCTCGACCGGTCGTCTCTCTTCTCAAGGGCGGCGTTATAGGAGGAGGCCTTGAACTCGCACTTGCGTCACACGTGCGTGTTGTTGAATCGAACGCGTTCTTCCAATTGCCAGAGGCTCAACGCGGCTTCTTCGTCGGAGGTGGGGCGTCAGTGCGCGTGTCTCGGGTAATTGGTCCCGACCGAATGACCGAGATGATGTTGACGGGGCGACGCTACGATGCCGCCGACGGGTACCGGCTAGGACTGGCGCACTACTTGGCAGATGAAGGTGAGGGCATGGACCTCGTCGACACTCTTGCAGAGCAAATTGCGTCCAATGCGCCTTTGTCGACTTGGGCAGCGATCAACGCGGTGCCGAGAATTCACGATATGTCCATGAGTGACGGACTCTTCGCAGAATCGTTGACTGCTGCCTTCACTCAAAGCAGTCCTGAAGCACTTGAGCGAATGGCGACATTTCTAAATCGGAAATCACGGTAGCTGTTGTCTTTGCGATGGACGATGTGGCGACGGTCCGTGCCAGTCACATGTAAAGACGGAGGAGGACGGGCTTCAGTCGGACGGCTGGTAGGCCTGTGAAAGATCATAATCTGGGGGCAATGAAAGTGAAACCACAGGTATCAAAAGTTGCAGTCATCGGTACGGGAGTCATTGGCGCGAGCTGGGCTGCATATTTCCTTTCGCGAGGATTGCAGGTTTCAGCCAGCGACCCTGCGCCGGGCGCGCGTGATCGTTTGCTCACATCGGTATCTCACCTGTGGCCCACATTGCAGAGGACTGGTCTGGCCGAGGGAGCGGATTTAGGAAACCTGTCATTCCACGATACGCTGGAGGAGGCACTGCGCGACGTCGAGTTTGTCCAGGAGAACGGACCAGAACGACTCGACTTGAAGCTGGATCTGTTCGCCCGAATTGATGCGGTACTGGATCCCGATGTTGTCATTGCCTCGAGTTCATCCGGATTGCTCATGAGCAGCGTGCAGGCCGCATGCACACGGCATCCTGAACGAGTGGTGTTAGGACATCCGTTCAATCCCCCTCACCTGATTCCTCTAGTGGAGGTGATCGGCGGCGAGCGTACATCAGCTGCAGCGATCGCTAGCGCAATGAGCTTCTATCGGCTCATTGGGAAGCGACCAATCAACCCTAAAAAGGAAGTCAAGGGTCATATCGCCAACCGTCTTCAAGCGGCACTATGGCGGGAAGCGTTCCATCTCGTCGCGATTGGTGCCGCCTCCGTTGCGGACATCGACGATGCGATCGCATACGGCCCTGGCCTTAGATGGGCAGTCCTCGGGCCGTTTATGAACCTCCACTTCTCGGGTGGCGATGGCGGAATGCGGCACGTGCTTGACCACCTGGGCGGTCCGATTGAGAGCTGGTGGGAAGATCTGGGATCACCTTCTCTAACCCCGGAGCTCAAAACTCAAATCGTGGACCAGATGTCTGCCGCGTTGGCAAAGATTCAGGAAAAAGATGTTATGGCCGCACGGGATGAGTTGATCTCGAATTTGATTCAAGCAAAGACCGGGGTCAAGGTTCTTCCCTAAGCCTCAGCAATTTCTCGTTCAAGGAGACAGTCTTGAGTAAGCCAAAGGTTATCGTAACGATCGCTCCGACAGGTGGTATGGCGAGCAAGCAACAAAACGCGGCGTTGCCCACGCAGCCGGAGGAGATCGCGCGAGACGTCTACGATTGTTACAACGCAGGTGCAAGCGTCGTGGCGGTTCACGCCCGTAGACCAGATGACGGAGCAACTTGCAGTGCCGAAATATACCGCGACATCAATCGACGTATTCGCGCAAAGTGCGACATCGTCATCAACAACTCAACTGGAGGCGGCGTCCACGGGGACATGGTTGGCCAGGCGGAGAATGGGTACTGGGAGATTTTGTGGGAGGAGCGCCTGAAGGGGTTGGACGCAGGGGCTGAGATGTGCACGCTTGACGCGACCACAATTATTGCGAGCTTCGGTGACAAGGAACTACTGATGCATACCTCGCCAGAGAGATCGAAGCAGCTGGCTATTGAGATGAAGGCGCGTGGTATCAAACCGGAGTGGGAAGTTTTCAGTCCGAGTCACATTGTTCAGGACCTCGCGACTCTGACGGCTGCGGGGTTCGACGACGAACCATTCTTTGTCAACATGGTACTTGGCGTGCATCGAAACTTTCAGAACGCGATGCCGTATTCGCCGAAAATCCTGCAGTCTATGGTCGATCTTTTGCCCAAAGGAAGCATTTTCTGCGTGAGCGGCATCGGCCCTGCGCAACTCCCGTCGGCCATGAATTCCCTCTTGTTGGGAGGCCATGTCCGAGTTGGTCTTGAGGACAATCTGTACTATGAACAGGGGACGCTGGCGACCAACGTGCAACTCACTGAACGTGTTGTGCGACTTGTCCGTGAAATGGGGTATGAACCCGCCACACCGAGAGAAGCTCGGGAAATAATGGGTTTACCTCGAAAAGACGGAGTCCGGCCTGAATTTTCGGTGGCGTAGAACGTCAATGTGCGCATCGTCACATGCGCGCTAGTAACGGCTACGCACGGCAATTCGAAGCGCGGTCTTTCTGATAGCTGCGCTTTGGCTCAAAGAGCGATTCGCACCGTACACGGTGTAGCTAGCTTCGACGCGCACAGTTATTCGGTCTAGGGGCCGAGTAGACGATTCTTTACTTGATCAACGGTGGCAGATCGAATCAGGACCGAGCTCGCGTCTTGCGAGCCAGGTCTATCTTGTCCGATGACCTGGATGTCTCGGTCGAGACGCGCAACGTCACGAATCAATACATCACGGAGGCGATAATGTGGCCCATTCAATCAGGTCATCTGACAGAGTGTTCAGACGTTAATAGGTTTGCCTTGGCGGAACCAAGGATACGATACGAAGAACGAAGCGACGGTTCCTTCGTGCTTTCTTCAATGGAAGAGCTTGGGGAGTATGATCGAAGCCCGGTCGATTGGCTGGTTAAGTGGGCCTCGCTCAAACCAGATTCTGTATTTTTGGCCGAAAGGGTTCCGTCACGATCGGAATGCACTTGGCGGACGGTGAATTACGCCCAGGCGTTGAGCTTCGCACGTGCGATCGTGACGGAACCCTTTCGGCCAAAAATACAGAATCTGGTTTGAGCGAGGCCCACTTAACCAGCCAATCGACC
>DATLWF010000199.1:0-2687 GCA_035576605.1 Blastocatellia bacterium | reverse complement strand
TACCGACTTTAGTCGGCTCGTTGAAATTGGTCAAACAAAACCGCCGACTAAAGTCGGTACTCTGAACTACTTCTGAAGGTCGAACTACGAACCTCTTGGCGGGCATTACTTCTTCGACTCGGGGCAGCGGCAATCCTCCTGGGTGACGATCGAGTCAAATCGCGGCTGCTGCTCGGAAGTAAGCAATACTCGCATCTGTTCGCGGGCTCGTCCACGGACTACGTCGTAGCGCGGGCGCACATCCGCGCAAACCGCCCTGTAGTCATCGCGCGTCCGGTCCAGGATCACCCGCATTGCTGATGCCTGGTCCTCGCTCAACGTCAGCTCGCGCTTCAACGTTTCAAAGTAGGCATCCGTATCGCGGATTGATACCGCTGCGGTCTGATTGGCCGCAGTCGCGTTGCCTCGCAGCCGATAGATGCCGTCAAGCGAGGCTCCGGTCACCCCGCCAAGCGCAAACACGATCATGAACGCGACCCAGGCTTTCCTTTGAGAATTCATTTTTGTTCCTCCCCTCCCTGCTCCGCAAACAACGTGGCCAACACCTCTTCTCTTGAAATCGCGCATTCTTCGGTAGTCGATAACGCGCAGGTTCCTCCGGTCACGACGCGAGAAATATCGTTTTCAGCGTTCGCGTTTAATGGGGGAGCGCTCATCGAGGCATTTGCTTTTGAGAACCAGAACGTCGTCACAGCAGCTATCGTCACGACTAGCAAAACAGCGATCGCGCGCGACGCCACCAGCAGCGTCCCCAGCCAGCCGCTTCCCTGCTCTGCGCGACGCCGCCGCTCGGCATCAATTCCGGCGCGAAGCCGAGCGTGGAGAAACGGCGACGAGCCTAACCGCTCAGCCTCGTCGTCGCCTATTCCACCGGCTCGCGCGACGATCTTCGTCAATTGGTCCAATGATTCATTAGGTGTTTGATCCATTTTGTCCTCACATAAACTCCCCAAGCACACGGCGTAGCGACTGCCGCGCCCGGTGGGCCCGAACCTTCACCTTAGAGACTTTCCAGCCCATAAGCCCCGCGATCTCGGCTACACTCAATTCCTCCGCATCAAGCAGCGTCAGAACGAGCCGGTCGTCCGCGCTCAAACGGGCAAGCAGCTTGTTGGCAAGATCGCGCGAGATGAGGGCCGCTTCGGCGTCGCGGCATGCAGATTGGGTTTTCAATTGCGAACTCAGCCACACGACCTCGTCGGCAGTGATATCGCTGATTGAGTTTTCAGGACGCCGGCGCGCGCGACGCAGTTCGTCATAACACGAATTTAGCGCAACCCGCGAGAGCCATGCGCCAAACGACGGCCCCCGATTCGGCGAGTATGTGCCCAATGCGAAATAGACTTTTGTAAATATATCTTGAAGTACTTCTTCGACACGTTCGGGGCGGTTGAAGAATCGCCCGACCATTCGCGCGATGCGGCGTCGATGCCTCTCGAAGATCTCCTCGAACGCCGCCTCATCGCCAGCACAGGTGGCTTCTACCAGCGACTCATCCGTCGCGGCGATGGGCGCTTGAAGGAATGGCTCGACAGTCGCGAGATCAACGTCGCCGGTGGTTTCATCCATTCGATACATCTGATCCAGGTTGGTGCAGCGAACCTCTTCAGCAATCGGTGTGATGCGTAATAAGTAATAACGCAAAAAGCAAGCATTCGGTTACGGGCGCGCTACTGTTTTGTGATTCAATTCAACGGGAACCCAGGTGGAATCTGACTCCGATACGCGCAAGCAGCGGTGGGCCGACGGTAAGCAGCGGCGTGCGGCCGATGTCGTACCGCTGACCCGTGAGGTTTTCCAGAGCGCCAAACACTTCAACCCCGTGACCGAGGGAGCGCGATGCGAATGCATCAAGCGTGAAGTAACGATCGAGCCGGAACTGGTTTTGGTCGTCGTCGAACTGCGCGCCGCCCGCTCTACCCTGAAACGAAACGGTCAGGCGGCGCGGGTTCGAGTAACGCGCTTGAAACGTTAGAAGGTGGCGGGGAACCTGCGGTATCAGCAAGCCTTCAAGCGAACTGTTCGCGGGAAACTTCAACACTGTGGCATCGAGGAACTGGTAGCCGCCTGAGATATTTATCGTATTGGTAATTCGAGCCTCGGCTTCCACTTCAACGCCGCGCGAACGGGTGCGGCCGAGGTTCTGACGCTGTCGGGTGATCAAAGCCGGCGTGACAGTCAGCGTGACATTCGCAACCGGGCGAATTATCTCGCTCCAGAAGAACGTGCCGCGAACGTTGAGTTTCTTATCAAATGCCTCGAAGCTCGCTCCCGCCTCGCCGCCCGTCAATCGCTCGGCTCGAAGCTTGTCGTTCGCGAGCGTCAACACATTGCCGACTCGGAATGAGCGATACAACTCGTTGAGCGTCGGCGCTCTGAAGGCGCGATAGCCGGACACCATCAGCGAAAGGTTATTGGTTACCTTGTGAAGGAGGGATACTCGAGGACTAAACGCGGTCTCAATTCGATCGGCAAACCGGGTATTGGTCACAGGGGTCTGCGCTGGAAGCGGACGGGACGACGACAACGCATCGTAGTTGCGCCAGCGGTCGCCTCGGACCCCGAGGGTCAGCAGCCATCGAGGCGTTATTCGAATCATGTCCTGTCCGAAGACCCCGATCGTTCGCTCGCGGCCTCCCGATCCCACCGATGAGGTCACCCGGCCGGCTACGAACACAAGCTCATCG
>DATLWF010000198.1:0-2937 GCA_035576605.1 Blastocatellia bacterium | reverse complement strand
TCTGCTCGTCGTGGCTATGGAAAAACTTCACGACCTCGTCAGCCCATTCGGACGCGGGGCGGACATCTGCACGGCCGTCGTCAGCATCGTTGACGTACGCCTGCCAGTCGATGTTGTCCGGAATCATGCGCATTGCTGCTTCTCCTTGAGGATTTCACCGACGACCTCTCGCGCCTTATCGAACGGCATCGGGATACGGCCGTCGGCAATTGCTTTCCAAAGCTGCTTTTCGACCACGGAACCGGCCACATACGCCTTCGGACCGACAGCCATCGGGAACCAGTCGAAGAGCGCGAAATCACCGTCTGCGTGATGCACGACGCGGGATTCGCCGCACTCGACCTGAGCGCCTTCCGAGAAGGTCAGGACCATGCGGGAAGGCACCGCCGCTGCGATGTCGACCAGCGTGCGCAGCACCTTCAGGAAATTGACCGACACCGACGTGAAGACCTCGACCTCAAGCCCGGCAATGAGCCGCCAGTCGTAAGCGGCGCCCGCATCAGCCTGCAGCGTGACGTTGTTGAAATCGAGCGGGCCAGCCAGCGAGACGAGCACAGGAAGTTCTGGCACGGTGCCGCGCATGCGGAGGTCGACGAGCGACTGACCGTTTTTCGGGAGGTTCACAGGGCACCTCGCGTCAGATTGTCGTAGTCGCTGGCAACGGAAGAACCGTTCATGCGCGAGCCGAGCGAGCCGCAGTACTGGCCGAACTTCTCGGCGTTGAAGAGCGTGGCAGGCCGGAGGTACTGGCTCATCTTCGGGTCGTGCAACCAATCGCGGACCTTGGCATCCACGACGGCTTTCAGTTGCTCAACAGTCGCGCCTTCCTTGAGCCGTGCGAGGATCAGCTTCGTGTTCGCAGGGACTGCTTCGAATTTGCGACCTGCCTTTTGGTTCAGGTAGGCAATCACGTCGCTCGCGACGTTCTTTTGTTGGTTGTCTTTTGAGGTTGTCTTTTGTGTGTACCGATTTGGTACTAGCTCTGATACCGATTCGGTACTAGCTGTGTACTGATTCGGTATCACGTGATACTGATTCGGTACCAGTACCAATTCGGTACTAGCAGGTGATACCGATTCGGTACTAGGTGATACCGTTTTAGTACTACCCCAGAGACGATATTTCTTGTTGACTTCAATGACCGACCCGAACTTCCCTGACTGCTTCAGGATCACGTTCATCTCCGCTAGTTCGCCCAGCGTTTTAACAACGTGCGGGCGTGCGATGCCGCAGACAGCGGCGATTTGCGACGCAGACATATCATCACGTTTCTTGTTGTACCCGTAGGTCTTCCGAATCACAGTCATCAAAACCTTCAGTTGGCGCGATGAAAAAGGAAACGCCAAAATCGCATCGAACAGCTCATTGGCGAGCCGCGTGTATCCATCTTCGAGTTGTGGCGTTTCTTCGTTCACGGTCAGCAATCGTCCTCGGCACGATCGATTGCACACCACCAATCGCCGTTCTTCGCCCACTTCTGAAACTCTTTCGCAAGCAGTTTCACCTGGTCGTGCGTGAGACAAACGATCGTGTCGTCACCGCCGAGTGGATCGGACTGCTTCAGGGTCAAATAACCGCCTTTCGACAGATAGACCTCAGTTTCGAACTGAGCTTTCATCTTGATGCTCATTCTTAATCCCACGAAAGTTGCTCGACGTTCTCGAGCTGGTTCAGGTGATCGCGCGCAAGCTCCATGAGGATTGCTACCTTCCTCGGCGGAAAGCACTGCATCTCGCCCGGCACTACCTTCAGGCCGGCCGCTGCAAGGATCTGTAGCGCGCGCATCATGTCTTTCTCTTCCTCGTCGCTCATAAAGCGCGAGACCGTCGATCCAGAGACGCCAATGGCATCCCCGATCGCGTTTTGGCCGATTCGTGCAACGGCCTGCAAAGCGAGCGAGCGGTACTTGCGTGCCTTTTCAGACACCTCAGCCGACACTGTGCTCACGGTGTACCTCGTTGTTGTTAGGCGGCAGGTGCCGGGATAAAGCCATCAGGGACGGTTTTCCCGAGGCGAACAGCGGCGCCGATCACTTCATTGATCTGCCGCTCTTCGAGTTCCTCGGGCCATTGATTGACCGCCTGACGAGAGATGCCAAGGGCACGCGCGAGCGCGGCCTTGCTCTCGAATATTTCTGCGGCCTGCTGTTTGGTCATCGACATACGCACTCCACTAGTCAGTGAGCATCAGTGTAGTGCACTTTACCCGATTTGGGAAGCATGCTTTACCGGCCAAAATGTAGCCTACTTGACATGAACCTCTCAGAACGAATCCGAACGATCCTTGCCGAGAAAGGCATCAGCCAGGTCGAGCTGGCGCGCGTGGCCGGCGTGTCTAAGACCGCCGTGGGGCTATGGAAGAATGGGCCGACACAGGACATCGACTTCCTGCATGCGCAGAAGATCGGCAACGAGTACGGCTACAACCCGGAATGGATAGCCTACGGCCGCAAGCCGAAGCACTCAGGCCAGCAGGTGTCTCCCGAAATGCGGGAAATCATAGATGCGCTCGTAGAGCTGGATTTAGCGGGCGGAGAGCGGCGGGAAGACGTAATTTTCTTCATCCAACGTTTGCTTCCGAAGAAAATTGCTGAAAAAACAGGGTAAACCCGTGTAAACACTAATTGTAAACGGGTACATTATTCATACGTCAGACCAAACCTGACAATTATCCCTGTCAACTTGACCACATTCTGGGGGTAACCGTGGTCGATATACCCGCCAAACAAAACAATGTGATACCTATCGAAACAGGTAGGGATCTGAAGTGTAAAAAGTCCACCGTCCGAGGGAAGCGCAGCGAGGAAGAAAGCAAACGAGAACGACGATTGATCGAGTGCTTGATGATTGCGCTTCAGATAGCTAGGGAGGCAAGTTCACCAGCCCAGATGTGAAGTCAACATAACCCGGCCCGCGAGATGCGGGCTTTTTTTCGTCC
>DATLWF010000197.1:0-2707 GCA_035576605.1 Blastocatellia bacterium | reverse complement strand
TGTGAATTCTCAACGTTGGAGGATGTACTGGCGGATTGTTAAGACCTGCGACGCAAGTGTTAAATTTCGCGAATTCGCCCTTCCTTGCGGGCTGTGCCAACTGAATTGCATGGGCCACAGCGCCGACAAGATATGAACGATGGCGACGTTTGATCGGCCGCGTCGAATTGAGGTATAATATAAGAAGGACAATGGAGAGCGGAGAGGTCCGACGCGGATCGTCGAGAACAACAATCAATATACCTGCCCGATGCACCCGGAGGTTCGCCAAAAGAACCAGGGCTCATGCCCAAAATGCGGCATGGCGCTTGAACAAATAACTATTGCGCCGCCAACGAAGGTTGAATACACCTGCCCGATGCACCCGCAGATCGTGCGGGATGCATCGGGCTCTTGTCCTATCTGCGGAATGGCTTTGGAACCACGGACCGTAACTGGAGAACAGAAAAATGAAGAACTGATCGACATGACGCGGCGGTTCAAAATCGGTCTGATCCTCGCAATCCCTTTGTTGCTTCTCGCAATGTCAGACCTGATTCCCGGCCAGCCTTTGCAGCATGCCTTCTCGATGAGGCTGCTCAGGTTTGTTCAGTTAGCTCTCGCCACCCCTGTGGTGCTCTGGGGAGGATGGCCATTCTTCCAGCGCGGGTGGGCCTCAATCGTCAATCGCAGTTTGAATATGTTCACGCTCATCGCTATGGGTACGGGAGTGGCCTACTGGTACAGCGTCATTGCCACCTTTCTTCCGAACATCTTCCCAACTTCGTTCCGCAGCGAAGGCGGCGAAGTTGGCGTTTATTTTGAAGTCGCTTCGGTGATCGTCGTCCTCGTGCTGTTAGGACAGGTTCTCGAATTACGCGCGCGCAGACAAACAAGCAGCGCAATCAAGGCGCTGCTCGGACTGGCTCCAAAAACGGCCAGAATCATTCGCGATGATGGAACAGAAGAAGAGAAATCCCTGGATGTCATCAAGCCGGGTGATAAGCTGCGCGTCCGCCCGGGAGAAAGGGTTCCAGTGGACGGAGTAATTCTCGAAGGTGCGAGTTCCGTCGATGAATCTATGGTCACGGGCGAGTCGATTCCTGTCGAGAAGACGAAAGGTGACAGGGTTACCGGCGGCACTGTCAATGGCACGGGCGGCTTCATCATGCAGGCGGAGCGCGTCGGCAGCGAGACTCTTCTTGCGCAGATCGTGCGGATGGTTAGCGAAGCTCAGCGCAGCCGCGCCCCCATTCAACGACTCGCCGATGTTGTTTCCTCTTACTTTGTTCCTGTCGTCATTGTGGCCGCCATCATCACCTTCGCCGTGTGGGGTCTTGCCGGACCTGAGCCGCGCCTTGCCCATGCGATCGTCAATGCAGTAGCGGTGCTGATAATCGCCTGCCCCTGCGCACTGGGGCTTGCGACGCCAATGTCGATCATGGTCGGAACAGGTCGCGGCGCCACCGCGGGCGTGCTCATCAAGAATGCTGAAGCCCTTGAGATTCTGGAGAAGATTGACACCCTCATTGTGGACAAGACCGGCACGCTCACTGAAGGCAAGCCACGCCTCACCTCTGTGGTGCCGCTAAATGGGGCGAGTGAGTCAGAGCTCTTACGGCTTGCCGCAAGCATCGAGCGAGGAAGCGAGCACCATCTCGCTGCAGCGATCGTAGCCGGTGCGCAGCAGAGGAACTTAAAGTTCTCCGAAGCTCAGGATTTTCAATCCATCACCGGAAAGGGCGTGGTGGGCAGAGTTGATCAACGCGAGGTTGCCCTCGGCAACATCAGGCTGCTTGAGCAACTGAACATCGAAGCGAGTGGTTTAATCGAGCGAGCGGAGACCCTGCGTAAAGAAGGCGAGACGGTAATGTTTGTCTCCGTCGATGGCCGCCTGTCTGGTTTGATCGGCGTCGCTGATCCAATCAAAGAGTCTACCGCTGATGCAATCCGAGCGCTTCACGACGACGGGATACATATTGTTATGCTCACCGGGGATAACCGCACTACTGCTGAGGCAGTGGCTCGCAAGTTAAGCATTGATGAGGTACAGGCCGATGTTATGCCCCAACAGAAAGGCGATGTGGTGAAGCGCCTCCAGGCGCAGGGCAGGAAGGTGGCGATGGCTGGTGATGGAGTGAACGACGCGCCCGCTCTGGCACAAGCCCTGGTCGGAATCGCCATGGGCACTGGTACAGACGTGGCAATAGAGAGCGCTGGTGTGACTCTGTTGAAGGGCGACCTGCGCGGCATTGTACGAGCACGGAAGCTGAGTCGCGCCACGATGCGCAACATCCGGCAGAATCTCTTTTTCGCATTCGTGTACAACGCTATTGGGGTCCCCGTCGCGGCCGGCGCGCTCTATCCGGTGTTTGGGCTGCTGCTCAGTCCGATGATTGCCAGCGCTGCAATGAGTTTCAGTTCGGTGTCGGTGATCGGCAATGCGTTGCGGCTGCGGAAAGTTGAGCTGTAGCCTGCTCTTCAGACTCGCCGTCGTGGAATGCAAGGCGGAATAATCAAGAACTGGCGGCGCACAACTAATTTGGAAGAGTTGAGGTAGGGTTCGCCTATTCACCTTCACGCACAGCCGCGCCGAATTTCAGATTCCAGATTTCAGATTCCAGATTTCAGATTTCAGATAATTTCAGATTAAAGATTGTTGCTCATGCGCCGCAGCAGCGTTTGTACTTTCGCCCGCTTCCGCAGGGACACGACGCGTTGCGGGCGA